>JAIEPJ010000087.1 GCA_019749835.1 Phreatobacter sp. | reverse complement strand
TCATCGGCTTCGTCGGCATCGTCGTGCCGCATCTCATCCGGCTGCTCTTCGGTCCGGATCACCGGATGCTGCTGCCCCTGTCCGCCCTTCTCGGTGCCATCCTGCTGACCGGGGCGGATCTTCTCGCCCGCACCATGGTGGCGCCGGCGGAACTGCCCATCGGCATCCTCACGGCGGCGATCGGCGCCCCCTTCTTCTTGTGGCTGCTGCTACGCCGCGACCGGACGCTCGACGCATGACGAACCTCATCGAGGCTGAAGCGGTCGGCGTCACCTACGGGCGCCACAAGCCGGTTGACGGCGTGTCGCTGGCCCTGGCCGCCGGCGAGGTCCTGGTGGTGGTCGGCCCGAACGGCGCCGGCAAGACCACACTGATCAAGCTGCTCACCGGCGAGGTGGCGCCGACCAGCGGCGCCGTGCGCCTCGACGGCAGGGCCCTCGGCGCCATCCCGGCCTGGCAGCTCGCCTCGCAGCGCGCGGTGATGGCGCAGGCGACCCGCCTCGCCTTTCCCTTCACGGTGGCCGAGGTGGTGCGGATCGGCATCGACAGTGTCGGGCGTGCCCTCGCCCGCACCCTGCGCGAGCGAATCATCGCTGATGCGCTGGATGCGGCCGACATTGCCCATCTCGCGGCCCGAAGCTACCAGACCTTGTCGGGCGGCGAGCAGCAGCGGGTGCAGTTCGCCCGCACCTTCGCGCAGCTCCAGGCGGGCCGGCAGACCAGCGCGAGACAGGTCCTCTTTCTCGACGAGCCGGTGGCCAATCTCGACCTTTCCCACCAGATCGCGCTGATGGAGAGCGCCGCAGGCCTCGCGCGCGTGGGGGTTGCGGTCATCGCCGTCCTGCATGACCTGAACCTCGCCGCCACCTTCGCCGACCGGATCCTGGTGATGAGCGGCGGCCGCCTTCATGCGCTGGGCGCGCCGGGGGCGGTGATCACGCGGGCGGCGGTGCACGAGGTGTTCGGCGTGGACCTCTGCCGCGAGGCGGACGGAACCGGCGGCCTGCCGATCGTCCTGCCGCAGCACTATGCGGAGATGCGGCTCGCACGCGGCGCCGCCTGACCATCCTTGCGGGCGATGGCGCGGGGCTCGATATCGGCCAGCGTCGTCTCTTCCAGTGGCTGGAAAAAGCCGCGATGGGCGCGGAACATCAGCGTCGAGACCGGGTCACGCGTCTGGTCAGCATCGAGGAAGTTGACCGGGCAGTCCGCCGGCTCGAAGGCGCGGACGATCTCGGCCACCTTCATCTCGTCGGCGGCGCGCACCAGCCTGAGGCCGCCATAGCGGCCGCGCTCGGCCTCCAGCAGCCCGGCGCGCGACAGCGCATGGGCCGTCTTCTGGACGTTGAGGAAGGTGATGCCAGTGATGGCCGCCAGTTCGGCCGCCTTGACCGCATGGGGCCAGCGGGCCGACAGCTCTGCCATCAGCCTGATCGCGTCGACGGTTCGCTGGTTCAGCCACATGCAGCGTGTGTAGCCGAAGATCTCGCCCGATCAAAGGCCTAACCGGGATCGCGACTGCCACCATTCTCGCCGCCATGCGTGAACTTTTCCCCCGCTGCGAACGACGGATGGGGGAGCGCGCTAGGCGCCCGCGAGGAGAGCTGTGATGTCCCAGACATTCCATTCACGCATTGCATCCGTCGTGTCGACGCTTGCGCTGGCCATGAGCCTGTCGATCGGCCAGGCCCTTGCCACCGCCCCCGGCGCAGGGGCGCCTCCGCCACCACCCGAGGAGGGCAGCCCCGGTGCAGCCATCCAGCAGAGGATGCCGAGCCCCATGGATGCCTTCCGCGCGACGCTGCAACAGTTCGGCGACTTCCACACCCACCCGCTCTACGGCGAGGTATGGAAGCCGTCGGAGCAGATCGCCATGCCGGGCTGGTCGCCCTATCCGCGCTGCCACTGGCAGTTCGACCGCGAGCAGCGAAGCTGGGTGTTCAACGACCCGACGCCCTGGGGCGCCATCGTCCACCGTCACGGCCGCTGGGCCAATGATCCCCAGCATGGCTGGGTCTGGGCGGCGGACGCCAATTTCGGCCCCGGCTGGGTGGTCTGGCGCGCCGAGCCCCATCAGGTGAGCTGGGCGCCGATGTTGCCCGAGCAGCATGGCAACCAGCCGCCACGTGACGGCTGGCAGACGCAGGACCAGGCCTCGTTCAACCATGGCTGCCGCACCGCCTCACCACCGGCGCCGGTGGCAGGCTACGTGCCACCGCGGCTGGCTCCCGAGCGCCCGGTCATGGCCCATGGCGGCCCGGAATTCATCCCCGGCGGGCCCGCCTTCATCCCCGGCGGCGGGATCGTCATCATCGATCGTTGCCGGCGCCATCCCTGGGCCTTCGGCTGCCGCCCCGGCCATGTCGGCCTGCCGCCGTCCTGCGCGACGGGTATCCGGCCGTCCTGGTGCCGGCCGATCTGTGCCACACGGCCTTTCGCACCCGGATGCCGCCGTCCCGGCCCCTTCGCCGGCGGTGTCCAGCTTCCCGTCGGTGCCACGCCCGGCCCGCTCGGCAGCATCTGCGCCCGCGCTCCGGGGCATCCCGCCTGCCGTCAGGTACGTCCGCTGCGTCCCGCGCCCTTCGTCGGCCGGCCCGGCCCACGTCCGGGTCCCTTCGTCGGCCGCCCCGGCCCGCGCCCCGGCCCCTTCATCGGCCGACCGGGCCCGCGCCCGGGCTTCGCCATGGGGGGTCGCGGCCATTCCGGCAGCCGATTCGCCCGCCGCTAGTCCCAGCGCCATGCACCGCCGACGAAGGTCCCGGATCCGTCCGGGGCCTTCCGCTGCGGCGCGATCAATGCGTCAGGCGCAGCCGCGTCAGCTGACCGCCGATATCCGTCAGGGTCGTCTGGAGCTGCGTGGGGTTGGTCATCAGTGTAAACTTGTCGCTGCTGCTGGCGCAGGCCCTGAGCACCGCCGAGGTGGGATCGCCGCCGGTGTTCACCTGGATCGTGTAGAGGGTCACTCCGGCGGCCTTCACCGCATTGCACAGCAGGGTCTGACGCGCGTCGATCTCGTTCTGCCGGCTGGAATGCCGGCTTTCGGTGTTCAGGCCGTCGGAAATGAGGATGATCGCTCGCTTGAACGTGTAGTTCGGATCCTCGACGGGCGCGTTCATCGGCAATCCTTGAGTGAGGGTCTGCCAGGCCCAGGCGAGACCGATCACCTGATTGGTGTTCCCCTGCGGGGTCATCTGCGCCACGGTGGAGCGCAACTGGCCCCAGTTCGACGTCAGAGACTGGATCGCTACCGGCGTGCCGCCGGTATGGCTCTCGTGCATGGCCGGAAAATAGGTCGACGACCCGGTCGGCGTGGCGTTGGCAATGTCGCTGTTCCTGTCGCGATCCTGGATCGCTCCGCTCCAGCTCGCCGAACAGCCCCGCCATGTGCAGACGGTTGCATCCGCCATGCGGATCCACGGAGCATTGCGATGGGCCGCGCCGACATTGATCACCTTGGCGAAGGGGACGATGGAGACCAGAACGTCTCCGTCGTTCCGGGCATTGGCCTGGAGCTGTGCCAGCAGGCTCAGCGTGGCCGTCTTCAGAGCCTCCATCTTGCCGGCATTCGCCATCGAGCCCGTATTGTCGAGCGCCAGGGCGACCCTCAGGCGGGTGATGCCCCAGGCGGTCTTCGCGACGGCTCCCACCCCGACCGAATCGATCCCGATCACGGCGAGGAAGCTCGCCGGCATCTGCAAAGTGGACGTGAGTTCGAGCGTTGAGCCCGTCACGGTGGCGACGACCGGGGGCGTCGGTATGCCGGGTTCCCTGAACTGGGCGGCAAAGTAGGTCAGCGCATCCGCCCGGATCTGGTCGGCCGTCTTGCCCGAGGCGCGGGACGAAGCCGCCACCGCTGCCGCGTCGAGTGCGGACTGGAGTTTGGCCTGGAGCCGCGAGGCGCGCGAATAGTCTACCGCAGAACCGATGAATCCGAAGATCGCAATGAGGCAAATAGCGAAGGTGACCGCGATGCTGCCGCGCTTATCCCGCTGAAAACACCAAATTACATTGTAAAAAAACGGATGAGACAACATACGAATACCAGAAAAATAGCGTAAATATCATTCGTATTTTGTCTCTCTTTCTCTTGATGAATCGCTAACGCCCCGGCTCGATCGCTCCGGGGGCGAGGACTTGCTGCATGATCGGACGATAGCGTGCGATGGCGCAGCCGCCGAAAGGGGGTATCGGCGGCGCGCGGCCGGCTTGGCGCGCCTCAGCGCAGGAAGCCATCGAGCACGTCGTCGAGGCGCCTGGTCGGGGTGCGCTGGCAGTCGGTCGTGACGCGCGCGAGGACCTGCGTATAGGTCATGTTGCGCAGGATATCCTTGTTCTTGTGGAAGGCCGACGCCGAAAGGTAGCCGAGCATCCACTCGCGATATTCAGCCGCCTGCGGGGTGGTGCGCACACGCAGCCAGACCGAGCAGGCGTCGGTCCCATGACCGAGGATTCGGACGGCCTGGGCCTCGCCGGCCGCGAGCGCGGTGAGGGCAACGACGGCAACGAGGGCAATACGGCGCATGGTCGATTCTCCGGGCGTCGGGATCCGTCCGGGGTCCTCTGGCGCGCCGCGGAGCCTAGCCGTGCCCTGAATTTTCGCAAGCGCGATGCGGTGTGCCCGTCAGGGGCCGTTGCAGCGCCAGCAAGGCCGCTGGACCGACCATCCTGCCTTGGGCAAGGCCCCTGGCTGGCCGACTTGGTCGAAATCGCCGCTGTCCTCGACACTTCGTCTTGCCATCCGCGGCCGCCCGTCCTTGGATGTGCCCCCGGCCGCCAAGAGCCGCCCATCCCTGTCGAAACGCCCAACACGAGATGCCCATGACCCGCCGCAAGACCCCTGCGGACCTCCGCAGCGCCCGCTGGTTCGCCCCCGACGACCTGAGGTCCTTCGGGCACCGCTCGCGCTGGATGCAGATGGGCTACGCCCCGGAGGACTGGGTGGGCAAGCCGATGATCGCCATCCTCAACACCTGGTCCGACGCTCAACCCTGCCACGCCCATTTCAAGGACCGCGTCGCCGACGTGAAGCGCGGAATCTTCCAGGCCGGCGGCTTTCCCATCGAATTGCCGGCGCTCTCGCTGTCAGAGAGCAACGTCAAGCCGACGACGATGCTCTACCGCAACCTGCTCGCCATGGAGGCGGAGGAACTGATCCGGTCCCATTCGGTCGATGGCGCCGTGCTGATGGGCGGCTGCGACAAGACCACACCGGCCCTGCTGATGGGCGCGACCTCGGCCGGCCTGCCGATGATCTACGTGCCGGCCGGCCCCATGCTGCGCGGCAACTGGAAAGGCCACACGCTGGGCTCGGGCTCGGATGCCTGGAAATACTGGGACGAGCGCCGCGCCGGCAACATTTCCGACCGCGACTGGACCGATGTGGAGGGCGGCATCGCCCGTTCCTACGGCGTCTGCATGACCATGGGCACGGCCTCGACCATGACGGCGATCGCCGAGGCCATCGGCATCACCCTGCCCGGGGCCTCCGCCATTCCGGCGCCGGACGCTAACCACAAGCGCATGTGCGCCGCCGCCGGCCGGCGGATCGTCGACATGGTCTGGGACGACCTCAAGCCGACCGACATCCTCACCCGCAAGGCCTTCGAGAACGGCATCACGGTGGCGATGGCCATGGGCTGCTCGACCAATGCCATCATCCACGTCATCGCCATGGCGCGGCGGGCGGGCGTCGACATCAGCCTCGCCGATTTCGACAAGGCGAGCCGCAAGGTGCCGGTGCTCGCCAATGTCCGGCCGAGCGGCGACACCTATCTGATGGAGGACTTCTACTATGCCGGCGGCCTGCCGGCGCTGATGACCCGGCTGACCGGTCACCTTCATCTGGACGCCATCACCGTCACCGGCGGGCCGCTGTCGGAGAATCTGGCCGGTGCCGAAGTCCACAACGACGATGTCATCCGGACGGTCGAGAACCCGATCTATGCGGAAGGTGCGCTGGCGGTGCTGAAGGGCAACCTCTCGCCCGACGGCTGCGTCATCAAGCCGAGCGCCTGTGCGCCGCGGTTCCTGAAGCACAGCGGCCCAGCCCTCGTCTTCGACGATTATCCCAGCATGAAGGCGGCGATCGACCGCGACGACCTCGACGTCACCGCCGACACGGTTCTGGTGCTGCGCAATGCCGGGCCGCATGGCGGGCCGGGCATGCCGGAATGGGGCATGCTGCCGATCCCGAAGAAGCTGGTGAAACAGGGCATCCGCGACATGGTCCGCATCTCCGATGCACGCATGTCCGGCACCAGCTATGGCGCCTGCATCCTGCACGTCTCGCCGGAGGCCCATATCGGCGGGCCGCTGGCGCTGCTGCAGACCGGCGACATCATCGATCTGGACGTCGACGGGCGCACCCTCAACATGCGGGTCACGGACGAGGAACTCGCCCGCAGGCGTGCCGCCTGGCAGCCGCCCAAGGCCCATTACGAGCGGGGCTACGGCTGGATCTTCACCAAGCATATCAAGCAGGCCCACGAGGGCTGCGACTTCGACTTCCTCGAAGAGAGCTTCGGCGGGCCGGTGGCCGAGCCGGTGATCTTCTGAGCGGTGGAGCCCATCATGAGCCTCAAGACCGAGACCCGCGAGAAGCTGAAGGGCGTCTCGACCGCCACCCTGTGCACGGCGCTGTTCAAGCGCGGCCTGCGCAACCAGTTCATCCAGGACGTGAAACCGCTGAACCCCAACCTGCCGACC
This sequence comes from Phreatobacter sp., assembly GCA_019749835.1. Taxonomy (GTDB): domain Bacteria; phylum Pseudomonadota; class Alphaproteobacteria; order Rhizobiales; family Phreatobacteraceae; genus Phreatobacter. The sequence continues at coordinate 101,621 of JAIEPJ010000087.1, read as the reverse complement.
ATGGTGGGGGAGGCCTTCACCCTGCGCTACATCCCGGCACGCGAGGATCTCAACCCGATCACCGTGTTCCAGGACCGCGGCCATCCCCAGCGCAAGGCGGTGGAGACCTGCCCGCCCGGCGCCGTCATGGTGATCGACAGCCGCAAGGACGCCCGCGCAGCCTCGGCCGGTGGCATCCTCGTCTCGCGGCTGATGATGCGCGGTGTCGCCGGGATCGTCACGGATGGCGGGTTTCGCGACAGCGCCGAGATCGCCGGCCTCGCCATTCCCGCCTATCACCACCGCCCATCGGCGCCGACCAACCTCACCCTGCACCAGGCGGTGGACATCAACGTGCCGATCGGCTGCGGCGACGCCGCGGTCTGGCCGGGCGACGTGGTGGTGGGCGACGGCGACGGCGTGGTGATCATCCCCGCTGCCATCGCCGACGAGATCGCCACGGAGGCCGTGGAGATGACGGTTTTCGAGGACTTCGTGACGGAGATGGTACTCGCGGGCCGCTCGATCCTCGGCCTCTATCCGCCGACCGACGAGCAGAGCCGGGTCGACTTCGCGGCCTGGCGGGAGAAGGCGGGGCGCTAGTGGCCCCGCGGCGGCACTACCACCCTGGGGCCGGCAGCCAGCCGCCGAGGTGCAGCCCAGCCAGCACGGCCAGCAGGGTGATCACCGACCCGCCAGCGCCCGCTGCACCGCCGTGATAGCCGCCGAACACCAGGATCACGACAAGCAGGACAACCAGAAAGCCGATCCACACGGGTCCTTCCCCACCAGCCGGGGCCACTGAGGCTCCGGCCGTTTCGGGACAGACAACGCGCGGATCGTGACCCGGTTCCCGCCGAAGCTCACTGCGGCTCGATACGGGCTTCGCGGACGATGACCTGGTAGCGGCTGCGCTCGGACCGGGCGAAGGCGGTGAAGACGTCCGGCGTGTTGGGTGCGGCGACGGCGCCGATCTCCTTCAGCTTCGCCACCACGTCGGGGCGGGAGAAGATCTCCTTCACGTCGGCTGCCACCTGGTCGACGACGGCGCGCGGTACGCCGGCCGGCGCGAAAAGCCCGTGCCACGTGCCGATGTCGAAGCCCGGGAAGGTCTCGGCGATGGCCGGGATTTCCGGCGCGGTCGGGCTGCGCTCCTTCGATGTCACGGCGATGGCGCGCACGGTGCCGCCCTGTGACTGCGGCAGCGCGAAGGTGATGTTGTCGAAGGCGAGATGGATGTGGCCGCCGACCAGCGCGTTCATGATCTCGTTGGAGGAACGGAAGGGAATATGCGTCATCGGCGTGCCGATGAGGTTCGAGATGATCTCGGCCGGAATGTGGTTCGAGGCGCCGATGCCGGACGAGCCATAGTTCAGCTTGCCGGGATTGGCCTTCGCATAGGCGACGAACTCGCCCATGGTCCGCGCCGGAATCTGGTTCGACACAACCAGCATGTTGGGCAGCGTGGCGAAAAGGCTGATCGGCTGGAAGTCGCGATCCGCGTCATAGTTCAGCGCCTTGTAGACGAACGGGGCGATGGCGTGGGTGCTGGCCGTGCCGACGAACAGCGTATAGCCGTCCTTGGCGGCGCGCGCGGCGGCGGTGGCGCCCACCGTACCGCCGGCACCGGCCCGGTTCTCCACCACGAAGGCCGTGCCGTATTTCTGCTGCATCGCCTGCGTGAAGATGCGGGCGAAGAGGTCGGTGGTGCCGCCCGCCGTGAAAGGCACGATCACGGTGACCTGGCGTTGCGGCCAGGCGGGGGCGGCGGTCTGGGCTTCCGCCCGAACGGCCGTCAGGGCCAAGGCGCCGAGCAGCGCCAGCATCAGCTTCTTCATGGGTTTCCTCCCGGCAATTTGTGGGTCCCGCACGGGCGGGCCTTGCCTTGGACACGAGCTTGAACCGTTTGAATCGGATCGGGAAGCGGAAAGTGCGGCATGGCCGCCCGGCCGTGCGCGCGGTCCGGAACGATGAGCGTCATCGGGGGTTGATCCGGCACCCGACCCGGAGACCAGCCATGACCCTACAGACCGCACCGACCCTTCTCGGCACCCCCTATTTCGGCACCCCGCAGCCGCCCATGCCGGCGCCGTTTCCCCAGCCGGGCCCGCCGCAGCCCGACCAGCCGGAACCGGAGCCCGATGCGCCGCAACCGGAAGATCCGATCCAGACGCCCGACACGATGTGACCTACCGAAACGGAAAGGCCCGCCATCCTGGAACGGCGGGCCTCGTGACTCTCGCCGGGCGACCGGCGCAGCGTCACCAGTAATAGCGGCGGCGGCGCCACATCCGACGGCGGCGCCACATCCGTCGGCGCCAGCCGAAGCGGCGACGGCGCCAGCGGCGGCGGCGCCAGCCCCATTGCATCTCTTCCGGCGTGGCCGGCGAGATGGCCGTGGCGACAGGGACCGTCACCGGGGCGATGGACGGCGCCGGCTGCGCGGCGGCGGGAGCGAGCCCGGCGGTCACCATCACAGCGGCTGCGCCCGAGGCGGTGGCGAGCAGCGCCCGGCGGTTCAACATGCGGGAGTCTGGTATGATTGTGGCCATGCGTTTCCTCCTTGTGGCTGACCAGGGGATCATTTGCGGCATGCCTTGAATGCGGGGTGAACCGGAGGGCACCGCCAGCGTTCAGGTCGGCGACGCCCGGCTTGATTCCCGCCACGGAACCGGCCTTGATCACACGATCCTCATGGACCCGCCGCCTCACGCCTCCCTTGCCACCGGATCCCGTCCCGCCGCAGCCATGTCACCGCGGCCGCGACGCGTCCTGCTGTTCGGCGCGACCGGCACGATCGGTCAGGCGGCCGCCGCGGCCCTCGTCGCGCGCGGGCATGCCGTGACCTGTGTGGTCCGGCCCCGCGCCGGGGTTGGCGGGCGGCTCGACAGGGACGAGACCGCGCGCCTGCTGGCAGGCGCGACAATCCGCTTCGGCGATATCACCGATCCCGGGCCCATCCTCGCTGCGGACGACCGCTTCGATGCGGTCGTCTCCTGCCTGGCATCGCGGACCGGGGCGCCGGAAGATGCCTGGGCCATCGACCATGCGGCCCAGATGAACGTCCTCGCGGCAGCCCGGCAGGCGGGCGCCAGCCAGATGGTCCTGCTCTCGGCGATCTGCGTGCAGAAGCCGCTCCTGGCGTTCCAGCAGGCCAAGCTCGCCTTCGAGACGGCGCTGATCGGCTCGGGGCTCACCTATTCGATCGTCCGCCCCACCGCCTTCTTCAAGTCGCTGTCGGGCCAGATCGCCCGGGTGCAGGCCGGCAAGCCCTTTCTGATGTTCGGCGACGGCACCCTGACGGCCTGCAAGCCGATCAGCGACGCCGACCTCGCTGCCTTTCTCTGCGATTGCCTCGATGACCAGGACAAACACGACGCGATCCTGCCGATCGGCGGCCCAGGGCCGGCCCTCACCCCCCGTGACCAGGGCGAGGCGCTCTTCGCCCTCACCGGACGCCCGCCGCGCTACCGGCGGGTGCCGATCGGCGTCCTCGACACCGTCATCGCAGCCCTCGCGCTGCTCGGGCGGGTCGTGCCGTCCTTGGCTGTCAAGGCCGAACTGGCGCGGATCGGTCGCTACTACGCCACCGAATCCATGCTGGTCGGGGATCCCGTGACCGGGCGTTACGACGAAGATGCAACCCCCTCGACCGGCAGCGACAGGCTGGTCGACTTCTACGCCAGCGTCATCCGCGGCGAGGCGCGGGTCGAACGCGGCGACCACGCGGTGTTCGGCGCGGACGCGGACAGGTCCGGATAGGACAAGGTCCGCGCCGGCGCGGCCCGAGCGGCCGGCGTCATGTGCCTGACGTCTTCCTCACGGCCTCATGGCCCAGCCCCCTCCCCGATGCGACACTGATGGCCAAGAACCGTTTCCCCGTCTGGCGGCTCATCCAAAGCGAACTGGAAGCGGAGATCCGGTCCGGCCTGATCGGGCCCGGCGACCAGTTGCCCTCGGAGAACGACCTCGCCGAGCGGTTCGCCGTCAACCGCCACACCGTGCGGACGGCACTCGCCAATCTCGCCATGGTCGGGATGGTGCGGGCGCGGCGCGGGCGCGGCGTCTTCGTCGAGGACCGTCCGCCGGAATATCGCATCAACCGCGATTCCAAATGGAGCGAGATCGAGCGGCAGATGAATGCGGCGCCGTCGGCGCGCGTCATCGATGCCAGCGGGCGGGCGGCGAGTTCCTCCGTCGGCGGGCTGCTAGGACTGACCGAGGGAACGCCCCTGTTGCTCGTCGAGAGCGTGCGCGGCGCCGCCCCTGCCCTGTTGATCTATTCCTACCACGTGCTGGAACATGTCCGCTTCGCCGGTATCGACGCGGCGGTGCGCCGGACGGGCAGCTTCACCGAGGCGCTGGCCGAATTCGGCGTCGACCAGTTCTTCCGCACCTCGACATGGATCGACTGCCGGATGCCGCGTCCGCGCGAGGCGGAAGCCCTTGCGATCCCGCTCGATGCGCCGGTTCTGGTGATGATGTATGTCGACAGCGACGCCGAGGGCCGGCCCCTGCTCTACGGCAATGCCGTCATTCCCAGCGGCAGCCTCATCCTGCGCATCGACACGCTCTGAAGCGTCCTGCCGCACTGCGGCAAATCCGGCATGCCGTCACACGCCCGTTAACTTGTCGGCTTAAAGGCGACAAGTGAAGCCGTCGCCTCGACGGCGGAGGCGGAACGATGGCCGGCATATCGCTGCGGAACATCCGGAAGAGCTTCAAGGACGCGCAGATCCTGCACGGCGTCTCGCTCGACATCGCCGATGGCGAATTCCTGACGCTGGTCGGTCCCTCGGGCTGCGGCAAGACCACGCTCCTGCGCATCATTGCCGGCCTGGAGACCCAGGATTCCGGTGATGTCCTGATCGGCGAACGCATGGTCGACGACCTGCCGCCGAAGGCGCGCGACGTCGCCATGGTTTTCCAGTCCTATGCGCTCTACCCCTATATGACGGTGGCGGAGAATATCGCCCTGCCGCTGGAGATGCGGCGCCTGTCGGCGCTCCAGCGCCTGCCCCTGGCGGGACGTTTCATGCCGGGTGCGCGGGCAGCCCGAGCCGGCATAGACCGGGACGTCAAGGCCGTTGCCGAGGGGCTGGGCATCGGCCATCTCGCCGCCCGCAAGCCGGCCCAGCTCTCCGGCGGCCAGCGCCAGCGCGTGGCGCTCGCCCGCGCCATGGTGCGCCGGCCCAAGGCCTTCCTCATGGACGAGCCCCTGTCGAACCTCGACGCCAAGATGCGGGTGCAGGCGCGCACCGAGATTTCGGAACTGCACCGCTCGCTCGGCGCCACCTTCGTCTACGTCACCCACGACCAGGCCGAGGCAATGACCATGTCGGACCGGGTGGCGGTCATGATGGGGGGCCACCTGCTGCAGGTCGCCCCGCCGCAGGTCATCTATGACGACCCGCAGGACCTCGCCGTCGCCACGTTCATCGGTACGCCGGAGATCAACACGCTGCCGGGCCGAATCGGCGCCGACGGACGCGTCGAGGTGATCGGGACGCCCTGGCCGGTTACGGTCGAGGGGCAGCCGGGCGCGGAAGTGACGGTGGCCATCCGCCCCGAGGCGCTGATGGTGACGCACGGGGCGGCCAGCGACGCCATCGCCCTCGTCGGCACGATCCGTCATGTCGAGATGCTCGGCGCCGAGACGCTGGTCCATGTCGTCGCCAGCCCGCTGACCCGGCCTCTCGTCACGCGGATCGAACCGTCGGCGGCAGCGGCCCTGAGGACAGGCGACCCGGTCGCACTGTCGACCGACCCGCGCCGGGTCCTGGTCTTCGGCAAGGACGGAAAGCGGATCGCCGTCCGCCAGTCATCCCCGCCCCTGGTGCCGGCCGCGCGGGGAGAGACGGTCCATGTCTGACCTCGCCCTCGCCGCACCGACAGGGCTCGCCCGCCCCGCCAGGGCCCGCGCGGGCGAGACGGCCGAGCAGCTCGCCGCCTGGGTGCTGGCGGGACCGGCCTTCGCGCTGATCTGGATCCTGCTGCTGGGGCCGACGGTCGCTGTCTTCGTGCTGTCCTTCACCGACTGGACCTTCGGCATGCCGGAGATCGCCTGGGCAGGGCTCGAAAACTATCGCGAGATGGCCGGCGACGCAGTGTTCTGGAAGACGCTGCGCAACACGCTCACCTATGTCGCCTTCGTAGTGCCGCTATCGGTCTTTCTCGGCCTCGGCGCCGCCATCCTGATCGAGGCGGGCGAGAGCCTCAGGGGCTTCTACCGCGCCGCCTTCTTCCTGCCGGTGGTCTCGACCCTGCTCGCCATGGCGCTGGTCTTCCAGTTCGCCTTCCATCCGACGGTCGGCGCCATCAACCTGACCCTCGCCTTCGTCGGAATTCCCACGACCGACTGGCTGAAGAACCCGGACACCGCACTCTTCGCCCTCGGCGTCATCGGCATCTGGCAGGCGATCGGCCTGTCGATGGTGCTCTTCATCGCCGGGCTGAAGGCGATCCCGAAGGATCTCTACGAGGCCGCCGCAGTGGACGGGGCCGACGGCGCCTTCGAGCGCTTCCGAAGGGTTACCTGGCCGATGCTCGGGCCGGCCATGCTGTTCGTCGTCACCATCACCGCGATCCGCGCCTTCCAGGTCTTTGACACGGTGCAGGTGCTGACCGACGGCGGCCCGAACAAGGCCACCAACGTGCTGCTGTTCCAGATGTACCAGGAGGGCTTCTCCTTCCTGCGCTCGGCCTATGCGGCGGCCCTTACCGTCGTCTTCCTCGGCTTTGTCCTGCTGGTCACCGTCATCCAGGTGCGCCTGCAGGAGCGCAACACCCATTACGGTTGAGGGGCCCCATGCGCACGCGCTCCATCGCCGCGACCGGTCTCGGCTTCCAGCTCTTCCGCCATGCGGCGCTGGGCCTCGGCGCCTTCCTGATGCTGGCCCCCTTCGTCATCATGATCTCGGTCAGTCTGAAGCCGTCGGGCGAGATCTTCTCGCCGGAATTCACGCTGCTGCCGAAACAGTGGCACGCCTGGCAGAACTATGCAGACGCCTTCACCAAACAGCCGCTCGCCCGCTACATCCTCAACGGCTTCATCGTCACCGGCTCCATCTTCGCCTGCCAGCTGCTGACGGCGCTGCCCTGCGCCTATGCGCTGGCGAAGCTGCGATGGCGCGGCCGCGAGACCATGTTCATGCTGGTGCTGCTCGGCCTGCTGATCCCGCCGCAGGTGACCGCCATCCCGCTCTATATCCTGCTCTGGCAGCTCGGGCTGCTGAACACCTATGCCGCCATCATCCTGCCCTCGACCATCTCGGTCTTCGGCATCTTCCTGATGCGGCAGTTCTTCCTCACCGTGCCGGACGATCTCATCAATGCCGCCCGCCTCGACGGTCTCGGCGAATTCGCCATCGTCTGGCGGATCATGATGCCGACCGCGATGCCGGCAGTGATCGCCTTCGGCGTCCTGTCGCTGGTGTGGAACTGGAACGAGTTCTTCTGGCCGCTCATCGTCGTCCAGTCCGAGCACCTCGCCACCCCGCCGCTCGGCGTCGTCTTCTTCGCCAATGCCGAGGCCGGGACGAATTACGGCCCGCTCATGGCCGCGGCGACGGCCATCACCGCCCCCCTCGTCATCGCGTTCCTCGCTGCCCAGCGCTGGTTCATCGACGGCGTCACCATGACCGCCGTCAAGTGATCTCGACCCCCCAAGGAGACCTCTCATGACCCTGATCGATCGCCGCATCCTTCTTGCCGCCGCCGGAGCTGCCATGGCCGCCCCCGCTCTCGCCCAGGCACGGCCGACGCTGAAGATCGGCCTCGGCCCGCAGCAGCCGACCCAGGCCGACACCCGCCGCGTCTGGGAGCCGGTCTACAAGGCCATCGCCGAAAAGGCGGGTTTCAATCTTGAACTGCAGGTGGCCAACGACTGGGCCGGCATCGCGACCGCGCTCGCCAACGAGCAGATCGACGTCGCGCAGATGGGCCCGTGGGGCTACATCCTCGCCAAGGTGCGCGGCGAGGCGCGCATCATCAACACGATGCTGGTCAACGGCATCCCCACCTACAAGGCGATCATCGTCGGCCGTCCGGGCCTCAACGTCGCCAGGTTCCCCGAGGATGCGCGCGGCCTGTCGATGCAGATGCTCGACGTCGGCTCGACCTCGGGCTGGCTGGTACCGACCCATTTCCTCCGTTCCAAGGGCATCGAGCCGAAGACCTTCTTCGGCCGTTATGCCGAAGGCGCCTCCGCTGCCGCCGCGCAGATGGCGACGATCAACGGTCAGGTCGATCTCGCCACCGGCTGGGACACCCACCGCAACACGATGATCCGCAACGGCACGATCCAGGCGACATCCAACACCATCGTGTGGGAATCCGACCCGCTGCCGAACGAGTGCGTTGTCGTCTCGAAGAGCTTCCCCCAGGCCCGCGCCGATGCGCTGGCGGCGTCGCTGGCCGGTCTCTCCGACGAGGAGAAGAAGCTCCTGCCCTGGCCCTATACCGGCTTCGTGACCGCTACCCACGCACCCTACGAGGTCCTCGAGAAGATGGGCCGCGATCTCGGCGTCATCCGGACCTCCTGACCATGTCCCAACCGGCGACCCCGACCCGGCGCACCGACGGCTCCTATGTGGAGCCGCCGGTCACCTTCTGGTCCCGCGCCTTCCTGGCGCGGGTGGCGGTCGGGGTTGCCGTCGTCGCCTTCGTGGTGGCCTCGGTGCGGATCGCCGAGGTCGACCCCGCCAAGCTGGTGACTGGCCTGCCACGGCTCTGGGCCTGGGCCTCGACGGCCTGGCCGCCCTATACGGGCGACTTCGACGCCTTCGTCTATCGCGCCCTCGAAACGGTGGCGATCGCGACGGTGGGGACGACGGTGGCGACGCTGCTGGCCTTTCCCCTGTCGATTTTCATCGCCCGCAACATGACGCCCTCGCCGCTGCTGTCCATTCCGGTGCGGGCGGTCGTCAACGCCTTCCGCGGCATCGACACGGTCGTCTTTGCCATCCTCTTCGTCGCGGCCGTCGGCCTAGGCCCCTTCGCCGGCGTGCTTGGCATGATCGTCCATTCGCTGGGGGTCATCGCCAAGCTCAACGCCGAGGCCATCGAGACCATTCCGCCGGCGCCGCTGGAGGCCGCGGCGCTGTCCGGTGCCAACCAGACCAAGATCGTCACCTATGCGATGTTGCCCTCGGTCCTGCCGAACCTCGCCTCGGTCTCGCTCTATGTGTGGGAGGCCAATGTCCGCACGTCGACCATCCTCGGCATCGTTGGCGCCGGCGGCATCGGCATCGAGATCAAGGCCGCGATCGACCTGCTCGACTTCCAGAAGCTGCTGACTCTCTCGGTCATCGTGCTGGTCATGGTCACGGCCATCGACCAGTTCTCGGCCTGGCTCCGGCGGAGGCTCGTCTGATGGCGGAGGTTCTCGCCCTCGACGGCGTCACCAAGGCCTATGGAGCCACGACGGCGCTGGCCGACGTCTCGCTCGCCGTCAGGCCGGGTGAGGTCGTTGCCCTGGTCGGCCCGTCGGGGGCAGGCAAGTCGACAGTGTTCCGCTGCGTGACGCGGCTCGTGGCACCGGACAAGGGTACGGTCGCAGTCCTCGGGCGCAATCTCGCCAAGCTCAGCGGCAGCGAACTGCGACGGGCGCGCCGCGATGTCGGCCTGATCTTCCAGCAGTTCAACCTGATCGGCCGCATGTCGGCGATCGACAACGTGCTCGCTGGCCGCATGGGGCATGTGGCGACATGGCGGGTCGTTACCCGCCTGTTCCCGCACGAGGATCGCCAGCTGGCGCTCGCCTGCCTCGACCGCGTCGGGGTCCTCGACAAGGCCTATCAGCGCGCCGATTCCCTCTCGGGCGGCCAGCAGCAGCGGGTCGCGATCGCCCGGGTCCTGGCGCAACGCTCGCGCATCCTGCTCGCCGACGAGCCGGTCTCGAGCCTCGACCCGCAATCAGCAGAGAATGTCCTCGGCGTCCTGCGGACGGTGGCGCGCGAAAGCGGCATCGCCGTCCTCTGCGCCCTCCATCAGGTCGAACTCGCCCGCCGCTTCGCCGACCGCGTCGTCGCCCTCAGGGCGGGACGGGTCGTCCTCGACGGCCCGGCGAGCGCCTTCGACACCGCGGCCTTCACCGCGATCTACGGGACGACCGAGCATCCCCCGGCGGCCGACCCGACGCCCCGCGACGCCGGCCCCCGGCTCGCTCTTTCCTGACGCATGCCTCTGACCCCTGGAGTGACCATGACCACGACCCGCCGCACATTCATCGCCAGCGCCGCCGCCACGGTGGCCCTGCCTGCCTACCTGCGCGCCCAGTCCACGCCGGTGGAACTGCAGGTGCAGTACTCCATTCCGGTCCTGTTCAAGGACCTGATGGAAAAGATCGTCGCCGACTTCCAGAAGGCCAACCCGACCATCAAGGTGACGCTGCGCGCGCCCGAGGTGGGCTATGAGGAAATCCTTCAGCGCAATCTGCGCGACGTCGTGACCAACACCCTGCCGGACATCGCCTTCCATGGCCTCAACCGCCAGCGCACCCTGGACGAGCGCCGCATTCCCGTTGACCTCAAGCCCTTCATGGACGCCGATCCGGAGACCGCCTCGCTCGGCTTCTCGCCGTCGCTCCTGTCGCTCGGCCAGACCGGCACCAAGCAGACCGGTATCGGCTTCGCTATGTCGACGCCGATCATGTATTACAATGTTGACCTGCTGAAGGCCGCCGGCGGCGATCCCGACAAGCTGCCGACCAGCTGGGACGAGGTCACCCGCCTCGCCGCGGCCATCCAGGCTCCGGCGCAGAACCGGACCGGCCTTTTCTACGACTGGACCATCACTGGCAACTGGGCCTGGCAGGCCCTCGTCATGTCGCATGGCGGGACGATGCTGAACGCCGACGAGAGCCGCGTCGCCTTTGCCGACGAGCCGGGCCAGAAAGCGATCCGCGTGCTGCGCAAGCTGGTTGACGACGGCAAGATGCCCGACATCCGCCCGGATACGGCCTTCCAGGACTTCTTCTCGGGCCGCCTGGGCATGTCGATGCAGTCCACCGCCCAGCTCGGCCGCTACAACCGCGAGATCGGCGGGCGCTTCAAGCTGGTCTGCGGCCGCTTCCCGCTCTCTGCCGCCAATCCGCGCCTGCCGGCCGGCGGCAATGTCGCCATGATGTTCACCAAGGACCGTGCCAAGCAGGACGCAGCCTGGAAGTTCATCAAATATGCCACCGGTCCGGTCGGCGCGACGACCATGGTCAACGCCACCGGCTACATGCCAGGTACGACCATTCCTGCGCAGCGCGAGGACATGCTCGGCAAGTTCTATCGCGACAACCCGAACCACCTGGTCGCCATCCGCCAGCAGGACGTGATCAACGGCTGGTACGCCTTCCCCGGCCAGAACGCCCTGCGCATCACCGACGTGATCAACGATCACCTGCAGTCGGTGGTGAACAAGTCGAAGGGCGCCGACGAGGCGCTGACCGCCATGGCCACCGCGGTGCAGCCGCTGCTACCGCGCCGCGCCAGCTGATCCCCATCCACGCCGTCGGCCCGTCCCGCCCCGGCGGGGCGGGCCTTGCTCCTTCCCCTGCCCGTCGAGAACCGCCCATGACCCGCGCCGCACGCCTGTGCATCGTCACCGACATCCACCATGGCAAGCCGTCGTTTTCGAAGGCCGGGCCGGCCGCGCTCGGCCTGATGGAGGAGTTCCGCCGCTTCGTCGCCGAGGCTGATCCCGACATCGTCCTCGATCTCGGCGACCGCATCTCCGACGAGGCGCGGGAGAGCGATCTCGTGCTGGAGCGGGAAGTGGCCGAGGCCTTTGCCCCCATCGCCCATCCGCGTTTCCATCTCGACGGCAACCACGACCGCGACCATCTGGAGGTTGCCGACAACGACGCCATCCTCGGCCGGACCGCCGGCCATGAGACCATCGACATCGGTGACTGGCGGATCGTCGTCTGGCGCGCCGACGCCAGGCTGCACCGGCCGGGCGGCTTTGCGCTGCAGGACGCCGATCTCGCGTGGCTCGCCGCGACGATCGGCGCCGCCGACCGTCCGCTCGCCATCGTCAGCCACGTGCCGGTCTCAGGCCATTCGCAGGTCGGCAACCGCTGGTTCGAGAACAATGCGCGCTTCTCGACCTATCCGACGGCCGAACGGGTCCGGGCGGCGCTGCGCCTTGCAAAGGTGCCGGTCGTCTGGATCTCCGGCCACGTCCACTGGAATACGCTGACCATGGTGGACGGCATTGCCCATCTGACGCTGCAGTCGCTGACCGAAACCTTCGCGACGGCGGGCGAGCCGGCGGGCGCCTTCGCCTTGCTCGAGCTTTCGGATCAGGTGCTCTGGCGCGTCCATGGCCGCGACGACTTCGCCTGGTCGACCCGGGCCGAAGCGCTGACCAGGCGCTGGCTGGCGCCGATGCCGGATTTCCGTGAGCTGGCCGGAACGAAGCTCCACGCGGCCGCCGAATAGCCGGACGCCAGCTCTTGCATCCAGCGGACGACGCCTGTCGCCCGCTGCGCGCTCACGCCGGGCGCGTGAGCCTCGCAAGCCGTTGCAGCGGCGCGAGCAGTGCTTCGTATTCGGCCGGGCCGAGATGGTCGCGGACGCGATCGACATGGGCCTGTGCCATGGCGTGCAGGGTGGCAAGGAAGGTCTTTCCGTCCTCGGTCAGTGTCAGATCCACGGACCGCCTGTCGCGCGCGGATGGCGTCCGCAGCACCAGGCCCCGCGCCTCCATCCGGCGAATCAGGGGCACGAAATTGGTCTTCTGGATGCCCAGCGTCTCGGCGACCTGGGAGGGGCCCGCGCCGGGATTGCTGTCGATGACGGTGAGCACCGCATAGTCCGCCGGCGACATGGCATGTGCGGCGAGCCCCGCACCGATATCGGCAAAGACGGCAAGCTGCGCCCGGCGCAGGAGATAGCCGACATGTCCGTCGAGAGGCCCCAGATCCAGCGCCATCACCACCTCGTGAAACCCGGTCGCAGCGCGACAGGGAGCGGTATAGGCACTTCCCCCATTGACACAAGCGCCGCGCTGGAAAATAGTTATATCAAATAACCAATAATGGTTCCGTGGGAGCGACGTCCGTGTCTGACCTTTCACCCTACCCGGGTCTGAACCTCCACATCGAGGGGGCGGTCGCCGTCATCCGGCTGGCGCGCCCTGCCAAGCGCAATGCCCTGAGCGAGGACATGGTGGCGGGCCTCTCCCGCGCCGTGTCCGGCCTGCCCGCGGCAGTCCGCGCGGTTGTCCTCCATGGCGAGGGCGACCATTTCTGCGCTGGCCTCGATCTCGGCGAGGTGGACGGCGAGCCGGACCTCGCCGCCGCCATCCATCATTCACTCGGCTGGCATCGCGCCTTCCAGGACATCCAGTTCGGCCGCGTCCCCGTCATCTCGGTGCTGCACGGCGCCGTGGTCGGCGGCGGATTCGAACTGGCGGCCGCAACCCATATCCGCATCGCCGAGCAATCCGCCTTCTTCGCGCTGCCCGAAGGCCAGCGTGGCATCTTCCTCGGCGGGGGCGGCTCGGTCCGTATTCCACGGCTGATCGGAACGCCGCTGGTCCAGGACATGATGCTGACCGGACGCACGCTCTCGGCGGATGAGGCCAAGGCGGCCGGCGCCTGCCAGTATCGCGTCGCCGACGGCGCCGGACTGGCGCTCGCCATGGACCTCGCCCGCAAGGCGGCCGGAATTGCCGACATGACACGTTTTGCGGTGATCCACGCCCTGCCGCGCATCGCCGAGGCCGACCCCCATATTGGCTACCTGACGGAGGCGCTGATGGCTTCGGCCGCCCAGACCATGCCCGAGGCCAAGGCCCGCGTCCGCGATTTCCTCGCCAAGCGGGCGGCCAAGGTCTCCCGGCCCGCCTGACCGGCACCGCCGGACCGCAGGCTCCGGCACAGTGCATACCGCATGTCCCCCAACGCCTCGCCAGCCACAGGCGGCACCCCCGGAGGCTTCGATGTCGCTTGTCGCCCCCCGTCAGACGATTGATGCCGAAGGTGACGGCTGGCACCGGCTCGGCCGCCTCGAGCCCGTCATCGAGGAGCGGGCCGACGGCGTCCGCCTCGTCTCGGTGAGCCAGACGATCGGTGCCTATCCGCGCGCCCTGCCGGACCGTCTCGTCCACTGGGCGGCTGCAGCTCCCGACCGTCCCTTCCTCGCCGAACGAAATGCCGACGGCGCCTGGCGCAGCCTGACCTATGCCGAGACCCTGCGGCAGGTCCGGCGCCTTGCCGCGGGCCTCCTGCGCCACGACCTCTCGGCCGAGCGGCCAGTCGCCATCCTGTCGGGCAACGGCATCGACCATGCTCTGGTCGCCCTCGCCGCCATGATGGTCGGCGCGCCCTATGCGCCGATCTCGCCGCCCTACAGCCTCGTGGCGCGTGACTTCGGCAAGCTCGCCTATTGTCTCGACCTCCTCACCCCGGGCCTGATCTTCGTTGCCGATGCCCACCCGTTCCGGGCGGCGCTGGCCGCCGTCGCGGGACAGGGCCGGGTGCTCGTCGCCGCGCAACGGGCGGAGACGGCAGGCGCCCTGCCGTTGACGGCGCTTGAGGGCGCGGCGGACGATGCCCGGGTGGACGCGGCCTTCGCGGGGATCGGTCCCGACACCATCGCCAAGTTCCTTCTGACCTCCGGTTCGACCGGCGAGCCCAAGGCGGTGATCAATACCCAGCGCATGCTGATGGCCAACCAGGCCATGCTGGAGCAGTGCTTTCCCTTTCTCACGGCGACGCCGCCTGTCTTCGTCGACTGGCTGCCGTGGAACCACACCTTCGGCTCGAACCACAATTTCGGTATGGTCTTGACCCATGGCGGCACGCTCTACATCGATGAGGGCAAGCCGGTAGCAGCGGGTATCCTGCCAACAGTCCGCAATCTGCGCGAGATCGCGCCGACCGCCTATTTCAACGTGCCGAAGGGCTACGAGGCGCTGCTGCCGCACCTGCAGGCGGACACCGCCTTCGCCCGTCACTTCTTCAGCCGTCTCGACATGCTGTTCTATGCCGGCGCCGGCCTCGCCCAGCCGGTCTGGGACGGCTATCGCGACCTGGCCCGGGAAGTCGCCGGTCGCGATATCCCCTTCGTCACCGGCCTCGGGGCCACCGAAACCGCCCCCTCGGCCCTGATGAACCTGCGCACCACCGGTCAGGCCGGAGCGATCGGCCTTCCGATGGCCGGCGTGACGATGAAACTCGTGCCGGTCGACACCAAGCTGGAGGCGCGGGTGAAGGCCGAGACGGTGACGCCCGGCTATTGGCGCCGGCCGGACCTGACGGAAAAGGTCTTCGACGAGGAAGGATTCTACAAGTTCGGCGATGCCGTGGCCTTTGCCGATCCCGCTGATCCGGCCCAGGGCTTCCTGTTCGACGGCCGCCTGTCGGAGGATTTCAAGCTGGGCACCGGCACCTGGGTCAGCGTCGGACCGCTACGGCATCTGATCTCCTCGAGCCTCGACCCGCTGATCCGCGACACGGTCATCACGGGGCACGACCGCGATGAAATCGGGGTGCTTCTCGTACCGGACCGCGAGGCCTGCGCGGCCTTCACCGGTCTGCCGCCCGGCGATCCCGGCCTCTATGCCCATGCAGGGCTGGTTGCTGAGATCACGCGGCGTCTGGCCAGTCTGGCCGCGGCGGCCACCGGCTCGTCAAACCGCGTGGCACGGGCGATGATCCTCGCTGTGCCGCCATCGCTGGAGGATGGCGAGCTCACCGACAAGGGCTCGATCAATCAGCGTGCCGTGCTCACCCGCCGTGCCGATCTTGTCGCCGCCCTCCATGCCGAGCGGCCGCTGCCCCATGTCATCGCCTTTAACTCCCGTGCAGGAGCTGCCCCATGAAGGTCGACGATCTCGTCGCCATCGACATCCACACGCATGCCGAGGTCTCATGTCGGCAGGAGCCCGACCCCTATTGGGCCCCCTATGAGGAGGCGGCGGGCAAGTATTTCAAGGTCGGCAAACGGCCGACCATTGCCGAGACCATTGCGCATTACCGCGCGCAGCGGATCGGCCTGGTGATGTTCACCGTCGACACCGAGACGCAGATCGGCAACCGGCGCATTCCCAATGACGAGATCGCCGACGCCGCCCGCGACAATGCCGACATCATGATCGCCTTCGCCTCGATCGACCCGCATAAGGGCCGGCTCGGGGCGCGCGAGGCGGAGGCCCTGATCAAGGGCGGCATCGTCAAGGGCTTCAAGTTCCACCCGACCTGCCAGGGCTTCTACCCCAACGACCGGATGGCCTATCAGCTCTATGAAGTGATCGCCCACTACAAGATGCCGGCGATCTTCCACACCGGTCATTCCGGCATCGGCACCGGCATGCGCGGCGGAGGCGGCATGCGTCTCAAGTATTCGCAGCCCATCCATGTCGATGATGTCGCAGTCGACTTCCCGGACATGACGATTATCCTCGCTCATCCGTCGTGGCCCTGGACCGACGAAGCGCTCTCCATGGCTCTGCACAAACCCAATGTCTACATCGACCTGTCGGGGTGGATGCCGAAGTATTTCCCGCCGCAGATCGTTCAATATGCCAATGCGCAGTTGCGGACGAAGATGCTGTTCGGGTCGGATTTCCCGCTGATCGCGCCGGAACGCTGGCTCACCCAGTTCACCGAGGTTGGCTTCAAGCCGGAGGTGCATGACCTGATCATGAAGAAAAACGCCATGAAGGTGCTGGGGCTCGGAGGCTGACCGCCGACCCCGCACGAGAAGGCCGTGCAGACCATATCGCGGCGACCGGACCTCCAAGAACCGGCGACCGCTTCACCAGAGGGAGGAAACCCATGAAGACCATGAACCGCCGCCGCATGCTCGGCCTCTCAGCCGCAGCCCTGACCGCATCCACCCTGCCCGCCCCCGCTCAGCTCATTCGCGGGGTCGGCCGTCTTGTCGTCGGCTTCCCGGCGGGCGGGCCGACCGACACGCTGGCGCGGCGCCTCGCCGAAAGCCTGCGTGGCACGGTCGCCGAGAGCTTCGTCGTCGAGAACCGGCCCGGCGCCTCCGCCAGGATCGCCATTCAGGCGGTGATCGAGGCCCAGCCCGACGGCCGCACCATGCTGGTGAGCCCCGACGCCATGTTCACCATCTATCCGAGTGTCTACCGGCGCCTGGCCTACAATCCGGCGACCGATATCACCCCCGTCACGCCGGCCACCTATGTCACCTTTGCCATGGCGGTCGGCCCGATGGTCCCGGCCGAGGTCAGGGACGTCGCCTCCTTCATCGCCTGGGCCAGGGCCAATCCCGACAAGGCCGCCTTCGGCTCGCCCGCCGCCGGCTCGTCGCCCCATTTCATGGGCGAACTGCTGATCGCCTCGGCCGGCCTGCAGCTCCGCCACGTGCCCTATCGCGGCTCGACCCCCGCCATCCAGGACCTGATCGGCGGCCATATCGCCTCGACCATCACGCCCATCGGCGATTACCTGCCCCACGTGGCCGGGGGCGTCCTGCGCGTCATCGCCGTCGCTGACCGGGAACGCTCGGCCTTCCTGCCGAATGTCGCAACCTTCGGCGAACAGGGGCACGCCAAAGTGGTCGCCCGTGACACGTTCGGCTGCTTCTTGCCGCGGGGCACCGCGCCCGCCCTCGCCGCTCAGATTGCCGGCCTGATCGGCGAGGCGGTGAAGGTGCCGGCGACGCGCGACACGCTGCGCGCCGTCGGACAGGAGCCCTTGAGCATGACCCCGCCGGACTATGCCGCCTACCTTGAGCAGGCTAGGCGGAACTGGGAGCCGATCGTCAAGGCGTCCGGCTTCTCCCTCGACGATTGAGCGCGGACGGCCGGGCCGGGTGCGGAGCCCGGCCATCACCAGACGCGGCTGAGCCGTCCTGGCCGACCACAGACAGCAAGCGCCGGTCCCCTGCGGGACCGGCGCCGACGTTTCCGGGCGGGCGGGGCCGAACGCCTGCGGCCTGCGCCCGTCCCTGCCCCCGTCGACGTTAACGGGGCAGACGCCAGTCCTTGCGACCGTTTCTGGCATCGTCGCCGAGACCGAGGCCCTGGCCCGCGACGGTCTCGCCGGTCGCTCCGCCGAGATCGAAGCCGGGCCGGTCGACGGGCTCCGGCGTTCCGGCTTCGGCCGGCGGGCCCTCCCCGGACGCGCTTCCGGCGGGCGTCCCATCGGCCGGCTCGGCTCGGGCCGGCCCCCCGTCGCGTGGGGGACGGCGATTGGCCGGGTTGTCCTTGTATTCGTCGACCTGGACGCCCTTGCCGTCCAGGCTCTGTCCGGGCCGCCGCTGCGCCTTGTCGCGATTGCTCAGGATCTCGTCCTTCCTGACCTTCTCGTCGTCGAGTTCAGTCATCGCTCCGGTTCCGCTGCTCTGTCCTGCCGCCATCCTGCGTCCTCCCGTCGGCCCCACAGCGATTGCGGCGCTCGCGGAGAGGGAACGCCGGGCCTCAGCGCGTGTTCCGGCCCGGGTGATCGGCCTCACGGCACGGAAGGCCCGGATGGCCGCCCATGGGGCGATCGCCCGGATATTTGTGAAACGGACGCCGTCCGTGCGGCGACTGTTCGCAGGCCCACGCAACGAGGGCGTCGGCGCACCGCGTGACACCGCAGGCCTGCCGCAAGATGATCGCCGCCTGACGCAGAGGGAGACTGGAATGGCTGCGCGAACGGTTGCGACACCGTGCCCCATGCAACCGAAAATTCCGCTTAACGACTCGCGCGATAGAACGCTGCACCAAATTACGCTTCGCAAATGGAGAATAGGATGCTGCCGAAGGCCTTCCTCGCGCTGCTCAGTGCTGTTGATCAGTCCCAGGCCGTCATCGAATTCCGGCCCGACGGGACGATCCTGAAGGCCAATGCCAATTTCCTTTCCGTCATGGGCTACAGGCTGGACGAGATCCAGGGTCGCCACCATTCCATCTTCGTTGACGTGAGCGAACGGGATACCGACGCTTACCGAACCTTCTGGGCCGACCTCGCTGCCGGCCGCTTTCAGCAGGCCGAGTTCCGCCGCATCGCCCGCGATGGCCGCGACGTCTGGATCCAGGCCACCTACACACCGGTCAAGAACTGGCGGGGCCGCGTCGTCCGGATCGTGAAATTCGCCACCGACATCACCGACCTGAAGCGGGCGCGCGCCGATGATGCCGGCAAGATGGCGGCACTCGATCGTTCGCAGGCGGTGATCGAGTTCGCGCTCGACGGCACCATCCTCGCCGCGAACGCCAATTTCGCCGCCGCCGTGGGCTATGCCCCCGAGGCATTCATCGGACGCCATCACCGCATGTTCGTGCCGCCGGATATGGCCGAAAGTGCCCAGTACCGCGCCTTCTGGCAGGCTCTGGGGCGCGGCGAATTCCAGTCCGGCGAGTTCCGGCGCCTGGCGAAGGGTGGCCGCGAGATCTGGCTGCAGGCGACCTACAATCCGGTCTTCGGTCCCGACGGCAAGCCGCTCAAGATCGTCAAGTTCGCCTCCGACATTACCGCGGACAAGATGCGGGGCCTCGATGCCGCCGGGAAACTGCGCGCGATCGACCGCTCCCAGGCGGTGATCGAGTTCGCACCGGATGGCACCATCCAGACCGCCAACGAGATATTCCTCGCTTGCGTCGGCTATCGGCTCGACGAGATCGTCGGGCGCCATCACCGGCTGTTCGTCGATGAGGCTGAGGGCAATAGCCCCAGCTATGCGGCCTTCTGGGCGGCGCTCGGCCGCGGCGAGTTCAAGTCGGGCGAGTTCGGCCGACGCGGCAAGGACGGCAGCCGCATCTGGCTGCAGGCGACTTACAACCCCGTCCTCGGCCCGGATGGCAAGCCCATCAAGATCGTCAAGTTCGCCTCCGACATCACCGCGGATGTGAAGCGGCGCGAGCAGTTCCACCTGCTCTCCCTCGTGGCCAACGAGACCTCGAATTCGGTTATCATCACCGATGCCGCGGGAATGATCGAATATGTCAATCCGGGCTTCGAACGCACAACCGGCTACAAGGCGGCGGAGGTCAGGGGCCGCAAGCCCGGCGACCTGCTGCAGGGGGCGGCCACCAGCGCCGAAACCCGCGCCGCCATCGCCGAGCACCTGCGCCGCCGGGAGCCCTTCTACTGCGAGATCCTCAATTACAGCCGGGACGGCCAGCCGTTCTGGAACTCGCTGGCGATCAACCCGGTCTTCGGCGCCGGCGGGCAGATCGAGCGCTATGTGTCGATCCAGAACGACATTACCCCGACCAAACAGGCCGCGCTGGCCAAGACCGCCCAGATCGACTCGATCAGCGCGAACAATGCCCTGGCCGAGTGGTCCATCGGCGACGGACGGCTGATCATGGCCAATCGCTTTCTCGACGGCCGGGGTGTGACGTCCGGGCCGACGGTCGACCTTTCGAACCTGCTCGCGGAAGCCGATCGCAGCCGGCTGATGCATGGCGAGGCCGTGCGGCGGGAACTGGCCTGGCCCGGGCTTGGCAACGAGGCCGTCTGGCTGGAGGCCATCTTCTCCGTCCTCAACGACATCGAGGGCCGGCCGGAGCGCATCCTGATGTGTGCCGTGGACATCACGAACCGCCGGCGCGCCATGGAACAGACGAATCAGGCCCTGGCGGAAGTCCTCAGTTCTGCCGACCAGATCGGCGCCATCACCAGCGCCATCGAGACGATTGCCAAACAGACCAACCTGCTGGCGCTCAATGCGACCATCGAGGCGGCGCGTGCAGGCGAGACCGGGAAGGGCTTCGCCGTCGTTGCCCAGGAGGTCAAGCTGCTCGCCTCGCGCTCGTCGTCCTCGTCTTCCGAGATCTCCGCCTTGCTGGAGACCAGCCGCAACCGGATCGGGGTGCTGGCCGAGACCCTGGAGAGCCTCAACGTCCAGGCGGCCTAACGGAGGCGATCACAATATCTTCGACGCATCCTGCCGGCACGAGCCTCGCCCGCGCCGGCTTGACGCTTCACCAAATACGAGCCCGGGCCCAGCAGCCCATCCCGGTGGCGGCATCACCAGGGGCGAAGCCATTGATCCGCTGCCGTCAAACCTGCTCAAACAGACCGCGCCGCCTCGGAGAGCGCGGGGCCGCGCTCCGCCATGGCGATGCGGTGATCGAGGATGAGTGTGACGGCCTGACCGGTGATGGGCGCGGGCCCGTCACCTGGTCACTCCATTCACCTGAAGACGAGCGTCGGAAGCGCCAGCGTGATCCAGGGTATGTAGGACATCAGCATCAGGCAGCCAAAGATCACGCCGATGAAGACGGGCAGGTAGCGCATCATCTTGTCGACGCTGGTGCCTGCCACCTGCGCGGCAGCGAAAAGGTTCACGCCGAAGGGCGGCGTGATCATCCCCATTGCCAGGTTCACCACCATGACCGTGCCGAAATGGACGCCGTCGATGCCCAGCCGCTGCGCGGCTTCCGCCAGGATCGGCGCCAGCACGATGATGGAGGCCGAGGTCTCCACGAACATGCCGACCACGAACAGGAACACGTTCACCGCCAGCAGGTACGAGTTCGCATCGTCGAAGGTCTTCACCAGCCATTCTGCTGCGATGTCTGGTACGCCCTGACGGTTAAGCAGCCAGGAGAACAGCGTCGCGGCGGCGATGATGAACATGATCACCGCAGAACTGATCACCGATTTTTTGAAGATCGGGTAGAGGTTGGGCAGCCGGATCTCACGGTGAATGAAGACGCCAACGATGATCGCATAGACCACCGCGACCACCGAAGCTTCGGTCGGCGTGGTGATCCCGCCATAGATGCCGCCCAACACCACCACCGGCATCAGCAGCGCCCAGCCGGCCTGCTTCGTTGCCACAAGGAAGGGCAGACGGCCATCACCATCGTTCTTGCCCCAGCCCTTGATGCGGCACCAGATCAGCACCGTCGCGACCAGCGCGGCGGAGATGAGGAGGCCCGGACCGAAGCCTGCGATGAAAAGCTCCGGGATGCTCGTCTGCGTGCTGACACCGTAGAGGATCATCGGGATGGAAGGAGGAATGATCACGCCGAGTTCGGCGGCGGTCGCCTGCAGAGCTGCGGCAAAGGCCACGGGGTAACCCGCGCGCACCAGCGCCGGAATCATGATCGCACCGATTGCGAAGGTGGTCGCGACCGACGAACCGCTGATCGCGGCGAAGATCATGCAGGTCAGCACGCAGGTCGCAGGCAGCCCCCCCTGGATGCCGCCCACGATCGACTTCGCGAAATCCACAAGCCGGCGGGAGATGCCGCCGACATCCATCAGGTTGCCGGCGAGGATGAAGAAGGGAATCGCCGCCAGGGGAAAGCGGTCGAGCCCGATGAAAAGCTGCTGCGCCGCCACGATCAGCGGGAAATTGGTGTAGCCGGTGAGCCCGACCACGGCGGCCAGGCCGATGGCCACCGCAACTGGGACGCTGGTTGCAAACAGCACCAGCATCACGGTGAGCATCATGCCGCTCATGACGCGTTCTCCAGTTCTTCCGACCGACGGTCGAGGAAATGCGCCATCGCGCCCACCATGGCCAGCAGCGCACCCAGCGGGATTGCGGCATAGGCATAGGCCATCGAGAATTCCAGGCCGGCAATGGTCTGGAACTGCACGCGTTCGGTCATAGCCCAGCCGAACCAGAACATCACGCCCAGGAATGAGAGCACGCAGGCCAGGGACATCGCTTCGATCGTCCGCTGCAAGGCGCCGCTCGTGAAGCGATGCGCGACATCGATCGAGACCAGAGCGCCCGCGCGCAGTGCGACCGCGACACCAAGATAAGCCATCCAGATCAGAGCGACCCGCACCAGAGCTTCCGACCAGGAGGAGGGTGTCTCAGTCGCGAAGCGGGCGACCACTTGCCAGGCGCCGGCGGCCACGGCGATCGTCATGGCCAGGCAGGCAACAATCGCGGCGATCTCGGTCGTGACGCGATCGAGGGTCAGAATCGCGCGGCGCGCCAAGGCGCGCGCGCTGCTGGGCTGGCCGTCAGGGTGGCCCGCCCACAAGGCGAAGCCCACGGCAGCGAGCGTCGCAACGGCGGTCACCTGCAGGGGCATGACATTGATCGCGTTCATCTGTTCTCCAGCGCGGCAAGGAAAGGGGGCGCAGGGTTTGAGCCCTGCGCCCCCGGTCAGGCCAGTTCAGCCAGGCTCACGAGCCCGGGCGCCAATCCCGGATGCGGCGGAGCAGAGCGCTGTCGAGACCCTGCTCGATCTGCGTGGCCCCGGAGGCAAGCGCGGCCTGGAAAGCGGCGCTGTCGACCTGCGTCACCACGGTCATGCCGCGGCGGCGCAGTTCGTCGACGCCGGTCTGCTCGTCGGAGGTGACGCGGGCGCGGTTCGCCGCTGCCGCATCGCGGCCGGCCTGCACGAGCGCCGCGCGATCCTGCGCGTTCAGCCGGCTCACGAAGGCCGGGTTGCAGAGCAGCAGCGCCGGCGAATAGACGTGGCCGGTGAGCGTCAGGTACCGTTGCACCTGGTTCAGGTTGTTGTTCAGGATGACCGGAATCGGGTTTTCCTGACCGTCCACCGTACCCTGCTGCAGCGCCGGCACCAGTTCGCTGAACGCCATCGGCGTCGGCAACGCGCCGAGCGTCTGGAAGGCGCGCATGTGCACCGGATTTTCCATGGTGCGCACCTTCAGGCCGCGCACATCGGCCGGCGTGTTCACCTCGCGCCGGCTGTTCGTCATGTGGCGGAAGCCGTTCTCGAGCCAGGCCACCGCATAGATCCCGCGCGCGGGGAAGCGCTGCAGCAGTTCCTGGCCGATCGGGCTGTCCAGCAGGCCACGGGCATGGGCGGTGTCACGGAACAGGAACGGCACGTCGAGGTTGCGGGTTTCCGGCACGAAATTTCCAACCGGTCCCGTCGAGGTGATGGTGCACTCGATGGTGCCGATCTGCACGGCCTCGATCGTTTCGCGCTCGTTGTCGTTGCGCTGGTAGATCACACGGAAGCGATTGCTAGTCAGCCGCTCGAAGGTTTCCTTGAAGGCGGTCGTACCGGCACCGTAGTGGCTGTTGATCCCGATGGGATGCTGGAAGGTCACCTGGGTCTGGGCCAGGGCCGGGGCGGCGCCGAGCGCCAGAGTGGCGCCGAGCGCCAAGGTCTTGAGGCCCGTTCGGCGGGTCATCGTCATGGATCGCGTCTCCCTTTGCCGAAGAGTCTCACATGGCCCCCGGCTTCCTTTGTTCTATAATCAGTGTAACGCGCCCTCCACAAGCCCACGGCGGCCCGGACAGGCTTCCCGAGAGAACTCTGGCGACCTCGTGTGCGGGTTCGCTCCGGCACACTGCGTGTGACCCATCGACACGCTGGCCGGGTGACCACGTTGGCATGGCGCCCTCGGCCCCCGCGGGAATCGAGAACCGACAGCTGTCTCGCCTGGCCATACGGCCGGCGATGACCCGCTGGCGCGCGACGGCCCAGGCCGAGTAGCGCGTAGGGATGAAAGGTATCGATCCGGGACAGCGGTCATCGGCGGTCAGCCCGGCGGCGTGGAGCGCTCGCAGACGCGGTTGAGCGCTCGGTTGCGACATCCGGCTACGTCAGCTTAGTCGACTGTAATGATTTGGAAAATCTGGCTGGGGGACCTGGATTCGAACCAAGATTCTCGGAGTCAGAGTCCGATGTTCTACCGTTGAACTATCCCCCAGCAGCGCTCCCGCGAGAGAGCGTTGCCGATGCGAGGCGCGGTGATAGTCGATTGCGCCGGGCTGTTCAAGCCCCGGCCGGCAGCCTTTTTGGCTGTCCCCGGCAGATGGCTTGCAGCCGGCCCCCGCCCTGATACACTCAGGACCAACTGAACAGAACAGTCGGTCGTCCGTCGAGCGCGCCAGCGTTCCGGCCACCGGCGGGAAAGGTCGCCATGACCCACGAGCCGCCCCGCGGTTCGCCGGGAGATTCAGGCGTGCGTCCGGTCGCGGAGGGTCATGCGGGCGAGTCCCGCGGCCATCAGCCGCAACGGCCGCGCCGGCTCTATGCCGCGCTGGATCTCGGAACCAACAATTGCCGCCTGCTGGTGGCCAAGCCCGAGGGCGCAAGCTTTCGCGTCGTCGACGCCTTTTCCCGAATCGTGCGGCTGGGCGAGGGCCTGGCGCAGACCGGGCGGCTGAGCGACGCGGCCATGGATCGCGCCGTCGAGGCGCTCAAGATCTGC
Source organism: Phreatobacter sp. (assembly GCA_019749835.1). GTDB lineage: Bacteria > Pseudomonadota > Alphaproteobacteria > Rhizobiales > Phreatobacteraceae > Phreatobacter. The sequence continues at coordinate 76,582 of JAIEPJ010000087.1, read as the reverse complement.
CGCATCAAGCTGCGCGACCGCCAGGTGGCCCGCGCCCGGCTCATCGCCACCGAGGCCTGTCGCCAGGCGGTGAACGGCGCCGACTTCATCGCCCGCGTGAAAGCGGAGACCGGGCTGGCGCTGGAGGTGGTCGACCGCGGCACCGAGGCGCAGCTCGCGGCGCAGGGCTGCGTGCCGCTGGCCGATCCGCGCTCCCGTGGCGTCATCCTCTTCGACATCGGCGGCGGCTCCTCCGAGATCGTCTGGCTGCTTCCGCGCGGCCCCGGCCGGCAGGGCGGCCCGCCGACAGCCGAGATCCTCGGCTGGACGTCGCTCCCCGTCGGCGTCGTCACGCTCGCCGAGCGGCACGACGGCAAGCACGTCACCCGCGAGAGCTTCGGGCGGATGGTCGACGAGGTCGCAGCGATGGTCGAGCCCTTCGCCCATCGCAAGGCGATCCAGGCGCAGATCGAGCACCTGCACATGCTCGGCACGTCGGGCACGGTGACGACGCTCGCCGGCGTCCATCTCGGCCTGCCGAAATATGACCGACGCCGCGTGGACGGGGCCTGGCTGGGGGCCGGCGAGGTCGATGTCATCCTCGACCAGCTGCTCGACATGTCCTACGACGAGCGCATTGCCCATCCCTGCATCGGGGCCGAGCGCGCCGACCTGGTGCTCGCCGGCTGCGCGATCCTGGAAGGCATGCGGCGGCACTTTCCCTGCCAGCGGCTGCGCGTTGCCGACCGGGGCCTGCGCGAGGGCATCCTCGTCAGCCTGATGCGCCAGGACGGCGTGTGGCGTCGGCCTTTCCATCACCGCGACCAGGACAGGCCCGCCGGATCGGGAGGCGCCAGATGACGACGAAGACCGGCGGTGGCCGCGAGCTCGCGGTGCGGCTCAAGACCGCCAAGAAACGCACCACCAGCCAGCAGAAATGGCTTGAGCGCCAGCTCAACGACCCCTATGTCGCCCGCGCCAAGCGCGAAGGCTGGCGCTCGCGCGCCGCCTTCAAGCTGATCGAGATCGACGACCGGGCGAAGCTCCTGAAACCCGGCCAGCGCATCGTCGATCTCGGCGCGGCACCGGGCGGCTGGCTGCAGGTGGCCGCCAAGCGCATCGGCCTGGAGCAGGGCCGCGGCAAGATCGTCGGGATCGACCTCCTCGATGTCGATCCCGTACCCGGCGTCGCCTTCATGAAGGGCGATTTCACCACCGACGAGGCGCCGCTGCGGCTGAAGGAGATGCTCGGCGGCGAGGCCGACGTGGTGCTCTCCGACATGGCGGCCAATGCGACGGGCCACCGCAAGACCGACCAGATCAAGATCATCTATCTGGCCGAACTCGCCATCCACTTCGCCCGCGAGGTTCTGGCACCCGGCGGGCATTTCCTCTGCAAGGTCTTGCAGGGCGGCACCGAGGGCGACCTTCTCAGTGACCTGAAGCGCGACTTCGTCACGGTGAAGCACATCAAGCCGCAGGCGAGCCGCGCCGATTCCAAGGAGCTCTACGTGCTCGCCATGGGGTTCCGGGGGCGTGGCGCAGAACCCCCTGGTGCGGCTCAGGACGCCGCTTCCCCGGACGACGACAGGGTCTGAGCGGGAAGGCCGAGGTTCTCCAGCGCCGTCGCGACGCAGCCGTCGAAGTCGAGCCCCTCGCCCGCCCTGTGCGCCATGACCATGACCAGTTTCGTCAGGAACAGGGCCTCGTTCGCCTCACCCGCCCGGTCGATGGCGGCGGCAAGCTGCTCGTAGACGCGTTCCAGGGCCTCGAAGGGAAGTGGCGCGGCCGGCGGGTTGGCGGTCATGACGATCTCCCGAGACCGGCGTCGAGGGCTGTGAGGATTTCGGCCTGCACGGCGCGCCGCCAACGCCCCGCGATGTGGAGATCCGGCCGGATCAGATAGAGCGTTCCCGGCACGGACCCGTAGGCGCGCGCGAGGCGGCCGCCGGGATCGGCGAGCGAGACCGCGCCGGGATGCGCGAGCGTTCCGCCGACCACGACCGCGCGGAAGAGAGGGTCCCGTTTCGCCATGGTGGCAGCCAGGGCGGCGATGTCGGCCGGAACCGCGCCATCAGCGAAGATCAGCGCGGTGAAACCGTCGCCGACATGATCGGAGAGGAAGCTGTCAGCGAGGCGGACATTGGCCAGCGCGGCGCCCGATCCGGGGCCGGCAGCAAACTCCGCGTCGCGACACGCGAAGGGCGTCAGCGGGCTCCGCCCATAGGTGTATGGCTGCATCTGGCGTGGATTGGCGAAGCCCTTGGCGAAGTCCTCGGTGAGGGCAAGGGAGAGCACCGCCTCGCGCACCAGCCGGAGCCCGCGGGTAGGTGGCGTCATGAAGCGCGTGCTCTTGGTGGCATTAGCGAAGACGTCGAGGGTCGCGCCGCGCCGTTCCGGAGAATAGCTGTCGAGGAGCCGCGGATCGGCTTGCCCGTTCAGCACATAGGCGAGCTTCCACCCGATATTGTGGGCGTCGGCGAGGCCATTGTTGAGGCCGCGCACGCCGAAGATCGGCACGATATGCGCGCTGTCGCCGATGAAGATCACGCGGCCGTGGCGGTAGTCGTCGAGGGCGAGGGTGTTGGCGGTGTAAATCGACCACCATTCCAGCTCCCAGGGCCCGCGGTGCCCGAGATCGACGAGAATGGCACCGACGCGGGCGCGGATGGTCGCCTCGCGCACCGCCTCTTCCGGGCTCTCGCCCTCGCGCAACTGATAGTCGACGCGCCAGATGGCGTCCGGCTGCTTGTGCATCAGGACGGTACCGCCGGGATTGGAGGCCGGGTCGAACAGGGCTCGCCTCTCGGTCGGATGGTCGAAGGCCATCTTCACGTCGGCGATGACGTAGCGCCCTTCGTAATTGTCGCCCTTGAGGCGCAGGCCGAGTTGCCCCCGCATCGCACTGCGGGCGCCGTCGGCGGCAAGGACCCAGGCGGCGGCGAGCGGATAGGACCCGTGCGGGCTTTCCACCGTCAGGGTCACGCCGTCGGCGCGGTTGTCGGTGGCCGTCACCTCGCTCTGCCAGCGGAAGGCGACGCGGCCGCTCGCGATACAAGCGTCGTAGAGGAACTGCTCGGTGTATTGCTGCTGCAGATTGTACATGGGCCGGAATTTCTCGTCCTCGGAATCCGGCATGGTCAGGCGATAGATCTCACGCCCGCGATAGGAGCTGCGGCCCGTCGTCCAGCCGAGCGACTTGGCGAGGAAGGCGTCGACCGCGCCTATCCGCTCGAAGATGTGGAAGCTCGACCTGGCGATGCAGGTAGCCCGGCTGCCGTCGTTGAAGGTCGGCTTGGCGTCGAGCACCACGGAGCGGACGCCGTAGCGCGCCAGCGTCAGGGCAGCGGTCATGCCGATGGGGCCGGCGCCGACGATGACGGCGGGGTGCTGCGTCGCGTCACCGCCGAGCTCCGGTGCGCGCTCGGCGGCGAAATGCGGATAGGTGAAGTAGAGGGAGTCCAGCGGCCCCCTGCCCTCGGGTCTCACTGTTGCGCTTCCTTCCCGCCGCGTTCACCCGCGACCTTGTCGGATCAAGGGGAACGGGCCGCGTCCCGGGTGTCAAGCGCCCGACCGACTTGAACCGGAATATCCAATGGCTCAGGCTTGCAGCCATGGAACAACGCGCCATCCCTGCCGGCCCGGCTGCAGCCTGGCTCGACCGCATCGGCACCTTTGCCGGGCTTGACGCCGCATCGCGCCAGGAGATCGCCCGGCGGGCGCGGATCCTTCACATGGCGAAAGACGGACATCCCTTCGTACCGGGGGCGCCCTGCGAGGCCTATCTCATTGTGCTGGAGGGCTGCGTACGCGTGCAGATCGTCGCCGAATCCGGCCGCGAGATCGTGCTCTACCGGGTCTCGGCCGGCGAGAGCTGCGTCCTGACGACATCCTGCCTGCTCAAGCACGAGCCCTATGCGGCCGAGGCGCTCTGCGAGAGCGCCGTCACAGCCGTCGCGATCCCCGCGCCGCTGTTCCATGACCTCCTCGGCTCCTCGCCAGCCTTCCGCAATGCCGTGCTGGAGAGCTATGCGACACGGGTCGCCGACCTCATCATGACCTTCGAGGAGCTCGCCTTCCGCCGCCTCGACCGCCGGCTGGCCGAAACGCTGGTCGAGCGGGCCGCGGACGGGGCCGTCACCGCGACCCATCACGACCTCGCCGTCGAGCTGGGATCGGCGCGCGAGGTGGTCAGCCGGGCGCTGAAGGCACTGGAGCAGGACGGCATGGTGGCGCTCGGTCGGGGCGTCATCCGCATCACCGCCCCGGAAAAGCTCGCAAGGCTCGCCCGCGCCGTGTGACGAGGTCACCGACAGCGGCGGCGAAACAGCGTCCTATGGCGCTATCGGCACCGGCTCTTCCGCCGGCGCCCCTGACGGAGGCTCCCATGTTCAGCACCAATATCGGCGGCATCGACCGCGTCCTGCGCATCGTTGCCGGCATCGCCCTGCTGCTCTTCGCCATCACCGGGATTCCGGCAACCGGCTATAACTGGCTCGGTTGGATCGGCATCGTGCCGCTCACCACCGCGGCACTCGGCTGGTGCCCGGCCTATACGCTGCTCGGCATGAACACCTGCCCGGTATCGACCCGCCAGGGCTGATCAGGCGGCGGCTTCGAAGCCACCGAGCACGGCCGTGAGATTCGGGCCGAGCTGGTCGGAGAGATAGCCGCCTTCCTGCACGAAAAGCGTCGGCAAGCCCATCCGCGCGATGGCCTCGCCGGCGCGTCGGAACCCGGCCGCCGTCACCTTGGCGCCGCCAAAGGGATCATCGGCGGAGGCATCGAGACCGAGGGCGATCACCAGCATGCCCGGCGTGAAGGCGGCGATGGTCTTGGCCGAGGCCTCCACTGCCGCGACATAGGCATCGTCGCCGGAGCCGACGGGGATCGGAAGGTTGAGGTTCGCGCCATCGCCGGCACCGGTGCCGCGCTCGTGCGCATAGCCCCAGAAGAAGGGGTAGAAGCGCGCGGGATCGGCATGGACCGAGACGGTCAGCACGTCGCCGCGATCGTAGAAGATGTCCTGCGTGCCGTTGCCGTGGTGGATGTCGATGTCGAGGATCGCCACCCGGTCGTGGACCGCGCGCAGATATTGCGCCGCGATGGCGGTGTTGTTGAGGAAGCAATGGCCGCCGGCGGCGTCGCGATAGGCGTGGTGGCCGGGTGGCCGGCACAGCGCATAGGCGGCGCGCTCGCCCTCGATCACGAGTTCCGCGGCCGTCACCGCGACATCGGTGGCCGACGAGGCGGCGAGCCAGGTGTCCGGCCCGATGCCGCAGGCCATGTCCTGCATGTACCAGCCGGCGCGACCGGTGATGGATTGGGGCATGGTGCCGCCGCGGCGGACGGGGTGGACATTGCCCAGCACCTCGTCGGAGGCGTCAGCGAGCGTTTTCCACTCAACGGCAGCCTCCTCGACGAAGCGCAGATAATCGACGGAGTGGACGCCGAGCCGGGGCCCCTGGCCAAAGGCCTCGCTCGGCACGAGCTCGTGTTTTCCCGCCTTCAGACCTGCCGTGAGCCGCGCGGCGCGTTCCGGGCGCTCTTCTCCCTGGGCGAACTTGCCGCGCAGGATGAAGCGCTTGGGGTCATGGCCTTTGTGCAGGTCGGTGAAGACGGCTTTCATGACGGGATTCGACCGGGCTCGAGAGGGTTGCGCCATGATCCCCGGATGACGGGCCGAGGCAAGGGCGGCGCGCGGCGGGGTGGTTTGCACGGGCGCATTGGAAGTTCCGAGACTTGCATCAGGCAAGTGCGTCCTTCGAGGCTCGCCTGTCAGGCTCGCACCTCGGGATGAGGGCGGGAATGCTTTGTACCAAGGTTCCGGCTGATGCCGGTCACCTTCCTCCTCATCCTGCGGTGCGAGCCCGGCGATGCGCGAGCATCGTCGGTGGCGAGCCTCGAAGGACGCACTTCTCCGATGCAGGGCGACAGGCAGCGCCGGTTCCGCCCCGCTGCGCGATACGCCACCCGGCGCGCAGCACGGCTGCACCGGCGATGGTTGCTCGGCGGCCGTACGCGGCTAGGCTCGCCCCTCCCCGCCGGAGCCGCCATGCCTCTCGATCCTGCCCTCGCCGACCAAATCGTCGCCGCCGTTGATGCAGGGTTCGACCGCCAGATCGCGCTGACGGCCGATCTCGTCCGCTTTGCCTCGACGCGCGGCCGCGAGCACGCCTGCCAGGACTTCGTGCTCGCCGAGATGATGCGCCGCGGCTGGGCCACCGAGCGCTTCGCCATGGAGCCTGCTGCCCTCGCCCGCCATCCCGGCGGATCGCCGGTGACGGCCGACCATTCCGACGCGCCGATCGTCGTCGGCATCCACCGCCCGCAAGTGGAAACCGGCCGCACACTGATCCTGCAGAGCCATGTCGACGTCGTCCCGCCGGGACCGCGGGACCTGTGGTCGCGCGATCCTTTCGAACCGCACAGCGAAGGCGACTGGTTCTATGGCCGTGGCGGCGCCGACATGAAGGCCGGCCATGCGGCCATGTTCGCCGTCTTCGACGCGCTCGCCAGCATCGGGCTTCAGCCGGCAGCGACCGTCACGGTGCAGTCCGTGGTGGAAGAGGAATCCACCGGCAACGGCGCGCTCCAGTGCCACTTGCGCGGCTACAGGGCGGATGCGGTCCTGATCCCCGAACCGGAGGACGAGAAGCTCATCCGCGCCAATACCGGCGTCGTCTGGTTCCGGGTCGCGGTGGCCGGCCTTCCCGTCCATGTCAGCCAGGCAGGGACCGGGCAGAACGCCATCGAGGCGACACAGGGCGTCATCCGGGCGCTGCGCGACCTCGAGGCCCGCTGGAACGCGAAGAAGGCCGAGTTCCGCCATTTCGAGGACGTTGACCACCCGATCAATCTGAACATCGGCATGATCGAGGGTGGCGACTGGGCCTCGTCGGTGCCGGCCTGGTGCGCCATCGACTGCCGTATCGCGATCTATCCGGGCGAGCGCGCCGAGACGATGATGCGCGCCATCGAGGAGGCGGTCATCGGCGCGGCGCGGGCCGACCGGTTCCTCGCCAACAATCCGCCGCGTGTCACCTTCACCGGCTTCACCACCGAGGGCTATGCGCTGCAGCCGGGTTCGGAGGCGGAAAGCGTGCTCGCACGCGCCCACGAGACGGCAACCGGCACGCCGCTCCAGGACCTCGTCACGCCCGGCTATCTCGATACCCGCGTCTATGCGCTCTACGACAAGATTCCGGCGCTCTGCTACGGCCCGATCTCGGAGAATATCCACGGCTTCGACGAGCGTTTCTCGATCAGCAGCATGCGCCGCGTCACCCGGACGATGGCTCTCTTCGTCGCCGAATGGTGCGGCACCGAGCCGATCGCGTCCTGACCCTCACCTTCATCGACCTCTGCCCGGAGCAAAACCCCATGGCCCTCGATCCCGCCCTCGCCGACCGCATCGTCAAGGCCGTCGATGACGGGTTCGACGCCCAGCTCGACTATCTGAAGACGCTGGTGCGCTATCCCTCCCAGCGCGGCGACGAGCATGCGGTGCAGGACTTCGTGTTCCAGGAACTGCGCAAGCGCGGCTTCGCGATGGAGCGCTTCGCCATGGACGAGGAGGCGATCAAGCGCCATCCCGGCGGTTCGCCCTTCTCGGACACCCATTCAACCGCGCCGATCGTCGTCGGCATCCACCGCCCCAAGGCGGAAACCGGCCGCAGCCTGATCATGCAAGGCCATATCGACATCGTGCCGCCGGGGCCGCTGGAGATGTGGACCTCGCCGCCCTACGAGCCACGCATCGACGGCGACTGGTTCTATGGCCGCGGCGCCGGCGACATGAAGGCTGGCCATGGCGCCATGGTCGCCGTCTTCGACGCCCTGAAGCGCACGGGCCTGCAACCGGCGGCGACAGTCTATGTGCAGTCGGTGGTCGAGGAGGAATCGACCGGCAACGGGGCGCTGCAATGCCACCTGCGCGGCTACAAGGCGGAAGCGGCGCTGATCCCCGAGCCGAGCCAGGGCAAGATCACCCGCGGCAATGTCGGCGTCGTCTGGTTCCAGTTCACCGTGCAGGGCCATCCGGTCCATGTGCGCGAGGCGGGCGCAGGCCAGAACGCCATCGAGGCGGCCTTCGGCATCATCGGCAAGCTGCGTGAACTCGAGGCCTTCTGGAACACCAAGACACCGAACCACCCGCTGTTCAAGGACGAGCCGCACCCGATCAATCTCAATATCGGCAAGATCAAGGGCGGCGACTGGGCCTCCTCCGTACCGGCGTGGTGCACGGTCGACTGCCGCATCTCGATCTTTCCCGGCGAGACGCCGCAGGAGATGATGCGCGCCATCGAGGACACGATCGCCAAGGCGGCGCGCGCGGACCGCTTTCTCGCCAACAACCCGCCGAAGATCGCCTGGAACGGCTTCACCACCGAGGGCTATATCCTCGCACCCGGTTCCGAGGCCGAGGCTGTGCTGGCACGCGCGCACCAGCGCGCCTGGGGCGAGCCGCTCAAGGAGAGCGTCACGCCCGCCTATCTCGACGGGCGCGTCTATGCGCTCTTCGACAAGATCCCGACGCTCAACTACGGCCCCTCGGCGGAGCGCGTCCACGGCTTCGACGAGCGCTTCTCCATCGAGAGCGTGCGCAAGGCGACCAAATCCATGGCGCTGTTTGTCGCCGAATGGTGCGGCACCGAGCCGGCGTGAGGGGGACTGCCCCCGGTACAGCCGCCTTGACCTGAACCATTGCCATTGCCGACAGTCCCCATACCCAACCCGCCTGGAGTGCCGTCTATGCCTACCTCCGTCCGCGACGCCCTCGAAGCCTCGCTCGCCCGCATCGACGACCCCTCATCCGACGGCCGGGTCACCTACACGAAGGTCTATGCGGAGCGGGCGCGGGCCGAAGCGGACGCGGCCGATGCACGCGCCAAGGCGGGCGTGAAACTGTCACCGCTCGACGGTTGGGTCATCTCCATCAAGGACCTGTTCGACGTCGCCGGCGAGGTGACCACGGCGGGCTCCACCATCCTGCGCTCACGGCCGGCGGCGAGCGCCGATGCACCGACCGTGGCGCGCCTGCGCCAGGCCGGCGTGGTCATCGTCGGCAAGACCAACATGAGCGAGTTCGCCTTTTCGGGCATCGGCATCAATCCGCATTTCGGCACGCCCGGCAATGCCGCCGACAAGAGCCGGGTCCCCGGCGGATCCTCGTCGGGCGCCGGCGTCTCGGCCGCCGAAGGCACGGCCCGCATGGGCCTGGGCTCGGATACCGGCGGGTCGATCCGCATTCCCGCGGCACTGAACGGCTGCGTCGGGTTCAAGCCGACCTATGGCCGGATCCCCCTCGAGGGTGCCTTTCCCCTCTCCTACGCGCTCGACACGATCGGACCATTGGCGAAGACCGTCGCCGACTGCGCCGCCACCGACGCGGTCCTCGCCGGCGAGCAGCCGTGGACCCTGACGCCCGCGCCGCTGGCTGGGCTCAGGCTGGCAATCCCGCGCGGCCGCCTGTTCGGGCAGATGGAGCCGGAGGTCGAACAGGCCTTTGAGGCCTCCGCCGCCCGCCTCACCAGGGCTGGTGCCCGCGTCTCCGACATCTCGATCGAGGACCTCCTGCAGGAACTCGCCGACGCCATGGCGAAAGCCCCCTTCGTCGCCATGGAGGCGGCGGCCGTGCATGCGGAATGGATGGAGGACAGGGCGCGGGACTTTGATCCGCGGGTCCTGGCGCGCGTGCGCATCGGTGCCAAGGCCGCCGCCCCGGACTATATCCGCCTCGTCAACAAGCGGGCGGAACTGGTTGCCCGCATGCGTGACAGGCTCGCCGATATCGACGCTCTCATCCTGCCGACGACGCCGATCCGGGCGCCGAAGATTTCCGATCTGATCGCATCCGACGACCAGTTCTGGACCGCCAACGGCCTCATGCTGCGCAATACCACCGTCGGCAATGTCTTCACGTTCACCGGAATCTCGATCCCCTGCCCTCAGGTGAAGGGCCTTCCCGTCGGCTTCATGCTGACGGCGCTGGCCGGGCAGGACCGCCGGCTGCTGCGCATGGCCGCGGCGGTGGAAAAGGTCTTCGCCGGCTGAGGCGGCTTCAAACGACGATGGCCGGGCAATGCCCGGCCATCCCTGACAGATCTGGAAGGCGGACCGAGGCTCAGGCCGCCTTGACCTCCTTGAGGAAGGTGCCGACCGCCTGGCGAAGACCGGCAATGTCGCCCTCGAGGCCCTTGGCCACATCGTTGAGGGCGCCCATCGCCGACCCCGTGGCCTTCAGGCGCTCCGACACGGTACCGATGGACTTGCCCGCGGTCTGGGCGACAGAAGCAGTGCCCTCGACGCTGACGCCGATCTCCTGGGTCGCCTGGGCCTGCTGGTCGATGGCGGTGGAGATGGCCTCGCTTGCCCGACGCATGCGCACGACCGTCTCGGTGATGCCGCCCATCGAGGCGACGCTGCGACCGGTCGCCTGCTGGATCGAAGCGACCTGGGCAGCGATATCCTCGGTGGCACGGGCGGTCTGGGATGCAAGCTGCTTCACCTCCGAGGCGACCACGGCGAAGCCACGGCCGGCCTCGCCGGCACGGGCGGCCTCGATCGTGGCATTGAGGGCCAAGAGGTTGGTCTGCTCGGCGATGGCGCGGATCAACTCGACGACGGCGCCGATCTTCTCGCCCATGGCGGCGAGACCGGAGACATCGCTGGAGGCGGATTCGACCGCCTGAGTCGCCTCGGAAGAAACCTTCATCGCCTCTTCGGTCTGACGGCGGATCTCGACGATGGCGGCATTCAGCTCCTCCGTCGCACCGGCGATTCCGGTGACGCGGTGCAGCGTCTCCTCGGTCGCCTGCACGGTCTCGCGCACGCCGGTCTCGGCTGCTTCACCAGCGGCCGTGACCGTACCTGTCGCGCCCGTAACGGAGACGGCGCGGGAGGCGACGCGATCGATGACCGAGCCGATGGCGGCATCAAAATGACTGACCGCCGTCTCCATCGCCGCCCGACGTGCCAGTTCGGCAGCGCTGCGCTGGTCTTCGGCACTCCGCATCTGCGCACGTTCGGCGAGGCTCTGGGCGAGACCGCCGACGGCGCGGGCGATGAGTCCGATCTCGTCCTGACGGCCAGCATGGCGCGAGAGGTCGACCGAGCGGTCCTCGGCGAGACCGCTGATCGCAGCGGCGGCCTCGCGCACCGGCTTGAGGAAATGCGTCAGCAGGAAGAACACGCCAACCGCGGCAATGATGGCCAGCAGGGCCATGGCGATGATCACGCCTTCCCGCATGCTGGCGGCCGAGGCGTCAGCATTGGCCTTGCTGACACCGGCGCCGAGAGCGCCGAGGATGCGGTTGTCGGGCGTGACGATCGGCACATAACGGGCGATGCGCGGGATGTTGCCCACGACGATGTGGTCGGTCAGCACCTCGCCACGGCCGATGGCCTGCGCAATGGGCGAGGAGGCCGGGATGCGCGATCCCATGACGCGGTTGCCCTGCTGGTCCCGCACGGACGAAGAGAAGCGGACCAGGTCACCCGTCGCCGGATCGCGGCGGAACAGGGACGCGCCATCGGCGGCGTGATCGACGATCCGGTGGTCTCCCTCGGCCGGCAGGGCGCTGGCGCGGATGCGCACGACCGGACCAGTCGCGCTGGCGCGATCCATCTTGCCATCGGGAAGCGCGAGCTCCGCGGCACGACTCATCTGGAGGCTGCGGTCGGTGACCTGGCCTTCGACGATCTCGGCCATGCGGGCGTCGATCTGCGACACCGCATAGAAGCCGGAGCCGAGGCCAACGGCAGCAATGACGAGTGCCGCGAGGGCGGCTACCCGCGCGGCGAGAGGAAGACGAGACAGTAAGTGCATAGTAGCCCCGGAAGAATGAATTTCACTCAAACCATCGGGGAATGCCGTTAACAAAACGGTACGATGCGACCGACGCTGCCGAAAAAATACAACTTTTGGGCGCGACTGCCCGCCATCCCGGCAATCGGCCGCCTAAAGCGGCGCCGTCATGCGTTTCAACCAGGCGCGGTCGGAGCCGGACAGGCGCCCCTCCAGCAGGCTCCAGGTCCGCGCGTGATAGGCATCCAGCCATTGCCGCTCGGCCGCGGTGAGCAGCGCCGCCACGATCGCGCGGCGGTCGAAGGGGCAGAAGGTGATCGTCTCGAATTCCAGGAAGCCGGGCTTGGCGCTCTCGGTGACAACGATCAGGTTTTCCAGACGGATTCCATGGGAGCCGGTCTCGTAGAAGCCGGGCTCGTTGGACAGGATCATGCCAGGCTCGAGTGGGACCTGCGACAGGGGCGAGATGCGCGCCGGCCCCTCATGCACGCCGAGATAGACGCCAACGCCGTGGCCGGTGCCATGGTCAAAGTCGAGGCCAGCCTGCCAGAGCGCGCGGCGGGCGAAACCGTCGATGGCGATGCCACCGGTTCCCGTCGGAAAGCGCGCGGTGGCCACGGCGATATGGCCCTTGAGGACGAGCGTGTAGTGCTCCCTGAGACGCTTCGGCACGCCGCCCACGGCGACGGTGCGGGTGATGTCCGTGGTCCCGTCCAGATATTGCGCGCCGGAATCGATGAGGAGGAACGTGCCCTTTTCGACCTTCCGTTCGGTCGCCGGCGAGGACCGATAGTGGACGATGGCGCCATTCGAGCCGGCTCCGGCAATGGTGGTGAAGCTCGCGCCGCGGTGGAGGGCGTCGGTGCCGCGAATCTCCTCCAGCTTCGCCATGACGGCGAGCTCGCCCTGGCCGACCGCCTCACGGTCGATCCAGTGGAGGAAGCGCGCCATCGCCGCGCCGTCGCGGGCATGCGCCTTGCGAGTGCCCGCGAGTTCCACCCGGTTCTTGCGCGCCTTGGGCAGGACCGATGGATCCTGGCCATGAATCAGGGTGGCGCCCGCCGCCGTCAGCCGGTCGGCGATCCAGGCGGTCGCGGTCTCCGGTTCGATGGTCACGGCCTTTCCGGACCATTCCTGCAGTCCCTCGGCGAAAGCCTCCAGGGGGCGCACGGTCACGCCGTTGCCGAGATGGGCGGCAAGGCCGGGCGTGAACTTGGCCTGGTCGACGAACCAGGTGGCGTGGCCGTCAGCGGCGAGGATCAGGAAGCTCTGGACCAGCGGCGTCGCCGGGGTATCGCCACCGCGCACATTGAGCAACCACGCGATGGAATCGAGCTGGTTCAGCACGGCCGCTCTGGCGCCGCGCGCGGCAATCTCCTGACCGATGCGGGAACGCTTGTCGCCACTCGCCTCGCCGGCAAATTTCAACGGCTGGGCATGGATGGCGGAGAATGGGTCACCGGGCTGACCGGTCCAGATCGCGTCGATCGGATTGCCGTCGAGCGCCACGAGCGCGGCACCCGCCTTGCCGAGCGCCTCGCGCCAGCGCTCGGCCTCCTTCACCGGCGTGATGCGCGGATCGAAACCGACGCGGTCACCCGCCTTGACCTTGCCGGCCAGCCACTCGATGGCGGGCGGCTTCTTGAAGTGGCGGCATTCAATGACCGAGGCATCCGTCTCGGCCGGTGCCTGGAGCGTGTAGCGGCCGTCGACGAAGAGTGCGGCCTCCTTCTGCAGGATAATGGCGAATCCGGCCGATCCGGAAAAGCCGGTGAGCCATTGCAGCCGCTCGGCGCGGGCCACGAGATACTCGCCCTGATGCTCGTCGGCACGCGGCACGAGGAAGGCCGCGAGCTTTTCCTTCTTCAGGATCTTCTGCAGCGCCGGAATGCGGGCGGCGTCACGCGTCCGGCCGGGCTGAGGCAATGCCGCGAGCGCGGCGGCGATCACCTGCCTGTCGGCGGCGCTCGCACCGGGACAGGCGGCCGCCATCCAGCCGTCGGCGGTCTTGCCCGGCGGGGTGACGCGGACACGGGCGAGGAGCGGCTTCAGGGCCTCGAGGTCGACGGGCATGGGGCTCTCAGGGTTCGGCGCTGATGAGATGGGCCGCCTCACGGCCGGCGATGCGTCCCAGCACCACGGCCGTCAGGAGCCCGTTGCCGGAAAGATAGCCGGAGGCGTCCGGTCCCGACACCCCCACCGCGGCGCCCCCTGCCGCGAAAAGATTGGGGAGCGGCGTGCCACCCTTCCGCAGCACCCGCGCGGCACCGTCCACGGCGAGGCCGCCCTGGGTGTGGAACAGCGCGCCGGTGACCTTCACGGCGCAGTAGGGCGGCGCGAGGTCGGGAACGCCCGACCAGTCGCGGCCGAAGCCGTCAGTGCCTCGACACTGCTTGAGATCGGCGATGGATTCGAGAGTCGCGCGAATCACTTGGGGCGGAATGCTGAGGCGCGCCGCCAGTTCATCCATCGATTCCGCGTGAAGAACGGCGCCCGCCGCCTCGGCCCGGCGGAAGTCCTCGAACTGGCGGGCGATGCCGGCGATGCGGGCGTCGAACAGGTCCCAGGCGATGCCGCCGGGCTGACCGAGCACGGCAAGCGCAGCCTCGGAATAGCCGGAAGCCTCGTTCCAGAAGCGCTCTCCCGCCGCGTTGATCTGGCACCCGCCCTCCATGATCACCGCCCAGGAGACGAGGATGCCGTGGGGATGCGCGACGGACCCATGGCCCTGATGCCCGCTCATGTGACGCAGCGCAGCGCCCAGTTCCTGCCCCCAGATCACCGCGTCGCCCTGGTTGCCGGGATGGCCGAAATAGAGCGCGTCCTTGAGCGCCGGGATGTGCTCTGCGACGAGGTCCTTGTTGCCGCCGTAACCGTTGCAGGCGAGGACGAGGGCGTCGCAGCCGATGCGTTCCTCCGACCCGTCGGGGCGCGCCACCACCAGGCCGCGGACACGCCCTTCCGGCGTCGCGACGAGGGCGTCGACACGCGCCCCGGTGACGATGTCGATACCGGCGAATTCGGCGGCGGCGCGCAGCCGGTCGATGAGCTCGCCCCCGGCGCGCGAGGCCAGGCCGTGCATGCGCCGGGCGGAATGGCCGGGATAGGAAAAGTCGGCGACGACGGTGAAGGCGAGGCCATGGCGCTCGGTGAGCCAGTCGATGGCCAGGCCGGCGCCCTCCGTCACCACCTTCAGCACGACCGGGTCGGCCGCGCCATGGGCCTTGGCCTGGATGTCGCGGGCAAAGGCCTCGACGCTATCGACGATGCCGGCAGCACGCTGCGCCGCGGTGCCGGCTGCGGGGATGAGGCCCGCCGAGAGGGCCGTCGAGCCCTGGGGCAGCGCATCGCGTTCGAAGACCACCGGATCGATGCCAGCCTCCCGGGCGGCCAGCGCCGCGCAGAGCCCGGCCGCCCCGCCGCCGACGATGGCGACCGGCACGGTCAGATCGAAGGGGAGATCGTCGGTCAGAATGCGGGACATGGGGTCCTCACCCGCCGATCTCCGCCATCAGGTCAGCGACCATGGCGATCCGCGCCACCGGCTTCAGCCCGGCAATGGCCTCGTCATGGACCTGCGGCGAGAAGGCAGCGCAGCCATCGGCGATGACGGTCACGTGGAAGTCGCGGACATGGGCGTCGCGGACGGTCGAGGCGACTCCACCATTGGTGACGATGCCGCAGGCGAGCAGCGTCTCGATGCCCGCCTTCTTCAGCACCCATTCGAGACGCGACATGTAGAAGGCGGAATAGGCGACCTTCTCCACCTTGATATCGACGGGCTGCAGGGCGTCGACCGTGTCGTGGCCCCACGAACCGGGCACGAAATCACCCTTCCCGAGGAAGGGACGGAGTTGCTTCAGGTGGTCGGAGATGAAGGGCTCGCCGCCCTTGCCCGGAACGAGGGTGAAATGGGTGGAGACGATCCAGCCTCCCCTGGCGCGGATCAGATCCGCCAGCGGCTTCAGGCGCGCGGGGAGCGCGGCGATCTCGGGCGCGGACTGCCGCGCCCGGCCATAGGCGCCGTCGGGGTGGAGGAAGTCGTTCTGCAGGTCGCAGACGAGCAGCGCGGTTCGGGCGATATCCATCAGGCGCATTCCAGCACGAGGTTGCCGAAGCGGTCGACGCGCGCCCGCTGGCCGGGCGGCACGAGGATCGTGGCATCGGGCTGTTCGAGCACGGCCGGACCCTCGACCACGGCCTCGACCGGAAGGTCGAGGCGGGAGAAGACCGCCGTCTCGCGCCAGCCGCCAAACCAGACGGAGCGGCTGCCGGTTCGCGCCTTGGCCAGAGAGGCGGAGGCGTCCGGCGCCAGCGCGGCGAGGTCGATGGCCGGACGGCGGCCAATGGCAGTGGTGCGCAGGTTGACGATGCGGATGCCGAGGCCCGGCAGCAGGCGGGAAAAGGCCCGCGAATAGGCCGCCTCGAAGGCCTGAGCGACAATGGCCGCGGTGATGCCGGTGCGGCCCTCGGTCAACGTCACCGGCAGCGGCACGGCGACGGTATGGGTTTGCCCGAGATAGTGCATGTCCAGTTCGTAGGTGACGTCGATCCGCCCGACGGTGAGTCCGGCGCCGGCGACGACGGCGTGGGCAGCGGCGCCTTCCTCCGCCATGCGGCGGTCGAGGGCTCCCGCGTCGAGGCTACCGAGGACGAGGTTCAGCGTCTGCACCTGGTCGTGGCGGATATCGGCCATGACGCAGCCCATGGCCGAGGTGACACCGGGAAAGCGCGGCACCAGCGCCGCCCTGAGGCCGATATCGGCGATCAGCGCGCCGGCATGCAGGGCGCCGCCGCCGCCGAAGGGCACGAAGGCGAAAGTCCCGGGATCGTGGCCGCGCTCCACCGAGACGAGGCGGATGGCGCCGGCCATACGCGCATCGGCGATGCGCACGACCGCCTCGGCCGCCTCTTCCGGCGTGAGGCCGAGCGGTTCGCCGACATGGCGGGCGAGCGCCCGCCGCGCCGCCTCGACGTCGAGCCGCTGGAGCTTGCCGCCAATGGGACGGTCGGCATTGATCCGTCCTAGGACGATATTGGCATCGGTCAGCGTCGGGCGGTCGTTGCCCTGGCCATAGGCCACGGGGCCGGGACGCGAGCCCGCGCTTTCGGGCCCGACCTCGAGAAAGCCGCCGCGGTCGACACGGGCGATGGAACCGCCCCCTGCCCCGATCGTGGTGATCTCGATCATCGGCGAGCGGATGACGAGGCCGAAATCGATGGTGGTCTGGGCGGCCAGCGCGGCCTCGCCGCCGGCGATCAGCGACACGTCGAACGATGTGCCGCCGAGATCGCCGGTGATGATGTCGGGATAGCCGGCAGCGGTGGCGATGGCCGCCGCGGCGATGACGCCGGCGGCAGGGCCGGACAGAGCGGTGCGCACCGGCAGGCGTCGGGCGGTCGCCGTCGACATGACGCCACCGTTGGACTGGACGATGTGGAAGGCGCCGGCAAAGGCCTCGCCCGCGAGTGCCGCTTCCAGCTTCGCGAGATAGGAGCCGACAACGGGCTGAAGATAGGCGTTGAGGGCGGTGGTCGAGGCGCGCTCGAACTCGCGGATCTCCGGCAGGATCTCGGAGGAGACCGACACATGCTCGTTCGGCCAGACGGCGCGGGCGGCCGCGGCCGCGGCCCTCTCATTGGCGGGATTGGCATAGGCGTTGACGAAGACGACGGCGAGTGCCGTCGCGCCCGCGGCGACCAGGGCCCGCGCCGCGGCGGCGACCTCCGCCGGGTCCACTGCCTGGCGCACGGTGCCGTCGGCGAGCGTCCGCTCGATGACCTCGACGCGCAGGTCCCGGTCAGCAATGGGGGTGAAGTCGCCCCACAGACCCCAGGTGTTGCGGCGGTCGCGGCGGCGCATTTCGAGAACATCCCGGAAGCCGGCCGTGGTGATGACGCCAATGCGCGCGCCCTTGCGCTCCAGAAGGGCGTTGGTGCCCACCGTCGTGCCATGGACGATGGATCCGAGGTCGGACAATGCGCCGAAGGTCTTCAGCCCCTCGAGGAAGCCGACGGCCTCGTCACCGCGGTTGGACGGGACCTTGGCGGTGCGGAACGTGCCCGTCGCCTCGTCCAGGAAGAACAGATCGGTGAAGGTGCCACCGACATCGACGCCGACGAGGGTGGTCATGCCTTCGCTCCGGTCACATAGCCGAGCCGATGATCGCGCGCGGTCGCCGCCGGATCGCGCCCGGCGGGATCGCCGAAGCCGCCGCCGCCCGGCGTCTCCAACCTGACACGGCCGCCCTGGCCGAGCTTCACCCCGGTGACCTTGGAGGCCATGGGCGGGGTGCCGGTGAGGCCGCCATTGGTCCAGGTGAACCGGTTGAGAGCCCCCTCCCCGCCGCCATTGACACCGAAGGGCGCGAAGCGGCCGCGCTCGCCGAGCAGGAAGACGTCGGCCCCGCGCGGGTCCAGCACCTCGATCTCGTAGATGGCACCGAGGCCGCCGCGATGGGCGCCCAAGCCAGCAGAATCGGGCCGCAGCGCCCATTGCGTGAACAGGATGGGATAGGCGGCCTCAAGGATCTCCACCGGCGGCATGGTGGCGGTCGAGATCGGGTTGTTGGCGTGGTTGAGCCCGTCGCTCTCGGGATTCCCGCCGAGACCGCCGCCGAAGAAGTTGAACATCACCCAGCGGCTGCCGTCAGCGCGATGGCCGGCCATGGAGAGGGCGTTGATCGTGCCGAAGGGGCCGGCGGTGGCGCGATCGGGCACCGCCTTCGCCAGGGCGCCGAAGACGACGCCGATCAGGCGGAGGATCGTCTCGGTATAGCCGGCCATCGGCTTGGGCGCCCCGGCGCCAAGCAGGGTCGTGCCCGGTACGACGAAGGTGATGGGCTTGAGGCAGCCCGCATTGGCCGGCACGTCCGTAAAGACATGTTTGAGGGCGACATAGCAGGCGGCGATCGTCGTCGGCACGGAGATGTTGATCGGGCCAGCGCAGGGTGGCGAGGAGCGGGAGAAGTCGAGCACCATGGTCTCGCCGGCGATGGTGAGGTCGAGCGCCACCGTCAGCCGCGCGTCGACGATACCGTCATTGTCGAGGTAGTCCTCAAAGGCATAGGTGCCGTCGGGAAGGGCCGACACAGCCTCTCGCATGAGGGCCTCGGCGCGGCTGGAAAAGGCAACGAAGGCCTGGTCGATCGTGGCGGCGCCATACTGGTCGAGCAGGGCGTTGAGCCTGATCTCGCCGAGATCGAGCGCGTTGAGCTGACCGTTGAGGTCGCCCCAGTTCGAATTCGGCAGGCGGGAATTGGCAGTGAGGATGTCCAGGATGTCCTGCCGGGTTTCGCCGGCCGAAACGAGCTTCACCACCGGGATCAGCACGCCTTCCTGGAAGCTCTCGGTCGCCACCGGATTGTAGCCGCCGGGCACGTTGCCGCCGATGTCCAGCCAGTGACCGGCC
This sequence comes from Phreatobacter sp., assembly GCA_019749835.1. Classification (GTDB taxonomy): domain Bacteria; phylum Pseudomonadota; class Alphaproteobacteria; order Rhizobiales; family Phreatobacteraceae; genus Phreatobacter. Next base: position 57,383 of record JAIEPJ010000087.1, on the reverse strand, counting down.
GAGGCGAGCCAACAGAACAGCGCCCCGTCACGGAAGACCGGACGTACAAGCCGGAAATCGTTGAGATGGGTGCCGCCGGCATAGGGGTCGTTGAAGATGAAGGTGTCGCCCGGGGAAAGCCCGCCCTGCGCCTTCACCTTGTCGATCACCGCCTTCACCGCAAAGGCCATGGCGCCAACGAAGATCGGCAGGCCCTTGGTGCCCTGGACCAGCGTGTCGCCGGTCTCGCGGTGGTAGAGGCCATGGCAGGCGTCGCGCGCCTCGGCGATGATCGGGTTGAAGGCGGAGCGGTAGAGCGTCGCGTCCATCTCGTCGGCGATCTGCTCCAGCCGCCCCTTGAGGACCGCGAGCGTGACGGGATCGAGCGTCATGCCCCGCCCCCGGCCGGGTCATAGCGCTTGCCCGCCTCCAGAAGCGCGGTGGTGCCGACCATGTCGGCGAGCTCGTCGAAGGAATACATCTCATCGCGCACCGCATCGGAGGTGCCGTCGGCGCGGAGCGTGTCGTAGAACCGGCGGGCGGTCTTCGCCATGGCCCGGACCACGCCGGCCGAAAAGACCACGAGACTGTAGCCCATGGCCTCCAGGTCCCTGACCGGCGTCATCGGCGTTCGGCCGCCCTCGACCATATTGGCCATCAGGGGGCGCATATGGCCGAGCCGCGTCGGGACAGCAGAGAGCTCCTCGCGGGTGCGCGGCGCCTCGACGAAAATGATGTCGGCCCCCGCCTCGGCATAGCGCTCGGCCCGTTCGAAGGCCCGCTCGAAGCCCTCGACGGCGCCGGCATCGGTACGGCCGATGACGAGCATGCCATTGGCGCGGGCGTCCACCGCCGCCTTGATCTTGCCGACCATGTCGTCCGTCGGCATCACGTCCTTGCCGCGCAGATGGCCGCAGCGCTTGGGGAAGGTCTGGTCCTCGATCTGGATGGCCGACGCCCCGGCCCGTTCGAAGACGCGCACGGTGCGCTGGACCGAGATGGCATTGCCGAAGCCGGTGTCGCCGTCGACGATCAGCGGCACGTTCACCTTGTCGGCGATGCGGGCAATGACGTTGCTCACCTCGGTCATGGTGGTGAGGCCGATATCGGGCATGCCGAGCTGGGTGTAGGCGATGCCGGCGCCGGTCAGATAGAGCGCCTCGAAGCCGGCATCGACGGCGATCTGGGCGGTGAGCGGATCGACGACACCGGGCGCGACCAGCACGGGGCGCCGGTCGAGCCGGGCGCGCAGGATCTGGGCAGGGCTGGTCATCGGCAGTCTCCGGCAAGGCGCTTGGTCATGAAAGGCTTGGAAGGAAAGGGTCGGGCCATCGTTACAGGCCCAGATAGGCGCGGCGCAGGTCGTCGCTGGCGGCGAGGTCCGCCGCCGTCCCCGACAGCGCGAAGATGCCGTTTTCCAGAATGAAGGCGCGGGCCGCAACCTCCAGCGACTGGACGACGTTCTGCTCGACAAGCAGGACAGCGAGCCCCTCGGCATGGATCTGCCGCACCAGGGTGAACATCTCCTCCACCAGCAGCGGCGAGAGGCCGAGCGAGGGCTCGTCGAGGATCAGGAGCTTCGGCTCGGCCATCATGCCGCGGCCGATGGCGAGCATCTGCTGCTCGCCGCCCGAAAGGGTTCCTGCCAGCTGGCCGCTGCGCTCGCGCAGACGGGGAAAGGTGGAGAACACCCGCTCGAGATTGCCGGCGCGCGCCGCCTTGCCGCGCCGGTAGGAGCCGAGCACGAGGTTCTCGCGCACGGTCATGTTGGGGAAGATCTTGCGACCCTCCGGCACGTGGATCAGGCCACGCGCGACGATCTCGCCCGGGCTCGCGCGCGTGATGTCCTCGCCCAGGAAGCGGACGGTGCCGGCGCTGGCGCGCAGGATCCCCGACAGGACCATGTTCAGCGTCGTCTTGCCGACGCCGTTGGAGCCGAGAACGGCGACGATCTCGCCGGGGGCGACGCTCATCGACAGGCCGCGCAGGATTTCCGTCGCGCCATAGCCGGCGACGAGGCCTTCGACCGACAGGATCGGTTCAGCCATGGGCCGCCCCCTTCTGCAGGCGCCCCGCCGCGCCGTGACCGAGATAGGCCTCGACGACCGCCGGATTGCCCACCACCTCGGCCGGCGTGCCGGCGGCGATGAGGCGGCCGTTGGCGAGGACATGGACATGTTCGCACAGGCTCATCACCGCCTGCATGACATGTTCGATCATCAGGATCGTCACCCCGGTCTCCCGGATCGCCCGAATCACCGGGATGATGTCGCGGATCTCGGAGGGGTTGAGGCCGGCCAGCACCTCGTCGAGCAGCAGGAGGCGGGGCCCGGTCGCCAGCGCCCGGGCCAGTTCGAGCCGCTTGCGGCCGGCCACCGTCAGTGAGGAGGCCGGGCGGCCGAGATCGGTCAGGCCGACCCTGCCCGCCACGGCCTCGGCATGGGCCATGGCCTCGGCCCGGTGGGGGCAGCGCAGATAGGCGCCAACCGCGACGTTCTCCAGCACCGACAGGCCGGCAAAGGGCTGGACGATCTGGAAGGTGCGGGCGATGCCGAGGACCGCGAGGCTCTCCGGCGTCCGGCCGGTGATATCGTCGCCGCGGAAGAGCACGCGCCCGGTGCTCGGGGTCTGGAAACCGGAGACCAGCGTGAAGAGCGTGGTCTTGCCGGCGCCATTGGGGCCGATGAGCCCGGTGATCGATCCCTCGGGCACGGTGAGGCTGACGTCGCTGACCGCGACGAGGCCGCCGAAGCGCTTGGTGAGGCCCTGAACCTCCAGCATCAGCGCCCTCCCCCGGTTCGCAGCAGACCGATGAGGCCGCGCGGTGCGAAAGCGATGACGACGATCAGCAGCAAGCCGTAGACGACGAGGTCGACGCCTGGAACGGCGGAGCCGAAAGCGGCGTGGATGACGGTCTTTGCCGCCTCGCCGAGGCCGATCAGCGCGATGGCGCCGATGAGCGGGCCGAAGACCGTGCCGATGCCGCCGACGATGGGCGCCAGCAGTGCCTCCACCGAGATCCAGGCGCCATAGGCGATGTTGGCGTCGACATAGAGGAACTTCTGGGTATAGAGCGCGCCGGCCACCGCCGTGATGGCGGCCGACAGCGTGATCGCCTTGAGCTTGACCGTGAGCGTGTCGACGCCGAGAGCGCGGGCGGCGTCCTCGTTTTCCCTGACGGCCACGAGCCAGGCGCCGAAGCGCGAGCGCTCGAGCAGCCGGTTGAGGATGAGCACGACGGCGACGAAGGCGAGCGCGAGGTAGAAGAAGGCGGCGGGAGCGTCGAACTGCATCTGGCCGAAGCCGATGCGCAGCGGCACCAGCGTGCCGGCGGCGCCGCCGGTGATCGGGGTGGCATTGGCGAGGATGCGGAAGACCTCGGCGAAGGCGAGCGTGACCAGGGCGAAATAGGAACCGCGCAGGCGGGCGCGGAAGGCGAGCAGGCCGATGACCGCTCCGACGAGACCGCCCAGCGCCATGGCCACCGGCAGCGCCGCCCAGGCATTGACGCCATAGCGGGTCTGCAGCACCGCCTGGGCATAGGCGCCCGTGCCGAAGAAGGCGGCGTGACCGAAGGAGAACTGGCCGCCATAGCCGCCGGCAATGTTCCAGCCCTGCGCCGCCAGCGTGATGATCAGGATGAAGATCATCAGGTTGTAGAAGGTGTTGGGACCGGCGAAGAGGCCGGCGCCGACGAGCATGGGCACGGCCAGCGGCAGGGCTGCAAGGGCTGCGATGGCGATGAGGATCGGGCGATAGGCTGCGAAGGTCCCGGAGCTCATGCCTTCGCCCCGAACAGGCCGGTCGGGCGGAAGAGCAGGACCAGGATGAAGATGAGGAAGATGCCGATCTGGCCAAGGCTTTCGCCGAGATAGAGGCCCGACAGGCTCTCGACGACGCCGATGACCAGGCCGCCGACCAGGGCGCCGGCGATCGACCCCATGCCGCCGAGCACCACGACCGTGAAGGCGACGAGGACGAAGGCGTTGCCGACGCGCGGATTGACGTAGAAGGACGGCATGAGCAGGCAGGCGGCCACCGCCAGCGTCGCCGCACCGAGGCCGAAGGTGACGGCATAGATGTGGTTGACGTCAATGCCGACCAGGGAGGCGCCGAGCTTCTCCTTCGCCACCGCCCGGATCGCCTTGCCGGTATCGGTGAGCGCGAGGATGGCCCAGAGCGCGGCAGCGACGACCAGGGCGACGCCGAAGCCGATGACGCGCGGCAGCGACAGGAGCGCGAAGCCGAGATCCACCACGGAGAAGGAATAGTCGAGGGTCAGAGACCGCGTGTCGGAGCGGAAGATGGCGAGAAGCAGGTTCTCGATGACGATCGACAGACCAAGTGTCACGAGGAGGATGGCGCCGTCGTCGTTGCGGCTCGCCGGCGAGATGACAAAGCGCTGCAGGCCGTAGCCGAAGGCGAAGAACAGCGGGGTCAGCGGCAGGATGGCGAGGTAGGGATCGATGCCGAAGCCGAGATGGGCGACCAGCACGGCGAACATGGCCAGCGTCAGCATGGCGCCATGGGCGAAATTGATGATGTGCAGCACGCCATAGACGAGGGTCAGGCCGAGCGCGACAAGGGCATAGACGGCGCCGGTGAGCAGGCCGTTGAGCACGGCCTCGAGCACGATCTGTGGCGGATAGGACCTGAACACGGGAGAAAAACCTCACCGGCATGAAGACCCCGCGGCGGGCGAACCAGCCGCGGGGTGGAGGGAGCGGGGCGGTGGCGTCAGCCGGTGACGGGGAAGACCGGCTTGGCGTCGGCGAACGTGTCGGGGAAGATCACCTTGATGTCGCCGTTCTGCACCTGGGTATTGACCGGAGCGGCGGCGGTGTTCTGGCCGTTCTCGAACTTCGTCGGACCATAGGGCATGATGTGGTCGGCGAAGGTGGAGGTCGCCATGGCTTCGATGATCTTGATGCGATCGCGCGAACCCGAGCGCTCGATGGCATCGGCGACCAGACGCACCGAGGAATAGTTCAGCGGCACGTTGTAGAGCCAGAAGCGGCCCGTGGCCTCGACCTGACGGCGCAGCTCGGCGGTCTTCGGCTTGCGCGGATCGGCCCAGTGGTTGCAATCCATGACGTTGTTGGCGGCGTCAGGGAATTCACGGACGAAGCGGAAGTTCGAGGCCGCGCCATTGAGGACCGCATAGATGCCCTTCGGCCGGATCCGCTGCTGCTGCATCGTGCGGGCGAGCAGCACGAACTCGCCGTAATAGCTCGACGGGATGACGAGGTCGGGGTTGAGCGCCCGGATTCGCAGCGCGACATTGGACATGTCGCGGGCCGGCGTCGGATGCGGGATGGTCTCGAGGATCTGGAATCCGAGCGCGGAGAGGCGGTCGTTCATCAGCTTGGCGAGTCCCGAGCCAAACAGGCCGTCCTCGTGGACCAGCACCACCGTCCTGGCCGGCTTGCCTGCGGCGTCGTTGAGCTTGACCAGGTTGTCGATGGCGGCGCGGGTCACGGCGCCGAAGCCGGGGCCGAAGCGGAAGGTGTTCTTGAGGCCGCGCGAAACGATCTGGTCGGAGACGCCGACATCAACCGCATAGGCGATGTCGTAGCGGGACGCGGCCTGCGAAGCGGCAAGGCAGATCGGCGAGGCGAAGCCGCCGACGATGGCGGAGACGCCCTCGGCATGCATCTTCTCCACTTCCTGGGAGCCGGCCTCCGGGCTCGAGCGGGCGTCGCCGAAGACCATTTCGATCATGGCGCCGCCGAGCGACTTGATGCCGCCGGCCTTGTTGATCTCGTCGATGGCGAGTTGGGCGCCGAGGCGGCCGTATTCGCCATCCTGGGCGAGCGCCCCGGTCACCGGTTGAAGGATGCCGAGCTTCACAGGGGCGGCTTGCGCCCGCAGGAGGCCCGGGGCCGACAGGATGGCGGCGCCCGCGGCGCCGGTCTTCAGAAGGCTGCGTCGCGTCGTATCATTCCAGGCGGTCATGGTCGCTCTTCTCCGTCTGTTACACTCTGAAAGACGACCGGCTTCGGCCGGTTCTTGTCGTTCTGCCGAAGCCGCCGGCCGTGAGGCCGGCGGGATCCCATCAGTCGTTGGCACCGGCCCCGTTGAGACCGATGCCCATGCGCAGACGCTCAACCGGGGACCACAGCCTGTCTCCGCCGGAATCGATCCGGACCAGATCCATCTGGAAGGAATAGCGGTCCGGCCGGTAGAAGGCCGCGAGGTGCTCGATGCCGCGCCGCTTCATGTCGAAGACGACGCGGTTCAACGACAACAGCGGTGCACCGATGTCGACGCCGAGCGCTTCGGCAATATCCGGACCGGCGAGGGCGGCGGAGATCGTCTGGGTGGCGCGGTCGACCTTGACGCCGGAACGCTCGATAAGGGTCAGCAAAGGCTGCACGCCCAGCTCCGCCTCGGTATAGGTCGTGCCGATGCGCTGAGGCACATGGGTGACGAGGTAGGAGAAGGGCTCGCCGTCGATGATGCGCACGCGCACCGATCGCTGCACCCGCTCGCCGGCATCGAGCTTCAGCGCCTCGGCGACATCGGGATTGGCGTCGACATAGCCAAACTGCAGGAGCCGTACATCGGTCGACCGTCCCATCTCGACCAGATGGGCCAGCGCGTTCGACAGGTCTGCGACGATCGGCCGCTTGATCATCCGTGCCGTGATGAAGGTGCCGGCACCCGGCCGTCGCGAGATCAGACCCTCGCGCTCGAGTTCCGCCAGCGCCCGACGAATCGTCACCCGCGAGACGTCGTGCAGATCGGCGAGGTCCGGCTCGGACGGCAGGCGGGTGCCCGGCGTCAGTTCCCCCGACGAGATTCGGTCGCGCAAGGTCAGATAGACCCGTCGTGTCTTGGATGTTTCGATGGCTTCAGCCATGGCCTCGCTCCCTCGCAGTCCGGTTGTCACACCGGGGCGCATTGGCGCGGACCCCTTGCTAGGCAGTGCGACGGTTTGCATTTGTCTGCCGGCCTGTTCGATGGATAGAGATAGAGATATTTCCAGCTTTGTCTATCCTATGATACAATGTTCGTCCGTCAAGCGTCGTCGCGGAGTTGAGAGTGGATTTGCCTGCCACCCTGTTCGACAGGCTCTGGGATCGCCACGTGGTGGCGCGCCGGGCCGACGGCCTGTCGCTGCTGTGGATCGACCGCCATTTCGTCCATGAAGGCTCGCATCATGCCTTCGGTCAGATCGCGGCCCGGGGCGTGCCTGTGGCCCGGCCGGACCTCACCTTCGGGGTGGCCGATCACTATGTCCCGACCCGCGGCCGCGGCGGCCCGGTGCCCGACGCCTCGATCGCCCGCATGGTCGCGCAGCTCGGCTCCAATACCGCCGCCCATGGCATCACGCTGTTCGGGCTCGACGACAGGCGGCAGGGCATCGTCCACGTGACGGGCACCGAACAGGGCCTTACCCTGCCTGGCCTCACCGTCGTCTGCGGCGACAGCCACACCTCCACCCACGGGGCCTTCGGCGCCCATGCCTTCGGGATCGGCGCCTCCGAGGTCGCCCATGTCCTGGCAACCCAGACGCTCTGGCAGAAGAAGCCGAAACGGATGCGGATCAGCGTCGATGGACGGACGGCGCCCGGCATCACCGCCAAGGACATCATGCTCACCGTCATCGCCGCGATCGGCGCCGACGGGGCGGCCGGCCATGCCATCGAATATGCGGGCTCGGCCATCCGCGCCCTGTCGATGGAGGGGCGGATGACCCTCTGCAACATGTCGATCGAGGCTGGCGGGCGCTGCGGGATGGTCGCTCCCGATGCCGTCACCTTCGCCTATCTCAAGGGCCGGCCCTTCGCGCCGGAGGGGGCGCTTGGGACCAGGCGATGGCGGACTGGGCCGGTCTGGTCAGCGACGCCGACGCCGTCTTCGACCGCGAGGTGAGCCTCGCCGCGGCCGCTATCGCGCCGACCGTGACCTGGGGCATCAGCCCGGAACAGGCCCTGCCGATCGATGCCCACGTGCCCGATCCCGACCGCATCGCTGACCCGATCAAGGCCGCGGCGGCGCGCGATGCGCTCGACTACATGGCCCTGACGCCGGGACAGGCGCTGCAGTCGGTTGCCATCGACCGTGTCTTCATCGGCTCCTGCACCAATGCGCGCATCGAGGACCTGCGCGCCGCGGCGCAGATCCTTGCCGGCCGCAGAGCGGTGGTGCCGGGGCTCGTCTCGCCGGGCTCCTCGCTGGTCAAGCGCCAGGCCGAGGAGGAGGGCCTCGCCCGCATCTTCACCGAGGCCGGGCTGGACTGGGTGGAGTCGGGCTGTTCCATGTGTGTGGGCATGAACGGCGACATCGTTCCCGCGGGCGAACGCTGCGCCTCGACCACCAACCGCAATTTCAAGGGCCGCCAGGGGCCGGGGGCGCGTACCCACCTGATGTCGCCGGCCATGGCGGCGGCGGCCGCGGTCACCGGCACGCTCACCGATGTCAGGCGGTTCGCATGAAGCCGTTCACACGTGATACGGCCGCGATGCTGAAACTGGCGGTGGCCAATGTGGACACCGATCAGCTCATCCCCGCGCGCTTCATGAAGGAGCCGCGCCAACCGGAGGGCTATGGCCGTTTTCTCCTGCACGACCTCGCCGCCGAGGGCACGGCCCCCGCCCCTCGCGCCGGCCAGACCATCCTGGTGGCGCGGCGCAATTTCGGCTGCGGCTCGTCGCGCGAGGCAGCGGTTTATGCGCTGGCGGATTTCGGCTTCCGCGCCGTCATCGCGCCGACCTTCGGCGACATCTTCGCCTCCAACTGCGTCAAGAACGGCGTGGTGCCGGCCATGGTGAGCGAGGAGGACGCGGAACGGCTGCTTGACACGGCGGACCTGCCGGTCACCGTCGACCTCGCGGCGCAGACCATCGCCTGCGGCAATGTCGTGGTGCCCTTCTCGATCGATCCGGTCTGGCGCACCCAATTGCTGAACGGCTGGGACGACATCGACCTGACCCTCGCCGAAGGCGATGCCATCGCCTCGTTCACGGCGCGCGATGCCGGAGCAAGGCCCTGGGCGGCGCCGCGGCGCGTTTAAGATCGCGTACGCTTTGGCGTACATTCTCCCGATGCGTGTCAAGACCTCGACCGAACTCCGCAAGACCCTCGCCGCCACGCTTGACCAGGTGACGGCGGACCATATGCCGGTGCTGATCACCCGGGAGGGCGGCAAACCTCCCGCGGTGTTGATCTCGCTGGAGGATTGCACGTCGATGGAGGAGACGACCTATCTGACGAAGAGCCCCGAGAACCGTCGGCGTCTGCTCGAAGCCATCGCCGAACTTGATGAAGGTCAGGGCGTCGAGCGCGATCTACTGAAATGACCGTCGCGTGCCATCCCCTCGCTTGGGAGGACTACCTGTACTGGCAGGAGTCGGACCGCAAGATTCCGAAGAGGCTGAACGCTCTGATCCGCGAGTGCAGACTGACGCCCTTCACCTGCACGGGCAAGCCGGAGCCGCTGAAAAACGAATTCCAAGGCTGGTGGTCGCGGCGGATCGACCAGGAGCACCGCCTCGTCTACCGCGTGCGCGGCGAGGTGCTCGAGATCGCCCAGTGCCGCTACCACTACTGAGGGCTCACTCGCCCGCCAGCGCCGCCTTCACAGCCGGGCGCTCGCCCATGCGCTTCAGGTGGTCGGCGACGCGCGGGAACTGCGCCACGTCGACGCCGTCACCCTCGAGCCAGCGCGTCACCGTGAAGAGATAGGCGTCGGCCACCGAATAGGCCTCACCCATGACCCAGGGGCCGCGGAAGAAGTCATTCTCGATGAGGCGGAAGCTCGCCGCCATGGTCTCCGGCACCTTGCGGCGCATGTCAAGGAAGGAGCTCTCCTCCGTCGCCCAGCGCGCGCCGCGGTGCTTGTGGGCGTGGTTCACGTGCACGGTGGAGGCGAGATAGGCGTTGAAAGCCTGCATCTGCGCGAACGCGAAGGGATCGGCGAGCGGCGCCAGGGCCTTGTCAGGATGGCTCTGCGCGACGAAAGCAAGAATCGCGACGTTCTCGGTGAGAACGCCGCGGTCGGTAACCAGCGCGGGAACGCGGCCCTTGGGATTGACGGCGAGAAAGGCCGGCTTGGTCTGCTCGCCCGAGGCGAAGTCGACACGGACGGGCTCATAGGAGGCGTTCGCCTCCTCAAGCGCGATGCGCGAGGCCAGCGCGCAGGTCTTCGGGCCGTAGAAGAACTTCATCGTCATGGTCTCACCCTGCCTTCACCAGCACATGTTTCTTGCGGCCGAAGGACAGCTTGGCGACACCGTCCTTCAGGGCTGCCCCGGTCACCATCGCCTGGGCGTCGGTCACCGTCTCGTCGTTGAGCTTGAGTCCGCCGCCCTGGACCTGACGACGGGCCTCGCCATTGGAGGCGACGAGGCCGGCGCGAACGAACAGGCTGAGGATGCCGATACCGGCGGCGAGTTCGTCGGCCGGCACGGTCACCACCGGCAGGTCGTCGCCAAGCGCGCCCTGTTCGAAGGTCTTCATCGCCGTCTCGGCGGCGGCCTCGGCCGCCTCGCGGCCGCGCACCAGCGCGGTGGCTTGCGTCGCCAGCACCTTCTTCGCCTCGTTGATCTCGGCGCCCTGGAGCGAAGCGAGCCGGTCGATCTCGGCCATCGGCAGCAGCGTGAACAGCTTGAGGAAGCGGGCGACGTCACCGTCCTCGGTATTCCGCCAGAACTGCCAGTAGTCGTAGTTCGACAGCATGTCGGCATTGAGCCAGACGGCGCCAGCGGCCGTCTTGCCCATCTTGGCGCCGGACGACGTGGTCAGCAGCGGGCAGGTCAGGGCATAGAGCTGGTGGGTCCCCATGCGGCGGCCGAGATCGACGCCGGTGACGATGTTGCCCCACTGGTCGGAGCCGCCCATCTGCAGGTTGGTGCCGTAACGACGCGCCAGTTCGACGAAATCGTAGGACTGGAGGATCATGTAGTTGAATTCGATGAAGGAGAGCTCCTGCTCGCGCTCCAGCCGCATGCGCACGGAGTCCATCGTCATCATGCGGTTCACCGAGAAATGCCGGCCGATGTCGCGCAGCATCTCGATGTAGTTGAGCTTGGTCAGCCACTCCGCATTGTCGGGCATGATGGCGTCGGTCCGGCCCTCGCCGAAGGTCAGGAGCTTGGCGAAGACGCCCTTCAGCGCGTCCTTGTTGGCGTTGATGTCGTCGATGGAGAGGATCTTGCGCGTCTCGTCGCGGCCGGAAGGGTCGCCGACGCGGGTCGTGCCGCCGCCCATCAGCGTAATCGGCTTGCCGGCGCCGGTCTTCTGCATCCAGTGCAGCATCATGATCGACAGGAGATGACCGACATGGAGCGAGGGCGCCGTGCAGTCATAGCCCACATAGGCGACGACATCCCCCTTGGCCGCCAGGGCGTCGAGACCCTGCATGTCGGAACACTGGTGGATGAACCCGCGCTCGGTGAGGATGCGCAGGAAGTCGGAGCTGGGGGCGGTCATGATCTTTCCAACGAGAGCTGAGGCCGGGACTTAACCCCGGCGGAGGCGCGGTGTAGCAGAAGCGGGCACCCATTTCACCCTTCGAATCGGCGGGACCCATGCGCGCCATCGGCCTGATGTCGGGAACCTCCCTGGACGGCGTCGACGTGGCGCTGGTCGAGACCGACGGCGAGACCATCGACGGCTTCGGCCCGACCGGCTACCGCGCCTACAGCGAGGACGAACGCGCTGTCCTGCGCGCCGCCCTGAAGGAGGGCGCGCAGCTCACCGATCGCACGGCCCGTACGCCCCTCCTCGCCCGGGCCGAAGCCCTCGTCACCCGCGCCCATGCCGAGGCGGTCGAGCTTTTCCTGGAGCAGAACGGCCTCTCGCGCGGCGACATCGGCGTCGTCGGCTTCCACGGCCAGACCGTGCTGCACCGCCCGGCGATCGGGCTGACCGTACAGATCGGCGACGGCGAAGCCCTGCGCCAGCGGCTGGGCATTCCCGTCGTCTACGATCTTCGCCAGGCCGACGTCGCGGCCGGCGGCCAGGGTGCGCCGCTCGTGCCGGTCTTCCACCGGGCTCTCGCCGCACAGGCCGCCCTCCCCCGCCCGCTGGCCGTGGTGAATATCGGCGGTGTCGCCAATGTCACGCTGATCGGTTCGGACGAGGCGCTGCTCGCCTTCGACACGGGGCCCGGCAATGCGCTGGTCGACGACTGGATGGGCGAGCGCACCGGCGCGCGCATGGATGCCGGCGGCGCCACCGCGGCGCGCGGGCGGGCCGACGAGGCCCTGCTCGCCTGGCTCATGGTCCATCCCTTCTTCGCCAAGCCGCCGCCGAAATCCCTTGACCGCAACGCCTTCGCCTTCTCGATCGTCGGCAATGTCGCCACCGAGGACGGCGCGGCGACACTGACATCCTTCACCGCGCGTTCCATCGCCCGCGCCGCCGACTTCATGCCCGATCCGCCGGTTCTGTGGATCGTCTGCGGGGGTGGCGCCAGGAATCCGGAACTGCTGCGGCTCCTGGCCTATGTCACAGGCGCGGAGGTGCGCACCGGCGAGCAAGTCGGCTGGTCGTCCGATTTCCTCGAGGCGCAGGCCTTTGCCTATCTGGCGGTCCGGAGCCTGAAGGGCCTGCCGCTGACCTATCCCTCGACCACGGGGGTCAAGGCGCCGGTCACTGGCGGGATCGTCATCGCCTAGGCCATACTCCCGAAACCCCCGACTCACCCGAGCCGAGACCCACCATGCCTGTCCATGACCTCTCCAATGACGATGTCGCCCGCGGGCTCTCGGACGATACCATCCTGCTGATCGACGTGCGCGAGCCGCATGAATTCCAGATGGCGCACATTCCGGGGGCGCTGAACCTGCCGCTCTCCAGCTTCGATCCGCGCGCCATTCCCGACCCGGACGGCAAGCGCGTCGTGTTCATGTGCGCGGCCGGCATGCGCTCGCTCCAGGCGTCGGAAATCGCCCAGAGTTCCGGCAAACCCTACAACGCGCATCTGGCCGGCGGCATCAAGGGCTGGGTGATGGACGGGCAGGATATCGTGCGCGGCTGATCGGGCGCCCTGTCTCGCGGACGTCCGGACTGTCAGCGCTGGGCGGCGTCGCCCGGCATCGGCGGAGGAGTGGACGAGGCGCCGCGGAATTCGAACATCTTGCGCAGGAAGCCCGGCGTGACCGCCGACAGGGGATTGATGGTCAGGCGCGGCGCGCTGACCGCGCCGGCGATCTGGTAGGTGATGCCGAAGACGCCCTCGTCGGGAGCCCCGCCGAGGAAGAAGCCGAGTACGGGGATGCGGGCGAAAATGTTGTTCAGCGCATAGGCCGGCACATAGGTGCCGCGCAGCAGCAGGCGGTCCCGGCCGGGATCGAACTCGCCCTCGACCGTGGCGCCGATCGCCGCGCCCCAGAGCAGGCCGTCCGACACGGTCACCTTGCTGGCCGCGCGGGCGAAATTGGCGCGCAGGCGTGAGAAGGCGAAGGCATCGTTCTGCGGCTGGCGCGGCGCATTGGGCGCGGTTCCGGCCGCCGCTACCATGCCGGAAATGGCCTGGTCGCCGCGGATGCGGAAGTCGGTGATCTCGACGCTGCCCTCGCGAATGTTTCCGTTCGGCTGCGGCGGCGTCATGATCAGAGCCAGTGTGCCGCCCTGGAGCGCGCGGTAGATGTCGAGGAAGCGCAGCAGCGCGCCGGCATCACCGGAACTGACCGCCAGCCTTTGCGCGCTGCCCTGGCCGCGCTGCTCGATGGCAAAGGGTGCATCGCGGCCGACGCGCCCTGAGGCAGTGAGGGAGCGGATCGCCTGGCCCTGGCGAACCATGCGCATTTCGAACTGGCGGATCACCTCGCCATTGCCGCCGACCACGGCATTGGCCTTGAAGTCGATGTCGAGTTCGGTGGTCGCGGCGGCGGGCGCCAGAGCACCTGGACGTGCCGGCTCGGACAGGGACTTGATCAGGTGGCGGGCATCGATCATCTCACCGCGACCGATAACGCGGTGGCCGCTGCCGGCGCGCTCGATGCGGATGTTGACCCTGTCGCCGTCGGACAGGTTGTAGGCCGGAAACACCCCGGCGACGAGGCTACCCTTGTCGTCGAAGGTGGCGGAGCCTCGTACGAGCACGCCGCGGCTCTCCACGACGAGGTCCTCGAGCTTCCAGCCGTCGTCGCCCTCGACCGCGACGAAGCGCGCCTTGGCCGCCTGTCCCCGCGGCTTGCTCCAGCCGGGGAGAAGGTCGGCGAGGGTCGCAGGGCCGAGATCGACCTCGACATTGTAGCGGCCGGAATCCTCGCCCACGGTCATCACCTTCACCGGCGTGGGGCCGACGATGCGCGATCCGATATTGAGGCCGAGCCGGGAGCGGCCGCGGTCGTCCAGCGTCGCCGTCAGCCGGATCTCGGGCTTCGCGTCGGGGCGGGGCTTGCGGTATTCAAAGTTGGCCTGCGCACCGCCGAGCACGCCCTGCCCGCGCATGGTGAGGCTGCGCGGCGTCGTCTGGACCTTGAAGGCGGCCCGCTCGACCCGCATCTCGCCGAAGGCATTATCGGCAGAAAAGCCCGTGAAATCGGCATCGACGGCATAGTCGATCAGGTTGGCCTGGAAGCTGTCGGTGAGTGGCACGTTGACGGTGACCTGCGCCGTCACCATCCCCTCCACCTTGCCCGTGGGGAGCGTCGGTCCGGTCGCTGCGCCCTTGAAGGCCTCCTCACCGAGAAGCGCGAAGGCGGCGGAAGCAGAGCCCTGGAGGCGGAACTTGGTGACCGACTGCGGTGGCTGTATCCGATGGTCGAGAATCTCGAACGTCCCCTGGGTAAGGGTCAGCCTCTGGCCCACCGCCGGCTCGACGCTGCCGCGCTGAACGGCAAGGCTCGCCATCTGGCCGTCGACGTCGAGATCAATATCCGCATCCTTCAGCGGCGACATGCCCGGCATGACCCGCAGGGACGTGCCGCGCAGCTTCGAGCGCACCGACAGCGCATCCTTTTCCAGCACCCAGTGCTTGCTCGCCAGCAGCCCGGCCGGAATCGCCATGCGGATGGTGGTGTCATCGGTGGTGCCGCCGCGCATGTTGTCTGCGACCCAGTCGCGGGCATGGGGGTTGGAGGCGCGCGGCCAGAGCGACAGGGCTGTCGCCAGCGGCATCCGCCCGGCAGTCACATCGAGTTCGACAGCGGGTGATCCTTCGGCGAAGGTCAGCTTGCCGGCGATGCGCGCCAGCGGCTCGGCGCCCTGGTCGACCGTCAGGCCGCTGAGAGCCAGCGTGCGGGTGGCAGGCTCGAAGACGAAACGGGCACCGCTCACATTGATCGGCACGGGCGGCTCATGCGGATTGAGCACCGAGGTGACGGCCTGCAGGGCCCTCAGCTCCACGACGAAGGGCTCGCCGCTCCGGGCCGGCGGGGTCACCACGCCGTTCAGGGAAGCCCTGTTGTCGCCGGCGACGACCTCGACCCGGTCAACGACCAGCCCCGGCGCACGGGTATCCCAGTGGACGTCGGCCGCGACGCTGTCGATGGCGATCCGCATGGCTTCGTCGTTGACGTCGCCGACCTTGCCGGCGCCCATTGTGACGCGGCCGTTGAAGGCGACGGGGTCGCCATCGTCGCCGACCGTCGCCCGCAGGGTGCCGGAAATCGGCGTATCGGCGAAGACGACCTGGGGCCCTTGCAGGGCCAGGGACAGGTCGCGCGGGGCCATGTCGCGCATCGACAGGTCGATGACGCGGCGACCGGCGGCGTCGCGCGGCGTCACGATGGCGGTGGAGGTCCAGCGGGCGCCGGAACCCGACGCATCGAGTTCGATCGACAGGCCGCCGGTGGCCGGCACGGTGAGATCGAGATCGATGCCGGCGAAGACGAAACGTTTGCCGGACCGCACGTCGTCGACGATGACCGTGCCGTTACGCAGGCCGAAGCCGGCGAGGCGATGGCCGTCGAGCCCGGATTTCTCGATCAGGTCGAGCCAGATCCCGAGGCGCCGGAACGGCGACATTTCCGGCTCGGGCAGGGTCGAGCTCACCTCGGCGGCGGGAGGCGTTCCGACGGTGGACGGTTCGGTGACGCGGCCTTCTTCGGGAATCTGGGTGCGGAACCGGCCGGCGGCGAGGGCGATCTGTCCGTCCTCGCCGACCTTGAGGGCGACGGAGGCGCCGACGAGATCGATCCGGCGGATGGAAGGGCGACCAAGGAGCGGCAGCGAATCGAGCCCGAGCGCGACACGCGGCATGGAGGCGACGCGCCGACCGTCGCCGTCATGGACGACGACGTCGCGGGCCTCGATCTCGACATTGCCGCTGCCGTCCCGCACGATCACCGCCGCGCCGATGGTCACGGTGCGGCCGTCCCCAAGCTGGTCGGAGAGCGAACGCGCGATCCATGGCGTCACCATGTCGAGGCCCATGCCGCCACGCTGGATCTGCCAGGCGAGGAAGAGCACGGGACAGACGATCAGCAGGAAAAGGCCGGCGATCGCCCCCGTGCAGACCCGGCGGCGGGTCGACCAGCAGGACGGCGGACCACCGAAAACACGGCCCAGGAAGGCCGGCACGCGGCGGTTGGCCCACCAGCCGGCAAAGGCCCGCGCCGAGCCTCGCCCCCACTCGCGCGCGCGAGAGGCGGTCAAGGTCGTGTCGCACGGAGCCCGGCCCTGGTCGGGGCGCCAATCCATTCCCTCTCCATCTCTGCTCCAGGCCTCGTTGGCCCGGGACCAGTACGCGACACGGCGCGTTCCGGCACTGTGGTCCGATCCGGCTTAACCGAATGTTAGGCACGGTTCCATGGGGGCGGCGCTGCCATCCACGCCCCAATCGCGCATTGTCCAGGCGGGGGCGAGCGAAAATCCAATGATCTTGCGCAAGCGTATGAACCTCGTTCCTAATAGGGAAAACCGACGAAAGGATGGCGTGATGGGGCTGAATGTGGGGGACAAGGCACCGAACTTCTCGGTAGCGGGCGACCGCGGCGGCGTCGTCGATCTCGCTGCCCTCAGGGGTCGCAAGGTGGTGCTTTATTTCTATCCGAAGGCCGATACGCCGGGCTGCACGCAGGAAGCGAAGGATTTCACCGAGCTGAAGGCGGCGTTCGAGGCGGCCGGCACAACCGTTATCGGCATGTCCCGCGATCCTGCAAAGGCGCTCGACAAGTTTCAGGCCAAACACGGCCTTGGCGTGGCTCTCGGGTCAGACGAGGACGGCCAGGTCGTGGAAGCCTATGGCGTCTGGGTCGAGAAGAGCATGTACGGCAAAGCCTATATGGGCATCGAGCGCGCCACTTTCCTGATCGATGCGGAGGGCAAGATCGCCCGCATCTGGCCGAAGGTGAAGGTCAAGGACCACGCGGCGGAGGTGCTGGCGGCGGCGCAGGCGCTGTGAGCGGCAACTCAGCCCCCTCCCCCAGCGGAAGGACACGGATGCAGGGCACGGTTCATTAACCTTAATGCGCGGTAATGCGGCGTCTCGTTCGCGTAGGGATGGACGCCGGATGCCGCAGCCCAGCCAGCGATACAATCGCGCCCAGCTCGCCCAGGAAGCCAATCTGAGGGCCCAGGTTCCCACCGGAGCCCTTACCCTCGCCTGGCGCGGCCGCGCCGGGACACGCACCCTGTCGCTGTCCTTTGCGCTGAGCGGGACTCTGCTCGTCGCGGCCCTCGCTCTCTCGCTGTGGGGCGTGGCCGTCACCAGCTATCTCGCCTTCAAGGACGACATCATCGGCGGCGTCATGAGCCGTCAGGCGGCCCTGCAGCACGCCTACGAGGACCGCATCCGCGAGCTGCGCGCCAAGGTCGACCGCATGACCAGCCGCCAGATGGTCGACCAGACCGAGCTGGAGCGACGCGTCGACCAGGTCGCGCGACGTCAGGCCCTGCTCGAGACGCGTCAGGCCATCGTCACATCGCTGAAGGAATCGGCCGGCGCACCGCTCACGCCGAACCGGGCTGGCGCGATCCCGCCGGGGCGTAGTGCGGCGGCATCGCCCATCCCGCGGCCGGCGGTCGCCGGCGACACCGTGCGCCTGACCCCGCCAGCGGAGCGCCAGTCGCGCCTCGAATCCCGCGCCGTCGTTGCGACCTTGCCCGACACGCCTCTCAGCATCGCCTCGGACCCTTCGCATCTCGACGTGGTCGCCCGGGTGGAGCGCTCGCTGGACCTCGTCGAACAGAGCCAGCATGGCCTGCTCCAGGGCCTGGAGACCCGCACCGAACGGCGCGCCAAGCGCATCCGCGCCATGCTCGCCGAACTCGGGCTCGCGGAAACCCGCCTCGCGCCGGCCGCAAGCGGCGGTTCGACAGCAGGGACGGGCGGCCCGCTCATTCCCCTGCCCGCGCCGACGCCGGATGCCTCGCCTTTCGAGAAGCAGGTGTTCCGGCTGCAGACGGTCATCCGCGACCACGACAGGCTGAACCGCCTCGTCGCCAGCATCCCGATCGCCCGTCCCCATTCGGGGGAACTCGAACTGTCATCAGGCTTCGGCGCGCGGCTCGATCCGTTCCTGCGGACCTGGGCCATGCATTCGGGGATCGACTTTCGCGGCGCCACCGGCGAGCCCGTCTTCGCCTCCGGCAGCGGCCGGGTGAGCCATGCCGCCGCCCTCGGCGGCTATGGCCTGCTCGTCGAGATCGACCACGGCAACGGCATCACCACGCGTTACGCCCATCTGTCCCGCATCGAGGTGAAGGAGGGCGACCTGGTCGCCGTCGGCCAGCGTGTCGGGCGCGTCGGCTCGACGGGCCGGTCGACAGGCCCTCACCTGCACTACGAGACCCGGGTCAACGGCGAGGCCGTCGACCCCATGCGCTTCGTGCGCGCCGGCGTGAGGCTCGCCTCCGCCGACTGACCCGGCCCGGCCTCGGGTGGGACGTGCATACCCATCGTCTTTCCCCCTGCGGGACAATTCGGGAGAGGATCCGTGATGGACCTGTTTCTGGCCTATCGGCGATCGGACAAGAGCCACGTCGACATCGTCCGGCAGGCGCTGACCGATCTCGGCGTCTCCCTCCAGCCGGACATCGAACCCAAGGGACGCGGTGCGGCCAAGGCCCTGCGCGAGGCGGCTGCCGGCGCACGCGCCCTCCTGACCCTCTGGCCGGCTGAAATCCTCGACCCGACGGAGAACCATGCCGGCCTCTACGGCCTCGCCCGCGCCGCGCATGAAGGCGGACGGCTCGTCGTGGCCCGGCTCAGCCCCCTGGCGACGGAGAGGCTCGAGCCACCTTTCGACTCTCTCCCGACTCCGGACCTGTCGGGCTGGCTCGCCGCCTCCGACGCGAAGGATCCCGCCTGGCAGTCACTGCTGGTGGCGCTGGGCGGGAAACTGGGCCGACCCGGCCTCGGCGACCTCTCCCTGGCGATCGCCGCTGACCGCGAGGCCGAGGGTGAACCGGCACAGGTCGCCTTCGCCCGCCGCCATCCCGACGACCCGGCGACGCCGGCGATCTGGGCTCGCTTCGAGGGCACCGAGCGCGAGCGTTTCGCCGCCGAGTTCCGCAAGGTCCATGGCGTGCTGCAGGAGCGCAGCACGGTGGCGCAGGACCGGCTGAAGGCGCAGCTGGAGGCCTTTGCCGCCTATCTCAAGGCGGTGCGGACCGATGCGCAGGCGATGCCGCCCGACCCGCGCGCGGCGATGGCGGACGGTGCCGCGGCGCTGCGCGACAGCGTTGCGCGCCTGTCCGGCGAGAACGAGCGGTTGCGGACAGCGCTCGACCGGGCCACGGCAGCCCCGCCTCCCGCGCCGGCCAACGGCAATCTCCCGCTCAAGTGGATCGGCATTTCCGCCGCGGCCTTTCTCGTCGGCAGCATGGCGGCTGCCGGCGTGACCGAATTTGCCGGCCCCCTGCGCGGCGATGCCCATCCGCGGATCGCGGCCCTGGCGAAGGCCGCCGGCGAGAAGGCGCAGGTCGCGTCGAACGCCGCGGCGGAACTCGCCAGGCTGCGCGAGCAGTCACGGACGGCAGCCCGCCGCGCTGAAACAGCGGAAGCCAACCTGCGCATCGCCCGCACCCAGCTCGCCCACAGCCAGACCGAGTTGATCCAGCGGCAGACCCAGACCGCGGAGGCGACGGGCCAGGCACGGCGCAGCCAGACCGACTTGCAGGCCGCTCAGGCTGCCATCACCGCGGCCGAGAGGAAGGCGCAGGAGGCCGCCGCCCGCGTCGCCAGCCTCGAGACCGAGGTCCAGTCCCTGCGCCAGATCGCGACCGCCGCGGCCGACAATGCCGTCACCACCGGCTCGGTCCGGCCGCGGCCGGCAGCCGAGGCCGCGATACCGGCCCCCTCCGCCGAGACCCAGGCTGCGCCGCAGGTCGCTCCGATGCCGCAGCCGCGCCCCGAGGGCGATGTCACCGGCTCGGTTCCGCCCGCCCCGCCTCCGGCGGTCGAGGGGCCCTATCGCCACAAGCGGGATCGCTGGTCCTTCGCCATTCCCGAGGGCTTCCGGCTGGACAGCGACAATGACCTGCCGGGACCCGTCAATTCGGTGCTGGTGCACGAGCAGAACCGCGATGCGGTGGTCGTCGTCAGTGCCAACCATGCGCGCGGCGCCTGCACGGCACAGGCCTGGTACTGGGACACGATCATCGAGGGCGCCCGTCCACGCCGCGGCGACGTGATGAGCGATGCGGCTCTGCCGCAGGGCGACGGCGGATTCCGCGGTTTCTCGGTCCGCGGGCGCGGCGTGCTGCAGGGCGACCGCTTCCGCACCGATCTCGACTATTACGACCTGGTGGCGCAGAAGCGCAACGAGCCGGGCGTGGTCTATCTGGTCCAGGCCCGCTTCCCGCGCGCCATGGCAAGCGAGATGATTCGCTCGGTCAACGCCATGTGGCGGGACTTCGAAGTGACCGGTCCGCGCGCCTATCCCACGCGGTGCTGAGGCGACCCGAGCACCGGACAACAAAAAAGGCCGCCCCCCGGGCGGCCTTTCCGTTTCGCCCTGTCGGCAATGATCAGTAGCGGGCGACGACCGCAGACGGGCCGGTCGAGAACAGGTAGGTCACACCAACACGCACCGCGTGCGAGCGCGGATTGTGGCGGTAGGTGAAGCCGGGGAAAGCGACGAGGCTGGCGTTGGAGACGCGTCCATAGTCGGAATAGCGATACTCAAGCCGGGCAGTCCAGTTCGGCGTGAAGGCATATTCGACACCCGCGCCGACGGTCCAGCCGGCCTGGGTGCGGGTGAAGTTCTCGATGATGGCCGGAGTGAAATAGCCATAGCGCATCTGCGCTACCGCAAGACCACCGGTGACGTAGAACAGGGCGCGATCGACCGCGATACCGCCGCGCAAACGCAGCGAACCCTGGAAATTCGACCGGAACCGCGTTCCAATGCCGCCGGGCAGCGTATAGCCGCCGCTGACGCCCGAGGCCTCGATATCGCCTTCGACGCCGAGGACGAAGTTGTTGATCTGATAGTTGACGCCGGCATGGATGCCGCCGGTGATGCCACCGGTGTTGAAGCCCTGGTTGAAACCGGTGGCGATGCCCGTGGCGGTGATGAACTCGCGGGTCCTGTCATTGAACCAGACGCCGCCAACCTGGCCGCCGAGATAGAACCCGCTCCAGTTGAAGGCGGGCGCCATGACTGCGCCGGCGATTGGCATACGCGGCGAACCGAGATCCGCTGCCTGGGCCGCCGTGGCGAAGCCGAGGATGGCGACCGAGGCGATGAGGACTTTCTTCATGTCTGACTCCCAGGAGCGTGAACTTCGATGTCCACATGTTGGCCATGCGTGTTTTTCTGAATTGTGGCGCCACACCGCCGCATTCCATATCGAAGCCAACTGTTGCGTCCGCGCCACACCGTTCCGGGGCGGCGCAGCGCACGCGTCGGCGAGCTGGACGAAAACTCGCTCCGCCAGCGGCCGCTTCGTCCGACAAGTCTGGCGTGGAATGCCCCGGAAACTGACCTGGGGTTACGGGCCTATGCCACCGCGGAGAAAACGCTCCGCGCCAGGAAACCGATGAAGGCGTCGGCTGCGGAGCCGCGCTCACGGCCGGGAACCTCGATCGCCCAGGCGGCCAGTTCGCGCGTCCTGTAGCCGCGCAGCAGCGGCACCAGCCGCCCGGCTTTCAGGTCGTCCTCGACCACGAAGCGCGGCTGCTGGATGATTCCGAGGCCGGCGAGGGCCGCCGCGAGAAGCGCATCGCCATTGTTGCTGGTGAGCCGCCCCGTGACACGAATCCGCTGTTCGGCGCCGCCCGGTCCCCGGAACACCCAGCCGCGCCCCGGACTGGCATAGGCGTAGAGCAGGCAGTCATGGGTCATGAGATCGGCCGGCCGCTTCGGCGCGCCGTGGCGATCGATATAAGCCGGCGTCGCACAGAGAACGGTCTCGATGAGCCCCAGCCGGGTCGCCGCGAACTCCGCCGTGGGCTGGTCGCCGATCCTGATGGCGATGTCGAACCCCTCGTCGATCAGATGTACCTGCCGGTCGAGGAGGACGACGTCGACGCGCAGCCGGGGATGGGTGGCCATCAGTTCCGGCAGCCGCGGCGCGATCTGGCGCCAGCCGAAGGAGACGGGAACGCTCACCCGCAGCGTGCCGGCGACCTCTCCGGCGTCGCGGCCTGGCCGGGCGATGACGTCGCGATAATGGTCGAGCATGGCGCGGGAGCTGTCCCTCACCCTCGCGCCTGCTTCCGTGAGAATCTGGCTGCGCGTGGTGCGGATCAGCAGCGGTTCGCCGATCCGTTCCTCCAGGGCGCGGATCAGGCGGCTGACCGCCATCCGGCTCAGGCCAAGCGACGCTGCGGCCGCGGCCTGGCTGCCCAGTTCGATGGTGGCTGCGAAAGCCTCCAGTTCGGCGAAACGGTCCATGGGTTACTGTAACGTCAGCGTTATAATATGCTCAAGGCATAGTTTATTGTAACACCATCTGAACATTGCGATAGCTGCGGCCTCACCGGAGACACGACGCCATGACCGCCCAGACCCCCCTGTCCCTCACCGATCGTCGCAGGGCTCTGACAGGTCTGCTGGCCGCCCCGCTGCTGATGACGGCGGCACGCGCCACAGCGGCAGCGACCCCTCTTGTCCCCTCGCCCGACGTCGACACCCGCAGCCTCGACGACATCCACAAGGCGGCGATGGCCGAGGGCGGCAAGCTGATCGTCTATGCGGGGGGTGACAGCCCCCAACGCCTATGCCGGGGTCGAGCGCGCCTTCATGACGCGCTTTCCGGGCATGTCGATCCGGATGTTCGCCGATCTCAGCAAGTATCACGATGCGCGCATTGATCTGCAGCTGGCGCGCGGCCGGCTGGAGGCCGATGTCGCGGTGCTGCAGACGCTGCATGACTTTGACCGCTGGAAGGCCCAGGGCCAACTGCTCCTGTACAAGCCTGCCGACTGGGACGCGATCCAGTCCGAATACAAGGACCCGGACGGGGCCTATGCCGGCATCGGCATCATCGCCTTCAGCAACAGCTACAATACCGCCATGCTGACCGAGGCCACGGCCCCCCGCGATGCTGTCGACTATCTCGATCCGCGCCTGAAGGGCCGCCTCGTCCTGACCTATCCCCATGACGACGACGCGGTGCTCTATCAGTTCGACCGGATCGTCCATGCCCATGGCTGGGACTACATGGACAAGCTGATAGCGCAGGACGTGCTGTGGATCCGCGGCACCGTGCCAGCGCGCATCGCCGTCAACGAGGGCCGGCGGGCCGCGACCTTCACCGCATCGGGGACCTTCGCCAACATTCCCAATGCACCCTCGCGCTTCATCCTGCCGCGCAACGATGTTTTCCAGTCCTGGGCGCAGACCGCGGCGATCCTCAAGGAAGCCCGGAACAAGGAGGCGGCCAAGCTGTTCATCAGCTGGATGGCCGCCCGCGACACGACGGTCGGCCGCACTGGCCAGTGGTCGGTCCGGCGGGATGTGCCAGCGGCCGGCGGCATGAAACCGCTCGGCGAGTACAATACGAGCCCGCTGCGGTTCAAGGATTTCATGAAGGACCGCGAGCGGATCGAGATCCTCAAGACCCAGTTCGAGCACGTCATCGGGCCTGCCGCCGGCCCCAACCCGACCGGCGTGAAGGGCGTCTACCTCGTCCAGTCCTGATAGCATCAGCCGCCGATGTCCGGACAGTCCGGGCCCGGCGGCGGTCGCCCCCTCCCCCGAAACTCTGGCCCAGGTGTCCCATGCGCTTGTTCAAGCCGCCCAGCAGTACCTTTCGCGCCGAACCGGTGTCGCCCTCGCGGCGGAACTTCCTCGCCACGGCCTGTGCCTGTTGCGCGGTCTGGGCTCTCGACCCGTCTCCGGCCCTGGCGCAGTCGCCGGAGGTGCAGCGCCATATCGCCGCCGCGCGCGAAGCGGCCGGCACCGACCTTCTGTCCTATTTCGGCCTCAGCCAGATTGCCGCGCCGACTCCCGGTCTGCGACGGGTTTCGCCCGACGAACTGATGCGCATGCCGACGCCACCTCCCGGTCAGGCCTTCGACAACCTGTTCTTCGTCGGCAATCGCTGGGTCAGCGCCTGGGCGCTCGTGACGTCGGACGGCATCATCCTGATCGACGCCATGGACAATGACGACGAGGCCGAACACATTATCGATGCCGGCATGCGCAAGCTCGGCCTCGATCCCAAGGCCATCAAGATGGTCGTCGTGACGCATGGACACGGCGACCATTACGGCGGCGTCGGCTATCTCAAGCGGCAGTACAATCCTCAGATCATCGCCAGCACGCTCGACTGGACGATGATGGCGACCGAACTCGAATTCGATCGGCCGGACTGGGGTCGCCCGCCGCAGCGGGACGTCGCGGTCGATGACGGCAGCGTGCTGCGCCTCGGCGACACCACCGTCGATGTGCTGCTGACGCCGGGCCATACGATGGGAACGATTTCGCTGCTGTTCAACGCGAGGAGCGGCGGGGCAACCCATCGGGTCATGCTCTGGGGCGGCACGGCGTTCAATTTCGGCCGCCGGGCTGACCGCCTGACCCGGATCAACGCCTATATCGATGCGACGGATCGCGCCCGCGAGATCGCGGTGCGCCAGAATGTCGACGTGTTCATCTCCAACCACAATATCTACGATCAGGCGGTCGAGAAGCTGGAGACCATGGGCCGCGGCGGCCCGAACCCGTTCGTCCTCGGTTCGGCAACGACAGTCCGCGCGCTGACGGTGATGAACGAATGCGCCAAGGCGACCCGCGTGGTCTGGTCGAGCTGACGGCGATCCCGGCGTCCGGCTGCAAGCCGGACGCCTCAGGCCAGAGCGGCCGATCGGGACGGTGATCCGGCGATGCCGGACCCGGCCGGCGGCCTGCGCGCCGTGCCCATTCCCCTATCCACTGTTTCGCGGCCATCGCTTTCGGGCGCGCCCCTGCGGTTTTCAGCCGCCCGGGCCGCTGCCTTTGATCGTTCTTGACAGCCCTATGTAAAAATAATATTACGCTACTTAATGTCACACTAAGTTGACGATCGGCCTCCGATGGAGTGCTCCACGAAGAGCCTGGCCGGTGCCGTCAGACCGCATTCTCTCCAATCGACCGGCCGTGCCGTTCCGGCAGGCTGTCCGCTCGAAGGATCGACATTCGGTGCAGCTTGCACCGGCAGGGACTGCGCGCTGGCTGACTGCGGCGCGTAGGAGACGCGTGGATGCACGGGTCTCGCAACGGGAGCGGTCTTGTCTTACTGAGGGAGAAAGCAAGTGGACAATCTGGACGATCCAAACAGGGTCTGGCCGACGGGCCTGACCATCAAGGAGTCGGAGGCGCTGCACAGGCACGTCATCGACGGGGCGCGCGTCTTTTTCGCGATCTCCGTTTTCGCGCACCTGCTTGCCTACATCTATTCCCCCTGGCTGAAGTGAAGGGGGAACTCCGATGAACAATGGTAGAATCTGGTGTGTGGTCAATCCGACCGTCGGATTGCCGCTCTTCCTCGGCAGCGTCGCGATGATCTCGTTCACGGTGCATTTCGCCGTGCTGAACAATACGACCTGGGTCTCCGACTTCTTCAAGGGCAAGTCGCGGACTGCGGCGCGCGCTGACACCGCCCCGATCAAGCCGGTGGCCCTGCGTGCCGACGGCAACACCACCTTCGTGCTGAACGTGGCTCCCGCCGCAAGCGGCGATGCGGTCCGGCAGATCGTGGTGACGGTGACGCCGCAGGGCACGGCCAGCGTGGTGGACAGCCCGCCACGGTCGACTGCCAGCGCGACGGACGGCCCGGCCCGTGTGGTCGACAGTCCGCCGGGGCGAATAGCCTACGCCGCGCGCGAGTGACGGCGCACCCTGCCCGGCATGGGCTTTGACGATCAATGCGGTCGTATGATCCCGGTCCGGACCTTGGATCCGGCTGAGGGATCATGCGGCTGCTCCCGCCAGCCTTGGCGGCGCGACGGGATCTGGACGCGCCGACCTCCTATCAGACCCTGCCGCGCCCCGCGAAGGCGCCCGAACGCCGCGCAAGGCGGAACCGGAGGCAGGGCAATGCGACGGGCCATGGGGTTCACGGCGCGATGAGCGGTTCGAGGCAATGAATTCGATCAGTCAGAAAGCGATGAGGGCTTGGGTCGGGCTCGGGCCACGCTTCCTGCCCTTTGCGGATGCCGCCTCCGCCGAGGTGCCGCTGTCGCGCCTGCTGCGCCTGTCCCTGGTTCAGGTCTCCGTCGGCATGTCGCTGGTGCTGATGGTCGGCACGCTGAACCGCGTCATGATTGTCGAACTGGGAATCTCCGCCGGCCTGGTCGCGACCATGATCGCGCTGCCCGTGCTGTTCGCGCCGTTCCGGGCCTTGATCGGGCAGAGTTCCGACACCCATGTGTCGGTGCTCGGCTGGAAGCGGGTCCCCTTCCTGTTCAATGGCACGATGGTGCAATTCGGCGGGCTGGCCCTCATGCCCTTCGCGCTGCTCGTGCTCTCCGGCGGTGGCGCGGCCAAGGATTATCCGGTCTGGATCGGACAGGCCGCCGCGGCGCTGTCCTTCCTGCTGGTCGGGGCCGGTGTCCACACGACGCAAACCGTGGTTCTGGCGCTTGCAACCGACCTGACCAGCGAAGACCGGCGACCAAAGGTGGTCGGCCTCATGTATGTGATGCTGCTGGTCGGCACCATCGCCAGTGCGCTGATCTTTGGCCATCTGCTCGAGGAGTTCACGCCGGGCCGGCTGATCCAGGTGATCCAGGGCACCGCCGTGGTGACGATCACGCTGAACGGCATCGCGCTGTGGAAACAGGAGAGCCTGAAGCGCATGACGGCCGCCGAACTGGCAGCACCGCAGCCGAGCTTCCGCGATTCGGTTCGACGCTACATGCAGGGCGAGGCGGCGCGACGGCGGCTGGTCGCCGTCGGCCTCGGCACGATGGCCTTCGGCATGCAGGACGTGCTGCTTGAGCCTTATGGCGGCGAGATTCTCGGGCTCTCGGTCGCCGACACTACCAAGCTGACCGCCGCCCTGGCGGGGGGCGGGCTGATCGGCTTCGCCGCGGCCTCGCATGTGCTCAGCCGCGGCGCCGACGCCTTCACCATGGCAGGGCTCGGCACGCTCGTCGGCATTCTCGGTTTTGCCGGGGTGATCGCCGCGGCCCCTGCGGGCTCACCCATGCTCTTCGCTGCGGGCGTCATCGTCATCGGCGCCGGCGGCGGCCTGTTCGGGCATGGTACGCTGACCGCCGCGATGAACTATGCCCCGGAGGGACAAGCCGGGCTGGCGCTCGGCGCCTGGGGCGCCATCCAGGCTACCGCCGCAGGGCTGGGCATCGCCGTCGGTGGACTTCTGCGCGACGCCGCCATGTCGATCGGAGCGCTGGAAGGCCTTGGCGCAGCACGGGGTTACATGATCGTTTATGCAACGGAAATCGTCCTGCTCCTCGCGACCTTCGCAGCGATGTCCTCGCTGTTTCGGCCCGCCGGGAACCAGAGCACCAGAGGCTAGCGGCGCACGGCGCCCGTCGAACCGGGACATCGGGACATGACACAGGCAATCGGCAAACTATTCGGCACTCCGAGCCAGGCGACAGCAGCCGCGGACAGGCTCCGGGCCACCGGCTATCGGCACGTCTTCGTGTTTCTCGGCGACCCGTCCGGTGCCGACGAGGGCGAAGCCGCCATCGATCCGGGCGTCGTCAAGGCGATGATGGATGCCCACGTCTACAAGCCCCATGCGCAGATCTATGCCGCCCACATCGCCAAGGGCGCCAGCCTGGTGCTGGTCTATGCCTATTGGGGAACCGCACAGAAGGCGATCACCCTGCTCAAGAGCTTCGGCCCCCTGCCCGACGCCATCCCGAAGCCGCCGACACCGAGCCGCTTCATCTACAATGAGCGCACGCCATTCTCGAGCACGTTCGAACTGCCGCTGCTCACCGAGAAGGTGATGCATCCGGCCGAGACGATCTCGGGGATCCCTTCTCTGACCCGACGACCGCGCCTGGTCACCTCACGCCTGTTTCCGATCCTGTCCGGCAGCGCCTCGCCATTGTCAGGCCTGCTGAAACTGCCGGTCCTGACGCGGTCCAAGACCCCGTTATCGTCGCTGTTCCGCCTGCCGCTGCTGAAGCGCCGATAGGACCGGGACGGCGGGTTCCAGATCCGCCCGGCCGGCCCATCCCGCCCAGGTTTCCGGGCCGGGGCGGTCGGACGCGCCAGCTCTAGTCGACGTCGTCGGTGTCGCCTTCCTTGGTGCCATAGGCGCGCATGGCGAGAGTCGCCTCCATGAAGCCGTCGAGGTCGCCGTCGAGAACCTCGGACGGCACGCCCGAGGTCTTCCCCGTGCGCAGATCCTTCACCAGCTGATAGGGCTGCAGCACATAGGAGCGGATCTGGTGGCCCCAGCCGATATCGGTCTTGGCGGCGAATTCGGCCGCGGCGGCCTCCTCGCGGATCTTCAGCTCGCGCTCGTAGAGCTTGGCGCGCAGCATCTGCCAGGCGACAGCGCGGTTGGCATGCTGCGAGCGTGAGCCTTCCGACACGACCATGACGCCGGTCGGATTGTGCACAAGGCGGACGGCGGATTCGGTCTTGTTGACGTGCTGGCCACCGGCGCCGCCGGAGCGCATCGTGTCGACGCGGACGTCGCTCTCGTTGATCTGGATGTCGATCTTGTCGTCCACCACCGGATAGACGGTGGCGGAGGCGAAGGAGGTATGGCGGCGGGCGTTGGAATCGAAGGGCGAGATGCGCACGAGGCGATGCACGCCGGCTTCCGTCTTCAGCCAGCCATAGGCGTTATGCCCCTTGATCAGCAGCGTCGTCGACTTGATGCCGGCCTCTTCACCGGCACTTTCCTCGACCACCTCGACCTTGAAGCCGCGCCGCTCGGCCCAGCGCGTATACATGCGCATGAGCATGAGGGCCCAGTCCTGGCTCTCGGTGCCGCCAGCCCCGGCATGGACTTCCAGATAGGTGTCGTTGCTGTCGGCCTCGCCGGAGAGCAGCGCCTCGAGTTGCAGGCGCTCGGCGCGCTTGCGGGCCTCGACGAGCGACCTGGCGGCCTCGTCAAGGGTCGCCGTATCCCCCTCGTCCTCCGCCATCTCGGCGAGTTCGAGATTGTCGGAGAGCTCGCGGCTGATCTCCGTCAGCGCGTTCATGCGGCTGTCGAGCGCATTGCGCTCCTGCATGACCTTCTGCGCCTTCTCCGGATCATTCCAGAGGTCGTTTGTTTCCGCGAGGGCGTTCAGTTCGGCGAGGCGTTTGACCGAGACATCCCAGTCAAAGATGCCTCCTCAGGAGCCCGACAGACTCCTTGATGGCCTCGGCGGTGGCGACGATGTCGGCACGCATGGGGCACTTCCCTTCGGGGTGGATGAAAAAGAGGGCGCACCCTAGTCACGTCCGCCACGGTGTCAATGTCGCACGGCCGCGGCACGGCGACCGGTGCAGCCGGGTCAGCCCCGGCGGCGCTCCTGACCGGCGAAGGCCTGGTCGCGCGGCTTGCGGCGGTCGAGCGGGCCGCTGCGCAGGGCGACGATGAACTGCTTGACCTCGTCGGAAAGGCGCCCCGCCTGGGCCGACAGGTCCTGCGAGCGGGTGCTAACCGAGGCCGCCGTCTGCGCCGTGCGGGCGATGACACCGATGACGCTGTCGACGCTCTCGGTGAGCTGGCCGGTACCGGTGGCCGCCATCTGGGCCGATTGCGAGATCTCGCGCGTCGCCTGCGACTGCGCCTCGACGGAGGCGACCACCATGCGCGTGATCGTCTCGACCTCCGACATGGTTTCCGCGATGGAGGCGATGGTGGCG
The DNA here is from genome assembly GCA_019749835.1 of Phreatobacter sp. Taxonomy (GTDB): domain Bacteria; phylum Pseudomonadota; class Alphaproteobacteria; order Rhizobiales; family Phreatobacteraceae; genus Phreatobacter. Next base: position 27,285 of record JAIEPJ010000087.1, on the reverse strand, counting down.
GCTGCCTGTTCGGTCGAACGCTGGATGCCGCCGACCTGATGGGCGATCTCGGCGGTGGCCTTGGCGGTCTGGCCGGCGAGCTGCTTGACCTCGGAGGCGACGACGGCGAAGCCCCTGCCCGCTTCACCGGCCCTCGCGGCCTCGATCGTGGCGTTGAGGGCGAGGAGATTCGTCTGCGCCGCGATCGCCTCGATCAGCCCGACGACATCGCCGATCTTGCGGCCGGCATCGGCAAGCGAGCCAATCTGACGGACCGATTCGCCGGTGACCGCGCGGGCGCGGCCGACCACGTCGGTGGCGGTACCGACCTTGCTGGAGATGTCGGCGATGGAGGTGGCGAGTTCTTCGGAAGCGGCCGCGACGTTCTGGATGTTCTCAGAGGTCTGCACGGAGGCTGTCTGCGCCACATCCGAACGGCCGGCGGCCTCACCCGCCATGGCGGTCAGGCTGCGCGAGGCCTCGTCGAGCCCGGCGACCGTGTTCGTGGTCGTGGCGAGGACGCTTTCAACCGCGGCCTTGAAGGCATCCAGCATGTCGCTGAGCTTGACCGTATAGGCCTGCCGGGCGTCTTCCTCGCGGATGGCCTGCGCCGCCAGCCGGTCGCGCTCGACGGCATTGGTCTTGAACACCTCGACGGCGCGGGCCATGGCGCCGATCTCATCGCGGCGGTCGAGCGAGGGCACGTCGACGGACAGGTCGCCGGCGGCAAGCGCGTTCATCGTCGCCGTCATGCCGGTGATGGCCGAGGAAATGGCGTGCGCCAGACGCCAGAACAGCAGGGATGCGAGGGCGATGATCGCCGCGACGACGCCCAGGCTCGTCTGCGCAGCCTGCCACAGTGCCGCGTCGAGGTCGTCGAGATAGACACCGGTACCGATCACCCAGCCCCAGGGCGCGAAGCCGGCGACATGGGAGAGCTTCGGCTGAGGTTTTTCGGCGCCAGGTTTCGGCCACATGTAGCCGAGGATGCCGCTGCCATGGTCGCGGACGATACGGGCGAAATCGGTGAAGATGCGCTTGCCGGTGGGGTCCGCGAAGGCGCTGAGGTCCTGGCCGTTGAGGCGGGGATTGGTCGGATGCATGATCATCCGCGCCTGCAGGTCATTGATCCAGAAATAATCGCCCTGGCCGTAGCGCAGTTGGCCGATCCGGATGGCGGCGTCATTGCGCGCCGCGGCGTCGGGCTTGTTGCCGCGCTGGACGGCCGCATGCTCCTCGCGGGCGATGGACACGGCCGTCTCGACAAGGTGCTTGAGCTCGGCCTCCCTCTGGCTGGTCAACCCGCTGCGCAGGGCGTGGAGGTTGTAGCCGGCGATGGCAATGGTCGCGACCACGAACAGGGCAAACAGGAGGGCGAGCCTGGCGGCGAGGCCGCCGGCCGGCATGAAGCGCGACATGTTGGGAATCTCCGGGTCGAACCGCTCCGCTCAGCGGTGCCCCAAACTCGCCTCACGCCGTTAACGCAACGTTACGTTGCAGGGACATCGCAGCATACAAGGCCTGCGATAAGGCCAAGGCTGCCCTGCGCTCACGTCGCCGGGGATCACCGCCGACTGCCCTCGGCCACAAGGCCGCGGCCGGTCGATCCTCGGCCTTTCGGACGCGGCAGACCCCGTTGCGCCATGGGGATGGGCAAGGCCGCGCCTTTCCGGTGGACGACAACCGCTCCGGCTCTGTTCCCGCGCCAGGCCTGCCCTATGCTGGGTCCCTGCGGAGCGCCCCCGGGAGCGGGTGCGGGAGGGACCGCCATGTCGCACTATCAGCCGGTGCCCCTGCCCGACCACGTCGAATGGCCAGCCGAGGAGATGCAGGCACGCGCCGAGGCCTTCCTCGCCGACATCCGACGCCGCCACACAGTGCGCGACTTCTCCGACCGGCCGGTGCCGCGCCTCCTTATCGAGACCTGCATCCGCGCCGCCGGCACGGCCCCGAACGGCGCCAACCACCAGCCATGGCACTTCTGCGTCATCGGCGACCCCGTCGTGAAGCGGCGCATCCGGGAGGCGGCCGAGGCCGAGGAGCGCGAATTCTATGCCGGCAAGGCAGGCGAGGAATGGCTGAAGGCGCTGGGCCCGCTCGGCACCGATCCCGACAAGCCGTTTCTTGAAACGGCGCCCTGGCTGATCGCCGTCTTCGGGGCGCGCCGCTCGGTCAGCGCCGACGGGGTGCTGCGGAAGAACTATTACGTGCCCGAATCGGTCTCCATCGCGGTCGGCTTCCTCATCGTCGCGCTGCACCAGGCAGGCCTCGTCAGCCTGACCCATACGCCCGCGCCGATGGGCTTCCTCAACGCCATCTGCGGCCGGCCGGACGAGGAGAAGCCCTATATCCTCATGGTGGTCGGCTATCCGGCGGCGGGCGCCACGATCCCCGCCCATGCGCTGGAGAAAAAGCCGCTGGAGGCGATCGCCAGCTTCCTGTGAGGGAGCGGCGGCGGCAGGCATTGTGCCAACCCGCGCCACGGGCGGCGAGCGAAGGACCCCGACAAAAAAGGCGGCCCGCGGGCCGCCTTCCGGTGATCGTCCGGGGGCCGGCAGCCGTCAGTAAAGCCCGCCGGTGCCCGTACCGATGGCGCGGTTGCTCTCGTTGGAGGGGCCGCGGCGCGGTCCGCCGGCGGCAGCGGAGTCGAAGGGGTTGATCAGCTGGTAGCTGTCCGGCGGGGCGGTGCCGGGCTTGAACGCCTCGAGAATGGCACCACCCGAGCCGGCGCCGGCACGCAGGCCGGTGCGCGGGTCGATGCGGATCAGCTTGATGCCGGTCGGCACGCGGAAGGGCACGGCCGGACGGTCGGCCAGCGCGACGCGCATGAATTCCTGGAAGATCGGCACGGCGAGCGCGCCGCCGGTGGCATTGCCGCCGAGGCTGCGGGGCGTGTCGTAGCCGACATAGACGCCGACCGCGAGGTCGGGCGAGAAGCCGACGAACCAGGCGTCCTTGGCATCGTTGGTCGTGCCGGTCTTGCCGGCGATCGGCTTGCCGAGGGCGCGCAGCGAGGTGGCGGTGCCGCGCAGCACGACGCCCTCCATCATCGAGGTCATCTGATAGGCGGTCATCGGATCGAGCACCTGCTCGCGCCGGTCGACGAGGATCGGCTCGTCCTGGTTCTGCCAGCGCGGCGCCGTGCAGCCCTGGCACTGGCGGTCATCGTGGCGGAAGATGGTCGAGCCGGTGCGGTCCTGGATGCGGTCGATCAGCGTCGGGCGGATGCGGCGGCCGCCATTGGCGAACATGGAATAGGCGGCGGTCATGCGCATGACCGTGGTCTCGCCGGCGCCCAGCGAATAGGACAGGAACGAGGGCATGTCGTCATAGACGCCGAAGCGCTTGGCATATTCGGCGATGAGCGGCATGCCGACATCGTTGGCGAGGCGCACGGTCATGACGTTGCGCGAGCGCTCGATACCGAAGCGCAGGGTCTGGGGACCATAGAACTGGCCGGAATAGTTTTCCGGCCGCCAGACCTCACCGCCATTGCCGGTGGCGAGTTCGAAAGGCGCGTCCATCACCACGGTCGAGGGCGTGTAGCCGTTGTCGAGGGCAGCGGCATAGACGAAGGGCTTGAAGGCCGAGCCGGGCTGGCGGCGCGCCTGGGTGGCGCGGTTGAACTGGCTCTGGTCGAAGGAGAAGCCTCCGACCATGGCGAGGACGCGGCCGGTATAGGGATCCATGGCGACGAGGCCGCCCGAGACTTCCGGCACCTGGCGGAGGCGGAACTGGCCGTCGCGGCCGGGCAGCGGCTCGACATAGACGACATCGCCCGCATTGAGCGTGCGGCCGACAGGACGGCGGGTCCAGCGCGCGCCCTCGGCGGTGATCAGGCCGAGATCGCGCGCCGGACTGACCTGGCCCGAGGTCTCGCGACCGGGGTGGAGGCCGATGCGCGCCGTCTCGCCCTGGGCGTCGATGACGACGGCAAGACGCCAGCCGATATCGTTGAAATTGCGGATCTCGGCGAGCTTGGTGCCCCAATCGCCGCGCATGTCCTCGATGCGGGTCACCGGGCCGCGCCAGCCGCGCTGCTCGTCGAAGCGGATCAGGCCAGCGGTCAGCGCCTGGCGTGCGGCAACCTGCAGCTTGGGATCGAGCGTGGTGCGGATCGACAGACCGCCTTCGAGCAGCTTCTTGTCGCCGAACCGGTCGATCATCTCGCGGCGGACCTCCTCGGCGAAGAAGTCGGCGGCGAACTGCTGCTGGCGCGGCGAGCGCGGATTGACGGTCAGGGGCGTGCGGCGGGCCGCCTCACCCTGCTCGGCGGTGATGTGACCGTCCTCGACCATGCGGCTGATGACGTAGTTGCGGCGCTCGACGGCCCGGTCGCGGTTGCGGAAGGGGTGGAGCTGCGTCGGGCTCTTCGGCAGGGCGGCGAGATAGGCGGCCTCCGGCACGGTGAGCTCGTGGACGGACTTGTCGAAATAGACGAGGGCGGCGGCAGCCACGCCATAGGCGCCGAAGCCGGGAATGACGAAGCCGAGATAGATCTCGTTGAGGTAGAGTTCGAGGATCTGATCCTTCGTGAAGGCCGATTCCATGCGCATGGCGATCAGCGCCTCGCGCACCTTGCGGTCCACCGTCTGCTCGCCCGACAGCAGGAAGTTCTTCGCCACCTGCTGGGTGATGGTCGAGGCGCCCTGGGGGCGGCGGTTGGAGCCGCGGTTCTGGAAATTGGTCAGGGCGGCGCGGGCGATGCCGGTGAAGTCGATGCCGTTATGGGAATAGAAATTCTTGTCCTCGGCGGAGAGGAAGGCCTGGACGACCATCTTCGGCACGGCCTGGATGGGCAGGTAGAGCCGGCGCTCACGGGCATATTCGGCCATGAGCTGGCCGTCGGCCGCATGGACGCGGCTCATGATCGGTGGCTCGTAGTTGCGCAGGGTGTTGTAGTCGGGAAGCTCCTTCGTCACCTGCGCGACATAGATAGCCACGCCGGCGGCGCCGAGCAGGAACGCGATCGTCCCTAGCCCGAAAGCCCAGCCGAAGAATCGAAGAACCAGCCTCATCCGCTCAAATCGCGCCCTGCGGGCTGCGCCTCTCATCGTCCCCGGAAAGCCGCCGGTCGCCGGCTGGGGATGTCTTGTTCAAACGTGACACCATCCTAGCACAAAGACGGCGTCCAGCCCATCCGCACGGCCCGGCGCTGAACCCAATTCTGGCAGCGGGAAGCACAGGATGGAGACGGATGTCCTGTGACTGTGGCGCAGATGTGACCCGATCGCGGCGTCCAAGCCGACAAACGGCCGGTGTGATTCTGCCGAACTCGCGACGCAGGACCGTCAACGACCCGTCACCGTCCGGTCACTGGGTCTGCCTAGCGTGCAGTGTCGGGAGCCGTCTGTGACCCAAGTCGGGCTCGACCTCCCAGTTGTGGCATCGCATTCGGGGGGCTTTCGTGCAGGTAGATTTGTTCACACAGGTTCTCGTACCTGTCATCGGAGGCCTCGGCATCTTCATGCTGGGCCTCGAATTCATGTCGAACGGTATCCAGTCGCTCGCCGTCAATAAAATGCGCGCGCTCCTGGCAAAATTCGCGGGCACTCCGTCCAAGGGTGTCATGGCCGGAACCTTCATCACCGGCATCATCCAGTCCTCTACTGCCATGACGGTCATGGTCGTCGGCCTGGTTAATGCCGGCGTGATCGGACTTCGACCCGCCATCGCCGTCATCATGGGCGCCAATATCGGCACGACGCTAGGCAACGGCCTGATCGCTCTGCCGCTCGGACCGCTGGGGCTCTTTCTCGGCGGCATCTTCGCCCTGATCTACATCTTCGCCAAGACCGACAAGGTGAAGAACATCGCGCTGGCCTGCATGGGCTTCGCCCTGATCTTCTACGGCCTGAACCTGATGACCGGCGGCCTGCGTCCGCTGCGCGCCATGCCCGAGGTGATGAGCATCATCTCGACACTGAAGGCGGATACCTACATCAATCTCCTCTACTGCGTGCTGATCGCCGCCACCATCACGGCGTTGATCCATTCGTCCTCCGCCACCATCGGCATCGTCATGGGGCTCGGCGCCGCCGGCATCCTCGACTGGAAGACCGCGGTCGCCTTTTCGCTGGGCGCCGACCTCGGCACCACGATCACCTCGTGGATGGCCTCGCTCAACCTGTCGAAAAACGCCAAACGCGCGGCCTATGCCCACATATCCTTCAACATCATCGGGGTCTGCGTCACGATACCCCTGTTCTTCGTATCGATGGACGTGCTGACCTGGGCCATGCAGTGGTTCGGCGGCGATCCGGGCGTGCCCGTCCTCGTCAACGGCAAGGAAACCTTCCCGCTGGTTCCGGTCGCGGTGGGTGTCTATTCGACCTTCTTCAACATCTTCAACGTCCTCCTGCTCTTTCCCTTCGTCGGCGTCTTCGAGCGGGTGCTGATGAAGGTCGGCGCCTCTTCGCTCGACGACGTCGAGGACTATTCGCAGCCGCGCTTCCTCACCGCCGCCGCCGCGAGTGATCCTGCCCAGGCGGTTCCCGCCGTCCTGCAGGAGACGGGTCGCTATCTCGAAGCGGCCGAGAAATTCCTCGACATCGCCCGTGGCGACGAAAACGCCCCCGACAAGGTCGAGGAACACTGGGCGGCGATGGACGTGCTCAACCGCGAGATCCGGTCCTATACCTCGGGCATGTTCAAGGCCGATCTGCCCTATGCACGGGCCGATCTGGTGGCGAGCCTGATCGAGGAGGAAGACTTCACCGCCAGCCTCGGCGAGGCGCTCTTCCAGATCGCCCGCCGCGTCGAGCGTCAGCCCTTCGGCGTCACCGGCCGCAAGGTGGTCGACGAGATGCTGGCGGAGGTGACCACTGCCATGCGCGCCATCGTGCCAATCGACAAGCCGGACCGGGACGTCTCGGCGGCCGCCGATCCGCGGATCGCCAAGCTCGGCGAGCTTCGGACGCAGGCGCTTCGCCTCGGTGACGAACTGCCCTGGGTCGAGCGCGGCGCGATCCTCGCCCTTCTCGGCAGTGCCGAACGCGCCTACTTCCTGATCGAGCGCATCGACGCCGAGCGCCGTTCGGTCTCGCGGACCGTGCCCGTCACCGAGACGGGCAGCCAGACGCAGGCCAGCGGGGGGCTCTCGCCCGCCGCCGCACGAGCCTGAGGCGCACCGCCATGGTCCGCCTCGCACTCGTCCTCCTCGCCGGGCTGGCGCTTTTTGCGCCGGTCCCAGCCGCCGCCCAGACCTTCACCGGCGCCGGTTCCACTTTCGCCTACCAGCTGTTGATCCGCTGGTCGCAGGCCTATCAGCGCTCCCAGCGCGACGCCGATTATCAGCCGGTGGGCGCGCTGTTCGACTACGAGCCGAGTGGCTCGGAAGCAGGGATCCAGCGGCTGCAGCAGCGGGCGGTGGATTTCGGCGCCACCGAGGTCGCCTTGTCCGACGAGGAACTGCATCGCTACAACGCCATCCAGTTTCCCGTCGTCGCAGGCGGCATCGCCATCGTCACCAATGTCAACGGCGTCGGCGCCGGCCGCCTCAAGCTGACGAGCGATGTGATCGCGGCCATCTATGCCGGCCGGATCACACGGTGGTCGGACCCCGCAATCCGCGCCGACAATCCGGACCTCGTGTTGCCCGACACGGCCATCGTGCCGATCCGGCGTGCCGACGGGTCCGGTACGACGGCAGCCTTCACGGCCTATCTGTCGAAGGTGAACGCGGACTGGCGCGGCAGCATCGGCAGCGGACAGACGGTCCGGTGGCCGGTCGGCGTTCCGGCGCGCGGCAATCTGGGCGTCGCCACCACGGTGCGCAACACGCCCAATGCGATCGGCTATGTCGACCTCGCGACGGCGCGGGCGATGAACCTGCCGCCGGCGGCGATCCGCAACTCCAACGGCAATTTCGTGGTGCCGGATCTGGTCAGCCTTCGCGCCGCAGTTCAGGCGGCATCGGCGGCAACCGATCTCAGGAACGTGCTGGTCGATCCCGGTGGAACCGCCGCCTATCCGATCGTCGCGACGGTCTTCGTCGCGGTGGCGAAGGAGGCGGCGAACACCGTTCGCTTCCGGGCGATGATGGCCTTCTTCGCCTGGGGCATCGAGAACGGCGCCGCCGATGCGGAAGCGCTTGGTTATGTGGCACTGCCGGGCACGGCGGCCGGCTTCGTGATGGAAAGCCTGCGCCAGCCGAGAGGGCCGGCCATGCGCTGAACGCAGGGGGCTGCCGCAGGGTTTGCGCGCCGCCTCTCCCAGCCAGATCGAAGGGCCGCCTCCATTCCGGAAGCGCGGCCCTTTTCGTCGGCGGCGGCGGGCCGTGGGCGCGGTCAGGGCTGGGCCCCGATTCGTTCAACTCACCGCCGCGCCGCCGGGGCCACGGGCGGCCCGTTGCGGGCGGCGAAGAACTGGTCGACGGCCTTGGCGACCGAATCTGCCGTCCTGTCACGCCAGATGGCCGATGTCAGCATCTCCACGTCGCGGCGGCTGGTGACGAAGCCGAGTTCGACCAGCACCGAGGGGATGTCGTGCGCCCTGAGCACCTGAAAGCCGGCGGAGCGCAGCGGCAGGCGGTGCATGCGGGTGACCTGGCGCATCTCACCGGCAAGGGTCCGGGCGAAATTGGCGGAGTAGATGCGCGTCTCGCGGCGCGTCAGGTCGATGAGGATGTCGGCGACCTCGGAGGGCTCCTCGGACAGGTCGAGGCCGGCAATGGCGTCTGCCTTGTTCTCGCGCTCGGCGAGGCGCTCGGAATCGGCGTCGGAGGCGCGGTCGGAGAGGGTGTAGACCGTGACGCCGCGGGCATTCTCGTTGGCGCCGCCGATGGAATCGGCATGAATGGAGATGAAGAGCTGGGCCCGCGCGTCGCGGGCGATGCGTACCCGCTCGCCGAGGGGCACGAAGATGTCGCGGTCGCGCGTCATCACCACACGGTAGCGCCCGCCGGTGGCGAGCTTGTCGCGCAGCACCTTGGCGAAATCGAGGACGAGCATCTTCTCCTCGTCGCCGGTGGACGGGGCAATCGCTCCGGGATCGATGCCGCCATGGCCAGGGTCGATGACGATGACCGGCGGGCCGCCCTCCTCCTCGACGCGTGGCGACAGGCGCGGCCCCAGCGTCTCGCGATCGCCGCGGCGGGCGATGTTGCTCACGGCCCGGTCGGTGAGTGCGCGGCGGAAGCCGTCGGCATCGGTGCGCACGAGGTCGAGATGCAGGCGCGGCGGGCGCCCGTCCTGCCCCTCGATGGTCAGCGCCCGCTCGATCGTGGCGGGACCTGTCAGCTCGATGACGATGCGCGACTTGCCCGGCGCGAAGAGGCCAAAGCGGAAGGTCTTGACCAGGCCACGGCGGTCACCGCTCGGCGGCGCGATGTGGAAATGGACCTCGTCGAGGTCGATGATGACGCGATAGGGATCAGCGAGGGCGAAGGCGCGCATCTCGACCGGACGGGTCAGGTCAAAGGTCAGGCGTGTGCGCGGGCCGTCGACGGAGAGATGGGCGGCGGCGACCACGGCGGGCAGCGCGGTGCGGGCGCCATCGGCTGAGGCGGGAACGGCGCGCCCGGCGGACGACACGGCCCCCGTGGTCTGGGCATGGACGGCAGGCGCCGCGGCGAGGGTCATCGCGGCCAGAACAACCATCATGAGGCGGCGAACGACCATGACCCCCCGAGAATCGCGGCGATGACGGCGACAGGACCGCCAGCCTCGATAGCTGATAGGGTCGCCCCGGTTAACTCCCCGTTAAGCATCGGCGCGGATTCGCCGGAGCGCCGTTGCGCGGCGGCAACGGGCGCTCAGGTGTCGCGGGCGCGTGTCTTCTCCACGAGATCGCGATAGGCCGGCGTGCCGATACCGACCTGGCCCCAGATCGGCCGCCGCCTGCCGCCGGGCGCAATGAGGTCATATTGCTCATCGGCTGCCCAAAGGGCCACGATCTGCCGCGGGAAGAGGTGCCCCTCGGGATCGAAACCGGGATCGCCGCCCCCCTCCGCCGCAGCCACCGCCCGGAAGAGATCGGCCGCGGGCGTGTCGGCACAGTCGAGGCCGGCCAGCGTCACGCGGTGGACCTCCGGCAGCGGGGCGACGCCGATGAAGCGCACGCGGCCGGCCGCGTCATAGTCGACCTGAACCGATTCTTCGGCGAAGGCGTCGGACTCGGCATGGGTCGGCCCGGCGGCCAAGCCCAGCGCCGCGGCAGCCGCCCGCAGGGCCTGGCGCGTCGCGCCGAGCTTGAGCGGCCCCAGCCCGTCATGCGGCACGAAATGCAGCCTGATCATCAAGGCCCCCGTCGATGGTTTGCCCGCCTGGATGGCGCGGCACTGCGGCAGCGCTGTGACCTTCCCCATAACGGCATGGCCGCCCGAGGCATCACGACCCGCCACAGGTGTGGGAATTGGGCAACAGACAAGGCCTGTCGGCGCGTCAAATCCAGTGTTTCCGAGGCTTGGTGATTGCGGCTTTTTCGCGAACAGGTCACCTCTATCCCCCGTGTTTAACCACGATTCACCGCAGGGCAACGCCGAAATGCAGAACGTCCCCCAGAGTGCCGCGTCCCCCTCTTCCGCGACCGAAGGCGAGACGCTGCAGCTGTCGCGCCGCTTCTTCGTGCTGGCGGCTCCCGCGATCCTGACCACGGCCTGCACCACCGCCGGTACCGGCACCGGTTCCTACGGGACCATCACCGAGGGTCGCGTGACGCTCCCGGCCATGGACACGTCGGGCGTCAACCCGCGCTGGCTGCGCCAGACGGTGGCCTATAGCGGCGGCGAGGCCGTCGGCACGGTGGTCGTGCGGCCTTCGGAACGCCATCTCTATTTCATTACCGGCCGCGGCACCGCGATCCGCTACGGCGTCGGCGTCGGCCGCCAGGGCGCGCTGTGGCACGGCCGGGCGGTGATCGGGCGCAAGGGTTCCTGGCCGAACTGGACCCCGACCGCCAACATGATCCGTTACGACCCTCGCAACGCCCGCTATGCCGGCGGCATGCCCGGCGGCATCAATAATCCGCTCGGCGCCCGCGCGCTCTACCTGCATCGCGGCGGGCGGGACACGATGTACCGCCTGCACGGGACCAATGTGCCCTCCTCCATCGGCACGGCGGTGTCTTCGGGCTGCATCCGACTGTTCAACCACGACATCATCGACCTGCATGACCGCGTGCGGATCGGCACCCCGGTGGTTGTGCTCGCCGGCTGACGCGGCGCGCGCCGGGGTCGAGAGGGGCCGCATGGCCCCTCCTCCCTTATCCGGCTTGCCAATCCGCCCTCTGCGCCGCTACAACCCGTGCAGCATGGTTCGCGAGCCCAAGGGCGGCGAGTCGCGTTCGCCGCCGGTGACTAGGGATCCGGCTCCGCGGCTTCCCTGTCCGACTATCGCTCCGTTCTGGTCTCTTGCCGAGATCCAGACGACCGTGCCCCTTCGCCGCATCTCGCGGTGCGTCACGTTCACGGGTGTGCGGCATGCCGGCATCGACGGTTTTTGGGTCAGGACGAACGAGCGGTTCCACCGCTTTCGCTCGCCGATCCGCCGTCAGCCTTCCGTCCGGCCCTACCCCCTTCCTTTCCGCAGCATTGACGGCCGTGCGCCGGCGCCCTGTCGGCGCCGCCCCGGCATTTCTCGCCGAGCGGGGCCCTGTCGGGCCGGCGCCAGCGGCCGTCCCAACACACAAGAGTCCGTCCGATGGCCAACAAGATGCTCATCGATGCCGCCCACCCGGAAGAAACCCGGGTCGTGGTGGTCCGTGGTAATCGCGTCGAGGAATTCGATTTCGAGAGCCAGTCCCGCAAACAGCTGCGTGGCAATATCTACCTCGCCAAGGTGACACGGGTCGAACCGTCCCTGCAGGCCGCCTTCATCGAATATGGCGGCAACCGCCACGGCTTCCTCGCCTTCTCCGAAATCCATCCCGACTATTACCAGATTCCGGTCGCAGACCGCGAGGCGCTGCTCGCCGACGAGGCGCGCCAGCACCGCGAGGAAGATGACGAGGACAATGGCCGCAGCCGGCGTTCCGAGCGTCCGGCCAAGGGCGGCAACGGCCGCCGCCGCCGCCGCAACGAACGGCGCCCGCGCAACGAGGCGGCCGATGCCAAGACCTCGGAAGCGGTAACGGGCGAAGCCGCACTCGATGGCGACCACGACGGCGACCGCCTGGACGACGAGGCCCAGGCGCCGCTCGACGCTACCGAGAACCGGACGGCCGAGGATCAGGGGATGACGGCGGACGCCGCCCCCACCGCGGCCAGCGCTTCCTCCGAGGAGAGCGAAACCCGCGCCTCCGGCGACGACGAGGACGGCGACGACGAGGAGAACGGCGACGAGGAGAACGGCGAGGGTCCCCGCGAGGAGGACCAGGTCGAATCCGTTGGTGCGGGCGACGCCTACGAGGACATGCCGGACCGCACGTTCCGGCCGCGCAAGCAGTACAAGATCCAGGAAGTGATCAAGCGCCGGCAGGTGATGCTGGTGCAGGTCGTCAAGGAAGAGCGCGGCAACAAGGGCGCGGCGCTGACCACCTATCTGTCGCTCGCCGGCCGCTACTCGGTGCTGATGCCCAACACCGCCCGCGGCGGCGGCATCTCCCGCAAGATCACCAATGCGGTGGACCGCAAGCGGCTGAAGGCCATCGCCGGGGACCTCGAGGTTCCGGACGGCATGGGCGTGATCCTCCGCACGGCCGGTGCCAACCGCACCAAGACCGAGGTCAAGCGCGACTTCGAATATCTCCTGCGCATGTGGGAGACGGTGCGTGAGACGACGCTGAAGTCCCACGCCCCGACGCTGACCTATGAAGAGGGATCGCTGATCAAGCGCTCCATCCGCGACCTCTACAACAAGGACATCGACGAGGTTCTGGTCGCCGGCGACGAGGGCTACAAGGAGGCCAAGGACTTCATGCGCATGCTCATGCCGAGCCATGCGAAGAATGTGAAGCCCTATCGCGAGCCGCAGCCGCTCTTCGCCCGCTCGGGCGTCGAGGCGCAGCTCGATGCGATGTTCTCCAACACCGTCCAGCTCAAGTCGGGCGGCTATATCGTCATCAATCCGACGGAAGCGCTGGTCGCCATCGACGTGAACTCCGGGCGTTCGACCCGCGAGCACAATATCGAGGACACGGCGCTCCGCACCAATCTCGAAGCGGCCGACGAGGTCGCCCGCCAGTTGCGCCTGCGCGATCTCGCCGGCCTTATCGTCGTCGACTTCATCGACATGGACGAGGGCCGCAACAACCGCGCCGTTGAAAAGCGGATGAAGGACGCGCTGAAGAACGACAGGGCGCGCATCCAGGTCGGCCGCATCTCGCATTTCGGCCTTTTGGAGATGAGCCGCCAGCGCATCCGCACCGGCGTGCTGGAGAGCTCGACCGAGACCTGCCCGACCTGCGGCGGCCTCGGCCATGTCCGCTCGGTCTCCTCTGTGGCGCTGCATCTGCTGCGCTCGGTCGAGGAGCAGTTGCTGCGGGCGGCGACGCATGACGTCATCGTGCGCACGCGCACGGCCGTGGCGCTCTATGTCCTCAACAACAAGCGCGCCCATCTCCATGAACTGGAGACGCGATTCCGGGTCAGTGTCGACATCAGCGCCGACGAGACCATGGCCGGCCAGCAGATGTTCGCCATCGACAAGGGCGCCCAGGTGCACACGGCGGAGACCGCCTACAAGCCGCCGGCCGTCCTGCCCCTGCCCGCCGAACCCGAAGACCTCGTCGAGGAGGAGTTCGAGGAGGACGAAGAGACCACCGAGGCCGAGGCGGAGAGCGGCGAGGGTCGCGCGCGTGCGAAGCCCCGTGATCCGGGCGAGGCCGAGAGCGAGGAGAGCAGCGAGCGCCGTCGCAAGCGTCGCCGCCGTCGCCGGCGCGGCCGCAACGGCGAGCGCGAGGACGGCGCCGAGGGCACCGAACGTGGCGGCCAGTTCGCCGACGACGACGGCTCGCCCTCCCGCGACGACGAGGGTGACGACGAGGACGAGGCCGTCACGGCGGCCGACGGTGAGGCTGGCGAAGCTGGCGGAGACGATGCGAGCGAAGCCGAGCGCCGTCGCCGGCGCCGCGGTCGCCGCGGCGGACGCCGCTCGCGCCGTGAGGACGAGGCTGATGGCGTCGTGAACGGTGCGGCCGATGCCGTCATGGCTTCCGTCGAACAGCCCTCGGGCGAGGACCCCTTCCCCGTGCCGGCCGAGGCCGAAGCCGAAGCTTCCACCGAGGCGGAGACCGGTGGGCGCGGACCGCGCCATGCCGGCCGCCGAGGCCGGACGCCCCGGGCCGTCGCCATCACCGAGGACGGTGTCGAGCCGACGGCTGCGGAGGCTGCCCCGGTTCCGGCAGAGCCGCCGGCACGCCGCCGGCGGACTCCCCCCGCCGAGCCGATCGTGGCGGCAGAGCCGGTCGCGGTCGCCGCACCGACCCCCGTCCCGACAGCGGCGCCCGAAGCGCCGCCTGCCGAACCGGTCAAGCGGCGGCGGACGCCCGATCCTGAACCGGTGGATACCGTCCAGCCCGCGGCGGTAACCGCCCGGCGGGCCGGTTGGTGGAACCGCAAGGGCGCCGAATAGCGCGTTACTCCAAGCGATCGCACGAGGACGCGGCCGGGGAAACCCGGCCGTTTCCGGTTGGTCGCGACGATTCGGTGACATGGCCGATTCGGCTGCGATTCGAGGTACCTAGGGACCGCAACCGGCATCCGGCGCGCGCCGCGGCGGCACCCCGGCGTGAACGAAGCCGAAACGGCGCCCCCCGCCGTGTCACGAATTTGCCACATCCGGACATGGCACCCTGGGGATGACCGGCGAACTTATCCCTTGCGGGAACGGGAATCGCCGAGCGCCGCCTCGCCGGCTCAGAATCCGCTTGCCGAATCTCCTCGCGATTTCCGAGACTTGGAACAGCCAAGCGGCATTCCCCTGGAAAATCGAGCGCATCCACACCATATTTAGGGGCTCGTTTACTCCTGCCCACTATATCTTGACGTCGTCAGTGCCTGAAGCATAGGTTGCCTCGAGTTCGGCGGATCGTTTCAAGTCCCTGCCGGGCCTTCCCCAGACGGTTTTGAAGGCTGCTGACGCCGCGGTGCGTCGGAGCTGGAAAAGTGTCTCCGCACCCGATGGATGGTGTCCGCTCCGGCGGATCACCCCCGCGGCGGGCGGAGCGACGCCAGGGGCCGTGCGACAGGGCGCGGAGAGGATATCAACGAGCCGGCGACCCTCTCCTGTGGAGAGCGGGAACAAGCCGGCCGCGGCGACAAACGGGGCCCGGATAACCGGGCGGGGCAGGTCCGGCTCGCTGGACCCAATGACGGCGTGGGAGCACACTCCCGGCCTGAGACGAGGATCGACAGATGCGCATCGACAGGCGTTACACCAAGGCCGGACAGTCTCCCTATCAGGAGATCGCGTTCCGCAAGGCGACGTCGGAGATCCGCAATCCCGATGGCTCGATCGTCTTCCGTCTGGAGGGCATCGAGGTGCCGGAGGCGTGGAGCCAGGTGGCCGCCGATATCCTGGCGCAGAAATATTTCCGCAAGGCCGGCGTTCCCGCGCGACTGAAGCGCGTCGAGGAGAATTCCGTGCCGTCGTGGCTGTGGCGCTCGTCGCCCGACGACAAGGCGATGAAGGAACTGCCCGAGGGCGAGCGCTGGGTCGGCGAGACGACCTCGCAGCAGGTTTTCGACCGCCTCGCCGGCACCTGGACCTATTGGGGCTGGAAGGGCGGCTATTTCGACCAGGAGGCCGATGCCCAGGCCTTCTATGACGAGCTGCGCTTCATGCTGGCCCGCCAGATGGTGGCGCCGAACTCGCCGCAATGGTTCAACACCGGCCTGCACTGGGCCTATGGCATCGACGGACCCGGCCAGGGCCATTACTACGTCGATTTCGAGACCGGCAAGCTGACCAAGTCGAAGTCGGCCTACGAGCACCCGCAGCCCCACGCCTGCTTCATCCAGTCGGTTGCCGACGACCTCGTCAACGAGGGCGGCATCATGGACCTGTGGGTGCGCGAGGCGCGCCTGTTCAAATATGGCTCGGGCACCGGCTCCAACTTCTCCTATCTGCGCGGCGAGGGCGAGAAACTCGCCGGCGGCGGCCGCTCGTCCGGTCTGATGAGCTTCCTGAAGATCGGCGACCGCGCCGCCGGCGCCATCAAGTCGGGCGGCACGACGCGGCGCGCCGCCAAGATGGTGGTGGTCGATGCCGACCACCCGGACATCGAGGCCTATATCGACTGGAAGGTGCTGGAGGAGCAGAAGGTCGCCTCGCTGGTGACCGGCTCGAAGATCGTCGCCAAGCACCTCAAGGCCATCATGAAGGCCTGCATCAATTGCGAGGGTGATGGCGATGCCTGTTTCGACCCGAACCAGAACCCGGCGCTGAAGCGCGAGGTGAAGGCGGCGCGCAAGGCCATGGTGCCCGACAACTACATCAAGCGGGTCATCCAGTTCGCCAAGCAGGGCTACAAGGACATCGACTTCCCGACCTATGACACGGACTGGGATTCCGACGCCTATCTGACGGTGGCCGGCCAGAACTCCAACAATTCCGTCTCGCTGAAGGACGACTTCCTGCAGGCGGTGGAGAAGGACGGCGACTGGAACCTGACGGCGCGCATCTCCGGCAAGGTGATGAAGACGCTGAAGGCGCGCGACCTGTGGGAGAAGATCGGCCACGCCGCCTGGGCCTCCGCCGATCCGGGCCTGCATTTCAACACGACGATGAACGACTGGCACACCTGCCCGGCGGCCGGCCCGATCCGTGCCTCCAACCCGTGCTCGGAATATATGTTCCTCGACGACACGGCCTGCAATCTGGCTTCCGCCAACCTGCTGCAGTTCTACGACCCCAAGGCCAAGCAGTTCGACATCGCCGGCTATGAGCATCTGTGCCGGCTGTGGACCGTGGTGCTCGAGATCTCCGTGCTGATGGCACAGTTCCCCTCGCGCCAGATCGCCGAGCGCTCCTTCGAATACCGCACCCTGGGCCTCGGCTATGCCAATATCGGCGGCCTGCTGATGACCATGGGCATCCCCTATGATTCCGACGAGGGCCGCTCGCTGGCCGGCGTGCTCACGGCGGTGATGACCGGCATCTCCTACAAGACATCGGCAGAGATGGCCGGCGAGCTCGGACCCTTCCCGGGCTATCAGCCGAACCGCGAGGCCATGCTCCGGGTCATCCGCAACCATCGCCGCGCCGCCCACGGCCAGACGACCGGCTACGAGGCGCTGT
Source organism: Phreatobacter sp. (assembly GCA_019749835.1). GTDB lineage: Bacteria > Pseudomonadota > Alphaproteobacteria > Rhizobiales > Phreatobacteraceae > Phreatobacter. Next base: position 10,129 of record JAIEPJ010000087.1, on the reverse strand, counting down.
CGGTGAACCCGGTCGCGCTCGACCACGCCAATTGTCCGGTGCCGGGCCTCGTCGCCCATGCCACCCGCGCCTGGGACGAGGCGCTTGCCCTCGGCGAGACCCACGGCTACCGCAACGCCCAGGTCTCGGTCATCGCGCCCACCGGCACGATCGGCCTCGTCATGGACTGCGACACGACCGGCATCGAGCCGGACTTCGCCCTGGTGAAGTTCAAGAAGCTGGCCGGCGGCGGCTATTTCAAGATCATCAACCAGGCGGTGCCGGAAGCGCTGCGCACCCTTGGCTATCGCGAGAGCGAGATCGCCGAGATGGAGGCCTATGCGGTCGGCCACGGCACGCTCGCCCAGGCCCCGGCGATCAATGCGACGACGCTGCGTGCCAAGGGCTTCACCGACGAGGCTCTGGCCAAGGTCGAGGCGCAGCTCAAGACGGCCTTCGACATCAAGTTCGTCTTCAACAAGTGGACGCTCGGCGAGGACTTCGTGGTCAAGGCCCTCGGCATCCCCGCCGAGGAGGTCAACGCCCCCGGCTTCGAGCTGCTCGCCCGCATCGGTTTCTCGAAGAAGGATATCGAGGCGGCCAACGAGCATGTCTGCGGTGCCATGACCCTGGAAGGCGCGCCCTATCTGAAGACCGAGCACTATGCGGTCTTCGACTGCGCCAATCCCTGCGGCCGCAAGGGCAAGCGCTACCTCTCGGTGGACAGCCACATCCGCATGATGGCGGCGGCCCAGCCCTTCATCTCGGGCGCCATCTCCAAGACCATCAACATGCCGAACGAGGCCACCGTCGACGACTGCAAGAGCGCCTATATGCTCTCGTGGAAGCTGGCGCTGAAGGCGAACGCCCTCTATCGCGACGGCTCGAAGCTCTCCCAGCCGCTGAACTCGCAGCTCATCGAGGACGACGAGGACGAGGACGGCGTCGAGGAGTTCATGGAGAAGCCGCAGGCGGCCCGCGCCGCGGCGCTCGCCGAGCGCATCGTCGAGAAGGTGGTCGAGCGCGTGCAGGTGATCCGCGAGCGCGAGAAGCTGCCCGACCGCCGCAAGGGCTATACCCAGAAGGCGGTTGTCGGTGGCCACAAGGTCTATCTGCGCACCGGCGAATATGACGACGGCCGTATCGGCGAGATCTTCATCGATATGCACAAGGAGGGCGCGGCGCTGCGCTCGCTCCTCAACAACTTTGCCATCGCCATCTCGCTTGGCCTGCAATACGGCGTGCCGCTGGACGAATATGTGGAGGCCTTCACCTTCACGCGCTTCGAGCCGGCGGGCCCCGTCCAGGGCAACGACACGATCAAATATGCGACCTCGATCCTCGACTATGTGTTCCGGGAGCTCGCCGTGAGCTATCTTGGCCGTGCCGATCTCGGCCATGTAGATCCCGGCGAGAGCCGCTACGATGCGCTCGGCACGGGCGCATCGGAAGGGGTTGCCAAGGCGGTGCTGTCGAAGGGCCTGGTGCGCGGCAAGACCGACAAGTTCACCGTGGTCGCCGGCCAGAGCGGCCAGCCGACCCCGGGTTCGCTGTCGAGCGACGGGCGCTCGGGTACGGTGGTGACCATGGGCCGCGGCCCGGCCACGATCGGCGCCACGGCACTGAAGGAGGAGGTGGTGGCCGCCGTCTCCCCTGCCCTCACCGCGCTGTTCGATACGGCGGAGGCAGCACCCGAGGCCAAGGCCGAGCGCTCGACCGCCGACCGGCGGGCGGAAGCCAAGCTGCGCGGCTATGTGGGCGATGCCTGCCCCGAATGCTCGAATTTCACGCTGGTGCGCAACGGCACCTGCCTGAAGTGCGACACATGCGGCTCGACGACGGGCTGCAGCTGACGCGACGAACCACTTGTTGTGGAGCGACGCATAACTTGGCACCAAATGCCGGGTTAGCGTGGCGCAATCCACCCATAACGTGACATTTGACCATGAAGGCCCCGCCATCGGCGGGGCCTCTTCGCCTAGGGCGACGAATGTTGTGAGGCGCTATCTGTCAGTCACCTGACGTACTCCCGACCCTTTAGGCCAGTTTGAACTGGAATTTTCCACTTATGATCCCCGGGTCGGGGACGAGGAGAGTTCCATGAAGACGTCGAAGTCCACGGAGGCGCAGATCGCCTTCGTGCTGAAGCAGGCGGAGGACGGTGCGCCGATCGCGGAAGTTTGCCGGAAGGCGGGGATCTCGGACGCCACCTTCTACAATTGGCGGAAGAAGTATGCCGGGTTGATGCCGTCGGAGATGAAGCGGCTGCGGCAGCTCGAGGAAGAGAACGCCAAGCTGAAGCGGATCGTCGCGGACGTGTTGCTCGACAAGGCCATGCTTCAGGACATGCTGGCAGAAAAACTCTCAGGCGTGCGCGCAAACGGGAGCTTGTGGACAAGGTTCGCAGTGATTGGAAGGTGTCGGCCAGGCGCGCCTGCGCCACCCTTCGAATCGATCGGGGTCTTTACGTCTACAAGCCGAAGCGTGGCACGCAGGCCGAGCTGAACCAGCGCATCAAGGAGATCTGCGAGACGCGGGTACGGTACACACATCGACGGGTTCGCATCTCGCTGCGCAGGGACAGGTGGGCGTCCATCGCTAGTCAACGTCGCGCCGCTGTTGCCAACCGTCGGAAAATAGGAGTTTCGGCTAGGAGTGGGGCGACGCTTTGGATCTGATCCAGTGCATCCGTCAGATCATGAGGAACCACGGCGCCTTCCAACGCGCCGATTGTTAGATCAAGCAGTTTCAAGAGAGCCTTCGCCTTTTCTTCGTCATTGATGATCGCGAGCTTACTTGCTTCACCCTCCTCGCCGTAAAGGCCGAAATTGACCATCGACCAGCACTCGAATGGAACGAGAAAGCGGGCGACTGCGTCCACGGCTTCGGCGAATGCCTCGCCTGAGGTTGCCGGAAGATCAGCAAGTGCGCCGCTGACCCCCGGTGTCGCCAGCGACCGCTCCTGTGGCCAGACCTCGCGAAGGAACGGCGCTGCGGCGGCGCGGAAGAGACCGTCTCGCGTGCTGACAGACTGATCTGGCGGTGGCTTCGATGAAACATCTCGGACAAAAACTTGGATCGCGTTTGCCGCCGATGCGCGCACTTCGTCATCGAGCGTTCGCAGCATCTGTTGAATGCGCTGGTTCGGCACCGCAGGCGCTCGGCCTTCGCGGAAGGCATGAAGGGATTCGACTACCAGGCTGAACACAAGCCGACGGCGCGTGTTCCTGCCCAATCGGCGATCATTGGCACGTTCGGCCATCGCCGCACCGATGCTTTCCAACACTCTGGTGAAGTGCGTGCGCCGTGCAACGGCCCGCCAAAGTGCTCGGGCGGCACCGTCAGCCTTGAGCAACGGCGCGATGAGATGTTCCTTGGCCCAATCGGGATCAGCGTGAATGAAATAGGGCAGCCCCTCGATCATCCGATGCTTCGCAATGAGTCCGCTTCGACCTTCCGTAGCAATCACGATGTCGCGCATCTGCCTTTCCATCGAACCTGCGGGAAAGGCTTGCGCTCCGGGTGTCAGGCTTGGGCAGGCAGCCAGAAACACTCCGACGAGTTTACCTGCGGGCGTGTTGAGCGTGTCGAGCTCCATCGGCTCGCGCTCATCGTCATCAACACGTGTGACGACGTTGAGGTCGGCCTCATCCGCTTCCTCAGGTTTGCGGTCCGTAACCTCAACAGCGATTGGCCAAAGACGAATCCAGATCGGCAAGGCCAGCGACAGCTTGACAGCGTGCCTCTCCCAGGCCTCCAGCCAGGCACAGACACCCTCGATTGCGCTTGAAAGCGTAGCGTCAGAGAGCTGGTTCAACAGGCGGAGAACCCTGCCAGCTTCCGCGCTCAGTTCCGCATCCGGTGCAGCTTGCCCATCCCGCTGGCGTGGCCTGTGCGCCCAGCCAAAGCGGTTCCAGACCTTCGGAAAGTCGTCGGCACCGCTGGTCGTGGTCTCGAAGTCCGCAAGCAACTCTTCGGCGTTGCCCTGCTGGTTGATCCAGTCATTCGCGCGCTCGGCAGGATCATCATCCCAACCGCGACGTCCAATCCCCAACGCGACTTCGAGCCCCCTCAGCCGTTCGTAGCCTGAAAGCGTGTCGAATTTCGTATCCGGCTTCACATCACGACGAGTAACGGTGACCCCGCCAGGGAAACCGTCCTCAATCGTCATTTCCGCAAGTTCGGCGAATTGCGCCGCGTGGGCATCAAGCCAGGTCTTGGCTCGGCTAGGCAGGACCCCGCAGCCGACTTCGATGCGCCGCAACTCCCGCAAGGACCAATACAGTCGCGCATTCTTTACTTCCGCGGGATCACCCTTCCTCGGCCAATGATTTCGTGGAGGGCCCTTCTCAATCCGAGAGACGATGGCTTCTTGCGCTCCTGCGTTCATATCGCGGAAGCGGACGGCTCGAAGTTCGGTGATCTCCGGGAAGCCGTGCACACCCCAAAACCGATCCGCATCCAGCGCAATGAGAAAGTCCGCCACCTTATCGGCGGGCGTAATCTGCGCCTCCCGAGACATCGCCGCCCACAGGCGAATATGCACCGGCGAGCTATTCGACCTCCATCGCAGAGCAAAGCTTTGCGCCTCGGCAGGATCAAGCACCGAGATCCTTGTGACTACGGCATGCAGCAGCTTCACTGACGGCGCGATGCCGCGATTAAATGCGTCCGGGTCACGATTGTCGCTCGCCCTTGGAGCGTCAGCCACGTAGTACGCGCGTTTCAGGTCACCGAGTTGCCATAGGTGCCTTTGTCCATCCCACCCTAGCCTGCGAGCAATATCGAGGCCGTGATTGACAGCGGATTCGAGCGCGTTGACCAGCGAAACCAGAAACGCAAGGTCATTAATCTTTGCAAGTTCGAGCACGTTCAGATCAACCAGATCTCCGCTGGTCAGACCAGCGGACACGATGTGATCGACGGTCTTCGGCTTGCGCGGCTTTTGGACGTAGTTCCATCGCCACGCATCGATCGGTTCGACCTTGAGGCGCGGCGCAACCACACCAACGATGGCGGAAACCACCGCGCCGGACCGGTCACCTGCACGCAGTCTATTCTGAATGCCGTAAATGGCTGTTCCGATGCGTCCTTCAGTTTGGGGATGCGACCAGCATTCTTCGATCAGCCGCCACGCGGAGGCCCAAGGCTCCGCCAGGTCGCGCGCACCGGGGCTTGTCAACAGGTCTTCAACTGCTATGCGCTCGATTCGCTGCTCGGGCTTGAGCTACAACGCCCAGTCGATCGTTGCCTGCTCAGCCAAGCGCTTGTTCAAAAAGCCGATAATCGTTCGGAACGTCTCGCGGTCTTTCGGGTCAAGATAAGCCCAGGGTCGGATCATGGCTTCCGCCCCCGGTCGGCTTCAGAGCAAATCTTGACGATCGCATCAAGCCATTGGATCTCTGCCTTCGCATCCGAAACCAGCGCCGACAGTCGCACGCGTTCACTCGCGTTGCTTCTACGGAACAAATGGTCGAAGATGTCGCGGTCAGACTCTTTGGCCGCCGACCGCGATACATTTACAATTCTGCGCAACTCGGCATCGACAATCGCCTTTCTCCCATTGATTGCGGATAAAGCCGCCCATCGCTCGAGGGTTGCTCTTAGCGCATCATGGTTGTTCTTTGAATCGTAGTGGATCGGTGTGATTCCGCGTCCATTCCAGTCCGCTAGGGCGACTGTATCCGGCGAGCTCGTGCCGAGAAAGGTGAAGCGCTCTTTCAAGTCATCAAAGCGCTTGCCGTCCGCAGCGACCGCATTGAGCAGATAACGCATAGGCGGATCGTTGGCGCTGTAGCCGACCAGCACCAGATGATACAGGCGCGCAGCATCATAGATGAAATCCGGAACAACGCGTCGGCGCAGATAAAACTCACCAAAATCCTGATCCGATAGAACAAGCTCAGACGTTCTCGCCCGGTTCTTTTCGAGCGCACCATGGATATGGTGCACGCCGGAGAACTCCGATTGTCGCGATGGCCTTGGTATCGAGCCGAGGGAATAGGTTTCTAGGGGCGACCGAAGGCGCTGGGCGGCGACTTGAAGCAGCAGATCGAAGTTTGTTGTTACGATGGTCTTGGCGCCGCCGCGATCGGCAAGGGCGATGAGGGCCTTATGAATCGCGGCCGGGCTAGCTGCCCCTGAACGCAGGATCGTAGCGACAGCACGCCTTACCTGACCATCACCGCGAGTTTGATCGTCGAGCCGGCGCTCGAGCATGCCGAGGACAACATCAAAGTCGCCGACGATGAACCGCCTCACTTCAGCAGTCTGCTGGTCGGTCAGGCCCGCACAGTTGGCCTGCCAATGGTTACAAGCACCCGGTGGCAGTGCCCTCAAGATATTGTGGGTCGCCGTATCGAGTCTGGCATAAACGCTGAGAACAAGCTCACGAAAGTCCGGAAGCCCGGCGGGCCTGGATATGCCTGCACCGCAGATGAACAGCACTTCGCCGCGCGCATGAGCCAGCAGGAGCCGTTCGGGAATTGAAGCGAGGCCTTTGCCAAGCTGAATTACTCTATCAGTCGAGACTATGTCAGCTACCATCGCCAGCTCTTAAAAATAGCCATTTCATCTGCGCATCTTAACTGCTGCGCTAATGAATAGAAATGTCCGGAGATAATCCGCCCAGCAGAGTAATCGTACTTGCAAAACGCTTCGAGCGTGTAGAATAGTCAACCTGCACCATCGCACGCCAGCTTCAACAACGGGTATCCAGCCTAAAGCGAAAGGCGATGACCTGCAGTATTAGCTCCCAACGCGTCTGAGGTGCAGTTTCTCATGATGGAGCCTTGCCGGCTAGGAAGAGGCTAACCTCCCGTATTCCATTATCCACCTGTCCAAGCGGAAGGTCCATGCCACTGGACAAGGTAACGCCCGCAAGGAAGCGATTCGCCTCTGTCAACGCCCGGCTTGCGTTTGGCCTGGATGACGTCGCCGCCCATTCCTGTGGGCAGGTGCATATGCCTATGATCACAACCTAGCCAACTAAATCGAGTCAAGTTAGCCTGGCGTAACCACGTCTAGGGGGTAGCGATGAAGCTTACGAAGTTTCGCGTGACGAACTTCCGTTCGGTGAACGACAGCGGCGACATCGCGGTATCCCAGATCACTTCGCTTGTTGGCCGGAACGAAAGCGGCAAATCCAACCTGCTTCTGGCTCTTGCTAATCTCAACCCTCCAGGAGGGCGAAAGCCACTGAACAAAATCAAGGATTTTCCTCGCGGGCGCCGTCTCGATGAATGCACGCCTGACACCCACGTTGTCTGGACCTGGTGGGAGCTTGATAACGAAGAACAAGAGGCTTTGGGGGAAATGCTGCCGGCGCTGAAGAACTGCAAGCAGGTGGCTGTTGGGCGTGGATATGGAGAACGGGGGTGGGTCGACCTTGGAATAAAGCCACCCGAGCCCTCCCGTTCAAAGCTAACTGGCGCTCTGCGTCGACTGGAGCCCTCCCTCACTGGAAAGCTGGGAGACATTGCTGAGCAGCATGCGACGGCCATTAGCAGCGCACTGACACGGCTAGGCGAAACACTCGCCAAAGTGGGACCGGCCAAGAATTGGGCGACTGAGAATGTTGCAGCCACTAGAGACCTTCGAAAGCGTCTGGGTGAAGCCTCTATCGTACCTACTGAAGCGGAAGATCAGCTGATTTCCCAATTTGAAGCCGAATGCATAAGCATTGTAGAATTCGACGGCGGGGCTAATGAAGCGCGAGAGACTGTTCTAAGTTGGTTACCGACGTTCACGTACGTTGCTGAATTCCCAGAAATTTATGGTCATCAGAACCTCGACACTTTCTTGAACGAGCGAGGTCGAGACCCCAATCGTAAGGAGGCGGATGACAACTTTGAGAAGATGGCGAAAGTCGCCGGGTTCAGTCCGAAGGAACTTAATGGGATGCGCGGGGATCACGAAACCCGCAATCAGCTTCTCAATCGTGCAGGCGCGGTAGTCACTACAGAGCTTCGGCGCCTATGGAAAGACCGTCCGCTTAAAGTCCGTTACAATATCGATGGCCCTTACTTAGACACGCTGATTTCTGACCCAAACGCGGTCTATGATGTCGAAGTCAACTTGGATGAAAGAAGTCGTGGGTTCCGGTGGTTTTTCTCGTTCTATCTAACCTTCGCGGCAGATACGAAGCAAGGGGGCGGCGAAAGCGCGATTCTTCTTCTCGACGAACCCGGACTCTTTTTACACGCCAAATCCCAAGAAGATCTGCTCAGGCACTTCAAAGACGATTTCAAAAACCAGATTATCTACACAACGCATTCACCGTTTATGGTGGCACCGGACGCGATGGATAGCGTTCGCACAGTGAACATCGATGAAGAAAAGGGAACCCAGGTCACAAATACGCCGACAGGTGACTCCAGAACCCTATTTCCCCTGCAGGCGGCTTTTGGTTACCAGCTCGCCCAAACGCTGTTTGTTGGTCATTCAAACTTGGTGGTGGAAGGCGTCACCGATTTCTGGATTCTTTCGGCAGTGCATAGCCACTTCCAGGCGACAGGGGCGGTCACCCTTCCCGATGCTTTGACCATCACGCCAGCAGGTGGTGCGGGGAAGGTTTCATACATGGCAGCCCTATTGGCATCGCAAGAGCTGACCGTCCTGGTTCTGCTTGACGACGACAAAGCAGGCCGAGAGGCGAAGAAGGAGTTGGTCGGGAGCAAGCTGCTTCGAGACAGCGCAATCACCTTGGTCTCGGAAGGCATGGCTGCCAAACCCAAGGAAGCGGATATCGAAGACCTCATCGATCCAGGTGTTTATAAAGCCCTCGTGGACAAGAGCTACGCCACGGAGCTGAAGGGAAAGAAGCTCACGCTCAACACGAATATCCCTCGGATTGTTAAGCGGTATGAGGAAGCGTTTGAAGCCGTTGGGCTGGAGTTCCAGAAATCCCGGCCCGCGCGAGAGTTTATGACGCTTATGGGTTCTAAGCCCAGTGACGCTCTTCCAAATCCCCAGGCGTTCCAGGACGTTTTTGCGTTGATCAAACAAAAGTACGAGCGGATCGTTCAGGCTGGACGCGCACCGTTCAGGTGAATCGGCTTCTAGGACCCTCTCGCATCCTTTTTCCCGACGTGGGACATCCTCCGATATGCGGTGGCGACGCCCCGCCTCAGAGACGATCTGAGGCCGACTCATGCTCTCCAGCACCATCCGGCGCTTCCGGTAGCTCGCTTTCATCGATCATGCGGTGCCGACGCCTGAAGCGTCCCAAATTGAAGATGGCGGTATAGTGTTGCCTTAGACACGCCGAACCTGGCTGCCACCTCCCTGGCCGTCAGGTGTCCATGAGCGAGCAGCGCTTTGGCAGCGGCTGCGTCCTTCTCGGAAAGCCGGCGCGGCCGGCCTCCTTGGCGGCCCTTCCGCTTGGCCTCTGCCAAGCCGGCCATCGTTCGTTCGCGGATCAGCGCCCGCTCAAACTCGGCGATGGCGCCGAGCAGGTGGAAGACCAGCATGCCGCCTGAGGAGGACGTATCAATCGCATCAGTCAGTGAGACCAGACCGATGCCTCGCGCCTTTAGGTCCGCCGCTGTTTCGATGAGCTGCTTAAGGGATCGGGCCAGCCGGTCGAGCTTCCAGACCACGAGTGTGTCGCCCTCGCGCAGCATGTCGTGCAGGACGCGGTTCAGCTCCGGCCGGTCAGCCCGGCCGCCGGAGGCCTTCTCGACCACGAGCTTTTCGCACCCTGCCTGCCGCAGCTTCTCCAGTTGCAGGTCAGGGTTTTGGTCGAGGGTCGATACCCGGGCGTAACCGATGCGCATAGTTGTGTCTCAATTCTCATGGAGAACATGAGGAAATGAGACGATGATTTCAAGACGCCTTTTGAGACTTCGGGAGAGGCCAGTGGCGGTTCTGCCTAGACCCCTCCCCCGCGCGTCTCATAAACGGTCCATTTATCACCGCCACACCAGCAGGAACGGTATCGGAACCGGCACCGACCGAGCGCACCACACCAGAGTCTGGGTAAGGGCATGACCCACCGCCACATTGACCCCAAGGGATGGACGCTTGCCAAGATCGATGACGTGATCGGCTATGGAAGGCTTCCCGCCTGGCTCGAGCTAAGCGACGCCGTGCGGGGTGACGTCCCAGGACGTGGTGTAGCTTCTGATCACCACAGACCGACCGCCGAGCG
>JAIEPJ010000036.1 GCA_019749835.1 Phreatobacter sp. | reverse complement strand
AGGTGATCCAGGTCGGATGGAAGCGCAGATACATGAAGCTCTCCATGACCGACAGATAGACGCCGAAGAGCCAGATCTGCAGCAGCATGAGCAGCAGCGCCGGATCGGCGCCGCCTCGCCGGGCCGCCAGATAGTTGCGCAGCGGCATGAGGACGAAGACGATGACGGTCAGGGCCAGACCCGGCAGGCCCATGTTGAGCGCCGCGTCGATATAGCCGTTATGCGCGTGGGCGGCATGGCCGGCCCACTGGGTGGTGTCCTCCTGCCCGAAGCGCGTCGATTCCAGCGCCCAATAGGCCTGGTAGCCCCAGCCGGTGAGCGGCCGCTCGGCGATTTTCTCAAGAGCCAGTTCCCAGATGTCGGCGCGGCCGGTGAAGGTGACGTCGACAGGCAGCATCCGGACGACACGCCCGATGGCCTCGCTCACGACCGAACCGGGGCCGAGGATCGACAGCACCGCCAGGGGCGCAAAGGCGATGCAACCAACCATGACCCCGCTGCGGATCCGGGAGACCAGGACCGAGACGAGCATGGCGCCGACGAAGAGCATGGTCGAACTCTTGGCGCCGGACATGGCGACGATGAGCACCGATGCCGCCAGCACCGGCGCCGCGGCGAAGGCATGTCCCGCGCGGATGGCGAAGATCATCATGAAGATGAACATGGCGAAGATCGCGCCGGTGGTGTTCTTGTGGGCGAAGATGCCGCGCCAGTCCCCGGCCAGCTGCGGCTCGCCCACATCCGTCGCCTGGTGGATGGCAAGATCCGGAAAGAGCGTGATGCCAACGAGCGACAGCACCGTCACGATGCCCGCGGATGCCACCAGCAGCGCCGCCATCTGGGCGCGACCGCGCGGCATCAGGAACAGCGTGGCACAGACGAGAGCCAGCATGCCGAAAAGAATGAGGCGCCTCATCGACAGGCTGGGATCTGCCGAGGTCACCACGGTGACGCCGAGCCAGAGGGCGAGCAGGATCCACATCGGATGGAGAAGCGTCGCCAGCAGCCGCGGCTGGGTCATCAGGCTGACGGCGAGGCCAGCGGCGGCGAGCAGGCCATAAGCCAGATAGGTGGCGCCGTCCCGGCCGGTGGCGAGTTCCAGCACGTCCGTGTTCGTCAGGTCGGCAAAGGGCTCGAGCGTGATCCAGGAGAGCAGCAGCGCCCCCGCAAAGACGGCGAGGCGCCCCCACACCATCAGTTCGGCGAGTTCTTCGGCGGGAAGGCTCCGCGCGGCGCCGTTTGGGGTGGCGAGGCTCATGTGGTCTGCCCCGCCCGATAGGGCTGCTGCTCGACACCGGCCCAGGCGGCGAGGCGGCCGGCCGAGACTGCGAGCGGATGGGCGGCGATGACGGGGTTGCCGGTGCGCAGCAGCATTCCGGCCGCGCGCAGCAGCGCGACCGGCACGATCGCGACGTCCTTGGCGATGATCCGAAGGCGTCCGGGCAGACCGGGCGCATGTTTCAGGTCGACGGCCCGGTTGATCGAGCCGATCCGCATGCCCCGCCGCAGCACCCAGGCGATGCGGGCCCGATCGGCCGGGACGGTCTCGGTGATCAGCGCCTCCTGCACCCAGAACGCGCGAAGTCCGGCCCGCCGGCAGCGGGTGAAGAAATCCATGTCGCCGCCGCCGAGAAAGTTGAAACGGGGATCGAGAGGCCGATGGCCCAGCCTGTCGAAGACCCGCCTGCGCATGAGGCAATTGCCAGTGCCGTAGATCATCGGAACCGGGCCCGAACGGTCATGGCTCGGCCAGAAAACCGGATGGCGGGCGAGCACGCGCGGCGCTTCATCGCGGAAGCGCGGCACAACCGGGCCGCCAACCACGTCGGCATCGTGCCCTTCGGCGGCGGCGACCATGGCGTCCAGCCAGCCGGGAGATGCGACCTCGTCGTCATCGATCATCAGGATGTGGTCAGCCCGCGGGAAGGCAGCCATGGCGCGGGCGAAGCCGGCATTGATCGCGTGGACATTGCCCTGAGCAGTCTCGACGAAAGCCAGGCCTTGCAGTCCGCCCTCGGCCAGGCGCCTGCGCGCAACGGCGAGCCCGGCGAGGCCAGCCGCGTCGTTTTCCACGACCACCACCGCGAAGGGCACCGCGGTGCGCTGGGCGGCGAGTGAGGCGAGCGTCTCGGCCAGCATGGCCGGGCGCCGGAAGGTCGGGACGACGACGACGGCCAGCACCGCTTCGGCCATCAGCCCGGCACTCTGGAACAGCGCCGGTTCGGCGGACGTCTCGCTGCGGGACAGTTCCATGGGGACAGTCTCAACCTGGGTCACGATCAAGGCCTCACGCGGGTGGGGACAGGGATGGTTGCCCTCCCGCAGCAAGCCGCTTGCCGCGGGATGTCCGCCCGCCCGACAGCCACCTGCCCTGCCTCTGGCGCGGCTCTTGCCAGTCTGGGCCCGATGAACCGATCGAGGGACGACTCTGTCCGGAAACAGGCCAATCGGCCGGGAGGTGGGCGTGATCGAGGACAGCCGCAAGGTGGCGACGAATCCCGCATCGGGGCAAGAACGACCGCATGACAGCGGCGGCGCGTCCACGGGCTCGGGCGATGTCGACGCTGGCGGCCTTTTGCCGCGGCTCAGCCACATGACAGGACGTCGCGTCCCGTTCCGCACGGCGACCGTCGGCCTCGACCAGCCGATCCTCTCCGTCACCTTCGACGACTACCCGCAATCGGCCTTCGATCCCGGTGCCCGCATTCTTGAAGATCATGGCGTGCGTGGCACTTTCTATGCCGCCTCCGGCCTGTTCGGGCTGACCGACAGCCGTTGGACGGTCGCCGGGGCGGATACGGTCGCCGATCTCCATGCGCGCGGCCACGAGATCGCGCTGCATGGCCACGCCCACAGAGCCGCCAATCGGATGCGGACCGCGGCCTTCGCCGCCGATCTCGCCGCCAATCGCGCGGCCTTGCGGCGCATCGTTCCGACTCTGACGCGCGAGAACTACGCCTTTCCCTACGGTCTCTGCGGCCTGATGCAGAAAAGGCATCTGGCCGGGACCGTGCGAAGCTGCCGTTCGGTCCAGCCGGGGGTGAATGCCGGGCGGATCGACCTCCACTTCATCAAGGCCGTCGAGATCAGCGTCAGGGGGCTCACCGAGGCCAACCTGGAGCGCTGGCTGGACACAGCCGAGGCCGCCAGGGGCTGGCTCGTCCTCTTCACCCATGACGTCTGCGACGCGCCCAGCCCCTATGGCACGACCCCACAGGTGCTGGCGCGCGTGGTCGCCCGCGCCCTGGAGCGGCGCTTTGCCGTCCTGCCCGTCGCCGCGGCCCTCGACCGGGCCGGCATCGCCTGAATCGATACAGCCGCAGGTGGTCCCGTCCTTGCGGAGCAGCAGCACGAACGAAGTCCCGTGTTCCACTCCGGGACGCCTCGCCCGCCGAGGCGATACCGGACAGGCCCCAGAAAGGACCCGACCATGTATGACGATGGTCGTCCCGAACGCCGCGATCCGCCGATGCCGGCACCTGCCGCAGGACCGCCGCGGTCCACCGCCGGTCTCGTCGCCGCCATTCTTCCCCACTGGCTGTCGATCCTGTTCCTCGCGCTGCTCTGCGCCGGGGTCGGCTATGCCGCCTCGCGCATGATGACGCCGCGCTTCATGGCGACAGCCCAGATCTTCGTCGATCCCCGCGGGATCCAGGTCTTCGACAACGAACTGACGCCGCGTCAGCAGGATTCCAATGCGGCGATCAACTTCGTCGAGAGTCAGGCGCGAATCGTCACCTCGCAAAGCGTGCTTTCGCGCGTCATCGACAGCGAGCGTCTGACCGACGACCCTGAATTCAACGGCCAGGGCGGCGCTTCCTGGGCTGTCGGCCTGTTGCGCTCCTTCGGCCTGCGCCAGGCGAGCGAGGAAAGCCTGCAGAACCGCGAGCGGCATGCGCTCAACGCCCTTTACGACCGTGTCATCGTGCGGCGTCCCGAACGGACCTTCGTCATCGAGGTGACCGTGCGCGCAGCCGATGGCGAGAAGGCCGCCCGCCTCGCCAATGCGGTGTCCCATGCCTATATCGACAGCCAGACTGCCGCCCGCGCCGATGCGGCGCGCCGTGCCACCCTGTCCCTGACCAACCGTCTCGACGAATTGCGGAACCGCGTTCGCATCGCCGAGGAGCGGGCAGAGGATTTCCGCCGCCGCAACGGCCTCGTCGGCACGCGCACGCAGCTCGTCAGCGAACAGCAGCTGACGGATGCCAACAGCCAGCTCGCCCAGGCGCAGGCAAGGGTCGCCGAGGCCCAGGCGCGCAGCGAGCAGATCCAGACCTCGCTGCGCACGGCCAGCCAGGCCGGAGCGCTGCCGGAGGCGGTCATGTCGCCGACCATCGCCGCCCTGCGCGGCCAGCAGGCGGAGGCACGCCGCCGGCTCGCCGACGCCCAGACGGAGTTCGGCCCGCGCCATCCAACCGTCCGGAACGCCCAGGCCCAGGTGAGCGACCTCGACCGCGCCATCGCCGACGAACTCGGCCGCATCGCGCAGGCAGCCCGCGCCGATCTCGACCGGTCCCGCGCTGCCGAGATCACCCAGCGCCGCACCGTCGAGCAGCTGACCTCGCTCGCCTCGGAGGCCGGGCAGGCCTTCGTCCAGCTGCGCGAACTGCAGCGCGAGGTGGACGTCAACCGCAATCTGCTCAATGCCTTCCTGGCGCGGTCGCGCGAGACGAGCGAGCTGGAACGGCTCGATACGAGCAATGCGCGGATCATCACCGTGGCGCAGCCGCCCCGTGACCGGGTTTTCCCGCCGCGCGGCGTGGCCATGGCCTTCGCAGGTTTCGCGATGGGCGGCGGCCTGGGCGTCGGCCTGGCGCTCCTGCTGGCCCTCCTCAAGGGGGGAACGGGCCAGCCGGTGTCGGTCACGGTTGCCCGTCAGATCACCGCAAGCCGCCCCCTCGCCCGCCTGGTGCATTGAGATGAGCGAGTCCTTCGACACGGCCTTCGCCGCCATCCCGACGGTCACGGTCGGCGATCTCCCCATTGCCGTCCTCGACCGCGCGACAACCGCCGACTGGATGATCCGGGCGGCCGGCGAACGCCGCCGCGGTCGGCGCCCGCTCTACCTGACCTCAGCGAATGGCGAGGTGCTCGCCCGTGTCGCGGCGGAGCCCGACCTCGCGGCGCTGGTGCGCGCGGCCGACCAGATCGTCGCCGACGGCCAGCCGCTGGTGGTGGCCTCGCGCCTGCGCTGCCGCGAGCCCCTGCCGGAGCGGGTGGCGACCACCGATCTCTTCCACGATGTCGCCCGCCGCGCCGAGGAGACGGGCGTCAGCTTCTATCTCTTCGGAGCGACACCCGAGGAGAATGCGAGGGCTGTCGCCAATGTCCGTCGCGCCTATCCGCGGCTGAGGATCGTCGGCCATTGCCACGGCTTTCTCGCCGGCGCGGCACTGCAGGCCAAGATCGCCGAGATCGACGCCCTCGCCCCCGACATCCTCTGGCTCGCCATGGGCGTTCCGCATGAACAGCGGTTCGTGGCGACCCATGCCGACCAGCTGACCCGGGTCGGGATGATCAAGACCTCCGGCGGCCTGTTCAATTTCCTCTCCGGCACCAATCGCCGGGCGCCGACCTGGATGCAGCGGGCCTCGCTCGAGTGGGCCTACAGGATCTGGCTGGAACCGCGACGCCTTTTCTGGCGCTATGCCGTCACCAATCCGAAGGCGATCTACCTGATGGCCCGGCGCTCGGCCTGACATCCATGACACCATCCGGTTCGACTGTTTCCCCCGACGTGTCGCCTGCTCAAGCCGCTCGTGCGGACGGCGTTGCGCGCGTCGCCGTGACGGGCACCCGCCCGGTCATGCTGCCGGAGTTCACCGATGCCAGGCGCCTGCCGACGCGCCCGCCGGAGGCGCGCGACGCCGATTTCACGGCCAAGTTCGACGCCGAGACGCTGTTCTACGACGCCTTCATCGGGACGCGCGGGCATATCGTGCTGGTCGGCCCGCCCTTCCTCAACCTGAAGCCCGCCCTTGCGGCGGCGACGATCGTGGCCCATCCCTCCGGCGCCACATGCTCCTTCACGCTGCGCGAGCTCGACCGCCACGGCCAGATGCATGTCGCCGCCCCTGACGGGACGCGAGCGCTGACCCTGACCTGCGCGCTCGGGACGGTGACCCTCACGGTGCAGGCCAGCGAGGCCGACATCTTCGCCGGACGGCGTGTCGTGTTCACCCAGTCCCGCGACAACGACCTCGCATGGATCCAGGACTGGGTCCGTTTCTCACGGGACGTCCATGGCGCCGACGCCGTGCTGATCTACGACAACGCATCCACCCTCTACACGCCCGGCGACCTCGCCGAGGCCGTCGGCGACCTTGCCGGCATCGCGGCGGTGCGCGTCGTCGACTGGCCCTTCAAATTCGGGCCGCAGGGGTTCGACGCCCGCAGCTACTGGGATTCCGACTTCGGCCAGCATGGCGTGTGGGAACATGCGCGACGCCAGTTCCTCGAGGCCGCCGCCAGTGTCCAGGTGTCGGACATCGACGAACTCACCCTGACCGAGGACGGGCGCAGCCTGTTCGAGGCCGTCGAGGCCTCGCCCTTCGGCCTGCTGCGCTACGAGGGCCGCTGGGTCGTCGGCCGCGAGGGGGCGATGGATGACGGGCGGGCCGCGCACCGGCGCCATCGCGACTATGCCGTGGTGCTGCGCGAGCGGCCGGTGAAGCGTTTCGGTATCCTGACGGTCGACGGCGACCGTTGCCCGCCGAAATGGAGCCTCGTGCCGTCGCGCATTCCCGACGGCGCGCAGTGGAAGGTGCATTCGATCGGCGGCTACCTGCCCTCGCGCGCCGTGACGCGCCGTTTCGGCTATCGGCATTTTCGCGAGATCACGAACAACTGGAAATATGAGCGGACCAGCGCCGAGCGGTTCGACCCGGCCCTTCACGAGGTCGACGATCGCCTGAAGGCCCATTTCGCCAGGGTCGACTGGACGTCGTAAGGCCCTCCCGGTCGCGCTGCGACCGTCGCCTGTACATTCCTCCGTCAAGCGTCCGTCAGGAAGGGTCGCCGCCCGGGCGGATCCGCTGCATGACCAGCGAGCGGACGCCCGCGAGATCCAAGGCGAAGGCCGCGGCGGCATAGGCGACGACGCCCGTCACGACGGCCGCCGCGAAAGTCGCGACATCGCCATGGGCTCCGGTCCACCCGACGAGGGTTGTCGGGACCGCCATGACGAGCACCGCCGCCATGACCTTGAGGATCGGCTGCCAGGCAAAGGGCAGCGGATGGGCGCGGCGCGACAGCAGGTAGCCAGCAATCACCCCGGCGGCTTCGGCGATCACTAGCGACCATGCGGCCCCCTTCAGGCCGAAGGAGGGGACGAGAAGGGTCATGGCGATGACGTTGACCACGAGGATGGCCGTGCCGTGCGCCACCATGAGCGTCGGCTTCTTGGCAAGGTGGAAGCTGATCTGGACGAATTGCTGCGACACCGCCTGGAACAGCCAGGCGAAGACCAGGATCGGGACCAGGACGGCGGCGGTATCTCGGAATTCCGGGCCGAGAACGAGCGCGGCGAAATGCGGCGCAACGATCGCCAGCCCGATCACCGCCGGCATGACGACGGCGAGAAGCAATTCGCCGCTGCGGGTGAGATGGGCGTCGGCAGCCGCCGGACCTTCCTCGGCCAGCGCCCGGATGGCGAGCGGAACCACCGCCGAACCGACCGACAGGGCCGGAAACAGGATGATCTGGCGGACGAGATCGGCAGAGGCCCCGTAGACGCCCGCTGCAGCATCGCCGAGGAGATAGGCGACGAGAAGCCGGTCGAGGGCCGAGTGGAGCGCGAAAACGCCGCCGGACAAGGCCATCGGCACGCCGAAACCGAGCATGGCGCGGAAGGTGACGGGATCGACGGGCTTGCGCGGGCCCTTCCAGATGGCGGGGGAAAAGGCCAGGGCGCCGATCACATAGGCACAGGCGACGCCGGCGACGAGACCGAATCCGCCCCAACCGGCCTGCACCAGTGCGACAGAGATGCCGATCGCGGCGAAGGCGCGGACCACGGTCGCGCGCATATAGGAGGTCGAGTCGAGCCGTGCGCGGAGGATTTCCTGGCCGAGTTCGAACAGGCCCAGCGCGGCCGCCAGCACGATCGCCGCCAGCGCCTTGTCGAGCGGGACGGCCAGGGCCCAGACGGTGACGCCGAGGGCCACGGGCAGGGTCGCGACCGAGGCGCCATAGGCCATCAGCGCCGTCAGGCGGATGTCCGTCGCCTCGCCCTCCGATTCGAAACGCAGGACCGACAACCGAACCCAGGTGAAGAGCAGCGCCGAGATGATGCCGGCGACCGACAGCGCCACGACATAGATGCCGTATTCGGCCGGGGTCAGCAGGCGCGTGAAGAGGATCACCGACAGGAAGCCGAGGGCCGACGAGGTGCCGTGGGCCACCATGTAGGTGGACGTCTGCCGGATCAGCATCAGCGGCGGTCCCGCAAGAAATGGGCGATGACCTGCATCATCGGCTTCGGCTGATAGGCGGCGTCGAGCGGCAGCGGCCGGTTGGGCAAGCCGTCGGCGCGCTTGAAATGGATCGGCACCCAGGTGTGCTTGTCGGTAATGCCCCAGGTGAGGATCGATTCGAGCGGCGCGGCGGCGCGGATCGCATCGAGAAGATCGTAGACGCGCGACGCGGCGAGGATGTCGCGGACCTCGGGAGGACCGGGCAACTTGTCATCGACGACGTCGAGTTCGGTGACCAGGACAGCGAGCCCCATGGCGCGGCACTCGGCGATGAAGGCCGAAAGACCCTCCTTGTCGATGGGGATCTCGCCGCGCAGATGCCCCTGGAGGCCGACGGCATGAAGCGGCACGTTGCGCAGCTTCAGGTCGCGCAGGAGCCGCAGGAAGGCCTCGCGCTTGCGGCGGAAACGCGCGCCGACGAACTCGATGTCATATTCGTTGATGACGAGCTGGGCGGCCGGGTCAACGCGCGCCGCGGTGCGCAGGGCCAGCGCGATATGGCTCTCGCCGAGTCGCTGCTGCCAGATCGACGGGCGGATGTCGGAACGGTTCGCGGGATCGTCGGGGATCGCCTCGTTGATGACGTCCCAGCTCTTGATGCGCCCGCGATAGCGCCCCATCACCGCCTCGATATGGCCGACCATCAGCCTCTCGGCCTCGGAGGCCGAGGCGATGGACTTGGTCCAGTCGGGCATGGCCCCGTACCAGACGAGCGTGTGGCCGCGCAGCGACATGCCGTTGGCGGTCGCGAAGGCAATATGCTTGTCCGGCGCCGTATAGACGAACTGCTCGCGCGTCGGCCGGAGGTCATACCATTTCAGGCCACCCTCCCCGACAATCTGGCTGCAGTGGCGCACCAGGGCGGCGCGGTAGTCGGCCTCCTGATCGAGCGGCCCGTCGCGCACCGCCGCGCCATAAGGCAGACCTGCCAACGGCGAGGCCGGCTGCGCGGCAGCGTTGCCAGCGAGCAGAGTCCCCAATGGGGACGAAGCGGCGAGGCCCAGCGCGGTGGCGGCCTTCAGGGAGGACAGGATCGTTTCGCGACGGGACAGCATGATGGCTCCTCGCCGATCCCTCGCAAGAGCCGTTCCGACAGGAGACGGGGCGACAGCATGTCGCCGCGCCGATCGGCGCGCAGAACCCTTCGCCGGCAAGAATGACAGGTGACGGAAGAGGTTGGAACGCATTACAACGTTTTGAAACGCGGCAGTCGCGTGTCGGAACGACAGGGCCCGTGCCGCATCGGTGCAGGACCGGCACGACAGAGGGAATGGCGACATGGTGAAGGCGATCCGCATCCACAAGACCGGCGGACCGGATGCGTTGGTCTATGAGGACGTCCCGGTGAAGCCGCCCGGTCCCGGCGAGGCCTATATCCGGCAGACCGCCATCGGCGTGAACTTCATCGACGTCTATTTTCGCAGCGGCCTCTACAAGTTGCCCTCCCTGCCTCACGGGATCGGCATGGAAGCGGCCGGCGTCGTCGAGGCCATCGGACCGGGGGTCACCGAAGTCGCCTTCGGTGACCGTGTCGCCTATGCCGGCGGCCCGCCCGGCGCCTATGCCGAGAAGCGGATGATTCCGGCAGCGCAACTCGTCAAGCTGCCGAAAACACTCGACGACAAGACGGCCGCGGCGATCATGCTGCAGGGCATGACGGCGCGCTATCTCCTGAAGGAGACGCATCCGGTCAAGAAGGGCGACACCGTGCTCATCCATGCCGCGGCCGGCGGCATGGGGCTCTGGCTCTGCCAGTGGGCGAAAGCCCTGGGCGCGACCGTCATCGGCACGACGTCGAGCGCCGAAAAAGCCGCCCTCGCCAAGAAGAACGGCTGCAAGTTCCCGATCATCTACACGGAGGAGGATTTCGTCGCCCGCGTGATGGAGATCACCGGCGGCAAGGGAGTCCAGGTCGTCTATGACGGTGTCGGCAAGGACACGTTCCTGAAGTCCCTCGAATGCCTCGCGGTGCGCGGCCACCTCGTCCTGTTCGGCACCGCCTCCGGCGTGCCCGACCCCATCTCGCCGGCAGCACTGTCGGCGAAGTCGGCGAGCCTGACGCGGCCCGGCCTCTACCATTACATCGCCACCCGCAAGGAACTCCTGGCCAATGCCAAGGACGTCTTCGAGGCGGTGGCCAATGGCACGGTGACGATCCAGAAGCCGAAGGAATATGCGCTCAAGGATGCCGCCAAGGCGCACAAGGATCTCGCCGGCCGCAAGACCACCGGATCGATCATCCTGATCCCCTGACGGATCCCACTGGCTCCCGAAAGAGAAACGCCCGGCCGCAAGGACCGGGCGTTCGCATTTCAGGCACCGCTGGTCAGCCGCCCTGCTGTTGCGGTGCGCCAGGCTGGCCGCCGATGGCCTGCCCACCTGCCGGGGGCGCCGCCGCACGGCGACGCTCGCCGAGGAGCTTCAGGCCATAGGCGCCGGCGATCCCGACGACGATCAGGATGATCGACATGATGGGACGGTGCCAGAACCAGGCGATGGCGAAGGTCGGCAGTGCGACCACCAGCGTCAGGGCCAGGGCGACGATCCCGGCCCCGGCAGCCATGGCCGATCCGAAGAGCGGAATGACGTCGGCGAGCACGACGAAGGGCCGCAGGATCATGTTGAAGCCCATCCACATGGCGATCAGCACCACGACCCGCAGGATCCAGGTCAGCATGCTGTTGGATTCATGGGCGTGGGCATAGAGTTCCTGGGCCGTCTTCGTGCCGGTCTCGCCGAGGAAGACCTCGCGGCCGTTCGAAGCCTGGTAGGGACCGAAACCCTGGCCGACCTGGCGGGCGACGACCGTGACCGGACCTTCGGGCAGGATGGTGTAGGTGATCCGGACATCGCCCACTACCGGGTTGCCGGCGTCGTAGCCGACATAGACGCCACCATCACTCAGTCGCGCCTGGCTGCCGAAACGCGCCTGGAAGGCCCGCAGCTGGCCGTCGGTGATCTCGAGGCGGCGCTCGGTGGACGAGCCGAACAGGCCGATGACTCGGCTGTCGGCCCGGAAAGCACCGAGGGTTGCGTTTCCGGCGGTCTGGCTGCGGCCGGTCACCGGCATGGCCGGGTTCGCATGGCCGTCCTGGCGGCGGAAGCGGCTGGAGTCTATCGGCCGGTCCGACCAGACCCGGGTGTAGTCATAGGTGGTGGTACGCGTCTGCGAGCCGCCGGCATTGCTCCGCGTCTCGGTCCGCTGCTCCTCCTTCCACTGGTACATCTCGACCTTGCGGACGAGGCGCACCGCCTCCGTGGTGATCTGGAAGTCGCCATCGGTGAGCCGGCCACCGGCGCGCAGTTCACCCGCGACATGGACCAGCTTGCCCTCGTTGGCCGGGTCGACGCGGGTCGGCGCCACGGTGAGGGTGACGCCGGCGCCCTCGTTCAGCGCCCGGGTGGTCCCGATCGCCCGGCCCTCGTTCCAGAAGATGCCCCAGATCGTCGCCGCGATCAGCCCGAGGCCGATCAGAATGCCGGTGATCGACTGCCACAGCCTCTCAAGAAACCCGATATGCTCTGTGGTGACGTCGCCGCCCTCCGTCGGTCCCGTGCTCCACCCGTCCGAATCCGTGCTCATTCCGATTTCCCCTTCCGTAAGGTGAGGATAAAGGACCATGCCCGTGTTTCAACCCGCCCGCGCAACAGCGGGCCATTGTTTCAGCAGCGCAATCAGGGCGTGGCGATCAGTCGGTAGCCGATGCCCCGGACGGTCTGCAGGTGTAGCGGATTGGCCGGATCGACCTCGATCTTGCGGCGCAGGCGGTTGACCTGGACGTCGACCGTGCGCTCGTTGATGTCTCCGCCGGGCGCCGCGAGGTCGTAGCGCGGCACCGTTTCTCCGGGTTTGACCGCGAGCACCTTGAGCATGTCCTTCTCGCGATCGGTGAGGCGAACCACCTCGTCACCCTTCCTCAGTTCCAGCCGACTTATGTGGAAGTGGAAATCACCGAACTTCACCGCCTCGACGATCGGCTGCGGCGCGCTCATGGCCCGGCGGAGAATGCCGCCGATGCGCAGCAGCAGTTCGCGCGGCTCGAAGGGCTTGGGCAGATAGTCGTCGGCGCCGATCTCGAGGCCGGTCAGCCGGTCCGACAGATCCGCACGGGCGGTCAGCATGAGAATGGACACGTCGCGGGACGGACCGGCCGTGCCGCCCCGGATGGCCTTGGCAAGTTCGAAACCAGTCTCGCCGGGCATCATCACGTCGAGGATCAGCAGGTCGAAGGTCAGCCCGTCGAGCTTCTTGCGCGCCGCCGCGGCGTTGTTCGCCGTGGTGATGCGATAGCCGTTATTCGTCAGGTAGCGGGCGAGCGTCTGGCGGATGACGCGGTCGTCGTCGACGATCAGCAGGTGCGGCGCGTCGTCGGCCGGGGGCTTGGGAACGGCGGTCGACATGGCGTCAGCGCTCCTTGCCGCGCAGGGCGCGATCGGCCTGGGTGATCATCCGCGTCACATCCTCGCGCCGCTCCGGATCGATCATCGCATAAAGGAACCGCACCGCCTGGTCGCGCGTCGTGCCGGACTGGGCGATGGCGCGGGCGAATCGTTCGGTCTGCAGCTTGGCCAGTTCGAGGGCGAGCGCCTTGCCCTTGTCGGTCACGGCCAGGAGACGCTGGCGGCGGTCGACCTGCCCTTCCTTCTGGAGAATGAAGCCCTGATCGATCAGTTCCTTCAGGACCCGCGCCAGGCTCTGCTTGGTGATCTTGAGGATGTCGAGCAGATCGGCGACCCGGATCTCGGGATGACGGAAGACGAAATGGAGCACGCGGTGATGGGCCCGGCCGAACTGGTAGCGCTCCAGCACGTGGTCGGGATCGCCGACGAAGTCGCGATAGGCGAAGAACATCAGCTCGATGAGCTCATAGGCGGGTTCGCGACCTGCCGGTTCGGCTCCCGTCACCGCGGTGCCGGAAAGGGGCCGGCGCTGGGCCGGTGAGACATTTATGTCAGCCATGTTGACATATTCGATGCCGATTGTTACTCATCTGCCCGCATTCACGAAACGATCGTACCCAAAGGCTGCTCACCCCGTCGGGAATCGTCGCTCAGCGCCGCGTCTCCGATGACAAGGTTAGCCGGACCCGGCCCAGTTCGCAAAACGCGATATGGACGCCCGCGAAGCCCGGAGAGTACAGGAGGAAGACATGTCTCTGGTCCCGTTCCACGACCGCGATGGATTTATCTGGATGGACGGCAAGCTCGTCCCCTGGCGCGACGCGCAGGTCCATGTGCTGACCCACGGCCTGCACTATGCCTCGGCCGTCTTCGAGGGCGAGAGGGCCTATGGCGGGGCGATCTACAAGTGCACCGAGCACTCGGCCCGGCTGCGCAAGTCCGCCGAACTCCTCGACTTCGAGATCCCCTTCTCGGTCGCCGAGATCGACGCTGCCAAGATGGCGACCCTGAAGGCCAACGGCCAGACCGATGCCTATGTGCGCCCCGTCGCCTGGCGCGGCTCGGAGATGATGGGCGTGTCAGCCCAGCACAACACGATCCACCTGGCCATCGCCACCTGGGAATGGCCGAGCTATTTCGACCCGGCGACCAAGATGAAGGGCATCCGCCTCGACATCGCCGATTACCGCCGGCCCGATCCGGCGACGGCGCCGTCGACCTCCAAGGCGGCCGGGCTCTACATGATCTGCACCATCTCCAAGCATCGGGCCGAGAAGAAGGGCTATGCCGACGCCCTGATGTTCGACTGGCAGGGTCGCGTCGCCGAATGCACCGGCGCCAACGTCTTCTTCATCAAGGACGGCCAGGTGCACACGCCGATCGCCGACTGCTTCCTCGACGGCATCACGCGGCGCACGGTCATCGACCTGTGCCGCAAGCGCGGCTTCGAGGTGATCGAGCGCCGGATCATGCCGGAGGAGTTGTCCAGCTTCAACGAGTGCTTCATCACCGGCACGGCGGCGGAAGTCACGCCGGTCTCCGAGATCGGACCCTACCGCTACACGCCGGGCAACATGTCCAAGACAATCATGGACGACTACACGGTCGAGGTGACGCCGAAGGCCGCGGCGGCCTGAGCAACACCTCTTCGGAACAGCATGGAATGGCCGGGCTCGTCCCGGCCATTTGGCTTTTCGGGCTTCAGAACAACCGGCCGCCGCGCGGCACGGCATGGCCCGGCCCGATCAGCACCACCTCGCCGTCAGCATCCGGCACGCCGAGGGTCAGCACCTCCGACATGAATTTGCCGATCTGCCGCGGCGGGAAATTCACCACCGCCAGCACCTGGCGACCGATCAGGGCCTCGGGCTGATAGTGCCGCGTGATCTGGGCGGAGGATTTCTTGCGGCCGATCTCCTCGCCGAAATCGATCACCAGCTTGATGGCCGGCTTGCGTGCCTCGGGAAAGGGTTCCGCCGCGACGATCTCGCCGACCCGGATGTCGACCTTCATGAAATCGTCGAAACCGATGGGCGGGCTGGGCTGGATCGGCGACATGGGGTTCTCGCGACAAAAAAGGCCGGGATGGACCCGGCCTTTCTCGCCGATCCCGGCGGAACGTCAAGCCGTTGTCAGACCGGTGTCACTTTCGGATCGCGGAAATCGTCGCCGCGCCAGCCGCGCTCCGACCCGTCCCGCTCTTGTGTCGATCCGCCCCAGGACGACGAGCGGCGGCGCCAGGACAGCGGTGCGCAGAGGAGCGACTTGAGAGGCGCGGTCAGTTGCTCGACGGATTTCAGCGTCTTCGCCGCCCGGCCCGCCTTGACCAGTTCCTCGTCCATGACCCGCATCGTGCGGGCGAGCGCGGGATCCTCATCGTCGAGCCAGGTCCGCACCACCTTGGCGAAGGCGATGGCCAGGCCCTGGGCGCGGATCATGCCGCCGGCTCCCGGCACCTCGACGCCGGCGGCCGCCAGCATCCAGCGCTGCGAGCGCCGGGCCACGCCGTTGAGGGCGAGCGCCAGCGCCGGATCGCGCATGGCGGCCCGTGACAGGTTGCGGATCGCCGCCTTGTGGGGGGTCAGGAGATCGAGCCGGCGCATCAGCACGTCGAACAGCCGCTCCTTGGTATCCTGGTCGGCGAGATCGGCGTCGATCCCGTCGAGCACCGCCTTGTCGATGCCGGCGACGAAGGCCTCAACGATGGCGAAGCGCGAATCGAAGGCAGCGCGGATGTCGCCAAGCGACAATCCCGAACGGTCGGCGATGTCAGCCAGGGTCACGGCATCGAAATCACGTTCCGCCAGAAGGCCCAAGAATGCGGCGACGATGGCGCCGTGGCGGTCTGTCCTGGCTGCGGTCCCGGTCGTCTCGGTCATCGCCGTCTCCCTCGCAAAGAGTGCATGGGGATACAGATAGGTCGCCGGCGTCAGCCCGCCAGTTCCCGCGAGCGTTTGGTCGCAGCCGCGATGGCCTCGACGAAGGCGGCATCGATGCCCTTCGCGCCCATGAGCACCTGCAGCGCCGCATGGGTCGTACCATTCGGCGAGGTGACGTTCTGGCGAAGGGTCGCCGGCTCGATGTCGGGCGACCGGAACATCAGCTCGCCGGCGCCCTCCACGGTGGCACGCGCGAGACGCGCGGCGAGTTCGGCCGGCAGGCCCGCGGCGGCACCGGCCCGGGCCAAGGTCTCGGCGAGAAGGAAGACATAGGCCGGTCCCGACCCGGATACGGCGGTGACGATATCGATCCAGTCCTCAAGCATCAGCCATTCGACCCGGCCGACGGCGGCCAGAAGCGTCTCGACCGCGGCGCGCTGAGCGGTGGTGACCTGATCGTTGGCGGCGGCTCCGGTGATCCCGCGGCCCACCGCTGCCGGCGTGTTGGGAATGGTGCGGACGACGGCCGTGCCGGCGCCGAAGACCTGTTCGAGCCGGGCGATGGTCTTGCCGGCCATGACCGACACGACCACCGTCCGCGGGCCGACGACGTGGCGGACCAGCGGCATGACCTCGTCGGCGATCTGCGGCTTGACGGCCAGGATCAGCACGTCGGCAATGGAGGGCTCGATGGGATCGAGGGCGATGCCGCTGCCATCGATGATCGCCTGGACATTGGCGGGCGGGCGCGGATCGATCACGGTGATGCGGGCCGGCGGCAGCCCGTTGTCGAGCCAGCCGCGCAGAAGCGCGCCGCCCATCTGGCCGGCGCCGACGAGCACGACATGGCCGGTGAATCCGGCAAGGGAACGGGAGGCTGTGGTGTCGGTCATGGCATCCTCGGGGCTCGACAGAGCCAACCGATAGCCGTCCGGGCGCCGGCTGTCACGCCTCGCCGGCCGTCTCGAACAGGGCGGAGTCCATGGCTTCGCGCGCCGACTTTCCCGCCCAGACGACAAACTGGAACGCCTGATAATAGCGATCGCAGGCCTCCATGGCCGCGTCGAGCTGCGCCTCGCATTGCCGGCCAGAGGCCTCGGCGCCACCGGCCAGAAGCAAGGCATGGCGGAACATGACCACCCCCTCCTGTGGCCAGAGATCGAAGTGACCGAGCCAGAGCTGCTCGTTGATGAGCTGGACGAGTTCCTTGACCTCGGCCCTGCGCCGGTCGGGAACCTTGAGATCGAAGGCGCAGGCCAAATGGAGCGACTCGATATCGTCCATCCAGGTGAAAGAGGCGTGATAGTCGGACCAGCGGCCGGTGACGGACAGCGTGATCTCGTCATCCCCCGAACGGTCGAAGGACCATTCGTTCAGGGAGGCCAGATTCTCCACCAGATCGACGGGATTGACCTGGCGGTCGGTACTTTCGATATCGGTCAAGGACATTCCGCCCCCGTGCGGTTCGCTCGGTTGTCGGACAGACGCGACGGGACACAACTGGACCTGAGACCAACTGGCAACCGGCTGCGACAGCCACCTGCAAGCTTTTGATTCGACTGTTCGAATCGATCTCTGACCCAGACCCTAACGCAGGATGGCGGCGCTGCCTACTGACCCGACAAGCGATCTTGGATTCGTCATCTCGCCGCAATCGGGGCGGCGTCCTTATCCACACGGAAGGGCGATCGGCGGCCGGTCCTCCACCGTTTGCAATGCCCGCTCGGGAATCGGCCAATGCGGATTTTGCTCAAATTGCGGGCATGATGCCGAGGCGTGCGGCACGTGAAATCCAGCCATGCACCCATTCCGGTTGTGCGCTGCACACGAACACGCCATCTTCGTGTGGTCGATAGCATTTTTGGGGTCACTTCCTCCCTGTGACCTTCGCGTCGCTGTCGGCGTTCCCCTCTGGAAGGCGGCTTCCAGGTGTTCGTCATCGGAAGCCGAAACTCATAAGGCCGGGCTCCTGGAGCCCGGCTTTTTTTTCGCGCGACGGGTCGAAAGGCGCTCAGGCGGCCCGGCTCTGAACGACCCGCTCCGCCTCACGCCCGGTCAGTTCCGCAAGGTGATCGAAAGTTGCGGTGAACGAGCCGACTCCCGCAGTGGCCGAGCGGATATCGATGATCAGGTCACCGATCTCGGCCTCCGGCAGCAGGACGGAGACCACGTCCCATCCCGGCCAATGTTCGCGGCTGTCGAAGCCGAGGATCTGGCCGCGCCGGGCCGAAACGATGGCGTTGATCCGCGCCGTGGCCTCCGAAGGCACCGCCACCGCGACCCGATGGATCGGCTCCAGCAGCACCGGTTGGCAGGCTCCGAGCGCCTCGTGGATGGCGATCCGTCCCGCCTGCTGGAACGCCATGTCGGAACTGTCGACGGTATGATAGCTGCCGTCGGTCAGGGTCACCGCAATGTCGACGACCGGGAAGCCGAGCGGCCCCTTGCGCAGGCCTTCGGCCACGCCGTCCCGTACGGCCGGCACATAGTGTCGCGGCACCACGCCGCCGGCGATCGTCTCGTCGAACAGGAAACCGGCGCCGCGCGGAAGGGGCTTCACCGCGATGACGACATCGCCGAACTGGCCGTGGCCGCCGGACTGCTTGCGGTGGCGGCCGCGCACCCCCGCGACGGCCTTCTTGATCGTCTCGCGATAGCCGATCGCCGGGCGCGCCTGGTCGACGCGCACGCCATGGCGGTTCGCCAGCTTGGCAACGGCAACGCGCAGTTGCATCTCCCCCTGCCCCGCCAGAACGATATCGCCGGCGTCTCCTCCATGACTGACGGTGAGCGAGGGGTCCTCGTCGCAGATCTTGCCCAGGGCGAGACCGAGGCGGACATCGTCCTTGCGGTCATGCGCCGACAGGGCGATGGACAGAACCGGCTGCGGCGACGCGATCGTCGCCAGCGGCACCGGCGGCGCGCGACCCGCTGTGATCGTCTCGCCGGTCGCGACATGGTCGAGCTTGCCGAGTGCCACGGTCTCACCAGCCTGCGCCTCGCGGCGCTTCTCGACGCCAGGGCCAAAGAGGCGAAACAGGCCGGACGTCCGCTCCGGCGTTCCGGCGATCCCGGTCAGCACGGCGCCTTCCGAAAGGGTTCCGGAGAGCACGCGGGCAACCGAGATCTTGCCGCCATGGGCGGTATGGATGGTCTTCATCACCTGTGCCATCGTCTCGCCCGGGGGCAGGCCGAGGCGCGCAGCCGCGGCCGCGACCGGCGGGACGTCGTGGCGGAGCGACTTGAGAAGACGCAGCACGCCGTGGGTCTGGAGCGCCGACCCGAACAGCACCGGGACGATGAGACCGGCGGCGAGTTCCCGGCCCAGATCGTCGAAGATGCGGTCCCGCGGCGGCTCGAGGTCCGACAGGAGCGTTTCCATCAAGGCGTCGTCATGGTCGGCCAGCGTCTCGAGCATGGTGAAGCGGGCTTCCTTCTCCCTCTCGAGGTCAGCCCCGTGCAACGGGATGACCTGGGACGCCGCGTGCTCGCGGTAGACGAACGCCCGCTCGAGGGCGAGGTCGACGAAGCCTGAGACGATGCCGTTCGACCAGATCGGGATCTGGCGCAAGAGCAGCGGAACCCGCGAGGCGGGCCGCAGCAGTTCAAGCGTCTCGCGCAGACGGCGGCTGGCCTTGTCGATCTTGTTGATGAAAAGAATGCGGGGAATGCCACGCTCTTCGAGTTCGCGCAGGATCAGCCCGAGGGCCGGCACCTTCTTCTCGTCCGCCTCGCAGACGACGATGGCGGCGTCGACGGCCGGACAGACCGCCCGCATCTCGTGGAGAAAATCGACGGATCCGGGACAATCGACGAAGGTGTAGTCGTCCCCCATGAAGGTGGTCGTGGCGAACCCAGCCTCGACACTCATCTTGAACTGGCGGGATTCCGCGCTGGAATCCGAGACCGTGGTGCCATTCTCGGTGGATCCCATCCGCGCGATGGCACCCGTGCGCTCCAGCACCGCCTCCAGCAAGGTGGTCTTGCCGCTCTGGAACGGGCCCACCAGCGCAATGCACCGGGGACCCGACTGTCTTCTGCCGGCTTGATCGCCCATGTCTGCAACCCCTCGTGTCGGGGCCCGGGCGAGAAGGTCGACCCGGAAGTGACAGGCCAAACGGAGGATCTTGTTGGTGGACCTCGCGTGGGAACATGGTCCACCCGCGCGACGTCACATGCAAGGGACCCGTCTCGCGCTGCAGCGTCGGCGTGACAAAACTTAGCGCTGCGGCGGACGGCGGACCGTTCCGGTCCGGATGTCATCGTCAGCCTGCTGCATGCGGGCGGTCTGCATGCCCTCCGCGAGGTCCTTGGAACCGCGATCGATGAACTGCGCAAGGACGACCGAGGCGGCAGCCACGGCGAACAGAACCCAGCGGGACATGGCAACCTCGGAACCCAACAACGCGTGACGACGTTTTGTCGCACAAGCGTGGTTAAGGTTGGGTTTCAAGCATTTGTCGCCTTTAGGGGCCGTCTCTTGGCGATTCCATCACACAACAGTGAGGCGCTGCCGCATTTTCGCCCGGAACCGTCGCGTTGCTACCATGGTTGCAATCAATCTGATCCGGTCATGAGGCTGTGGGATCGTCACTGATTCCCGCGCCACCCCAGAGTTGATGTCGATAAATCGGGACGGAGTTGCTGAATGCTTCATTCACCTCAATCCTTCCGCATCGGTGCTCCCCGAGCGGGTTTCGGGCGCGGTTATCCCCGCGTTCCGACCATCGTGTCGGCCGGCATCGTCGCTGCGCTGATCCTGGCGCTCGTCGTCGCAGGGATTTCGCTGACCACCGAGTTCATCGGCCCCGCGGGGATCGAGGACGGTACGGATGCCGAGGTCCTGGTCCTGTCCGGCACTGTCGCGCTCCTGACCCTTGGCCTGGTCGGGTTGCTGGTCGCCATCCTGCGCCGCTATGTCTCCGTGAGCCAGGACCGCAAGGATCCGCCCTTCGCCGCATGAGCGGGAGAACGATGCCGACCGATCGCCTTCATCGCCGCGCCATCCTGGCCCGCGGCCTCGCGGCCGCCGCCATCGCTACGGGGGCTTTCAAGACGCGGCCGGCGACGGCCCGGTCCGTCCGTGCCGATGCCCCCGGTCAGGTGCTCGCGGTCACGACCGTCGCCACCGGCCTCGAACATCCCTGGGGCATCGCCTTCCTGCCGGACGGGTCGATGCTGGTGACGGAACGGCCCGGGCGCCTCAGGCGCGTGACGCCGGACGGAACGCTCTCGCAGCCGCTCTCCGGCCTGCCAGAGGTCCATGCCGTCGGCCAGGGCGGGCTGCTCGGCATCGCCATCGATGCTGACTTTGCCCGCAACCGCCGCGTCTATCTGAGCTTCGCCGAGCCGCGCGGCGGCGAGACCAATGCGACCGCCGTGTTCCGGGGCGTGCTCAACGCCGCCGCCGACGGCCTCGACGCCGGGCGGGTCATCTGGCGCCAGCAGCCCGCCTTCGCCAGCCGCCACCATTTCGGCTCGCGGATCGTCATCGACCGGTCCGGGCATCTTTTCGTCACGACGGGTGACCGGTTCGGCCAGATGGACCTGAGCCAGAACCCGTCCAACACGATCGCCAAGATCATCCGCATCACGACAGACGGGGAGGCCGCGCCGGACAACCGGGCGATGGTCGGCAAGGCGGGCTGGGACCCGGCCGTCTGGGCCATCGGCCTGCGCAATGTGCAGGGCGCCGCCCTGCACCCGCAGACGGGCCTGCTCTGGGTCAGCAACCATGGTCCGCGCGGCGGCGATGGCCTCTATGCCGTGAGGCCCGGCGAAAATTACGGCTGGCCGCTGATCTCCTGGGGCACCCATTACGACGGCCGCCCGGTCAATGGCGGCCTGCGCGAGCGCGCCGGGCTGGTGCAGCCGCTCGTCCACTGGACGCCATCGATCGCGCCGGCGGGCCTGACCTTCTACACCGCGGACCTGATGCCGGGCTGGAAGGGCAGCGCCTTTTCCGGCGCCCTCGCCGGCCGCATGCTGGTGCGGCTCATCCTCGACGGCGAGACCGTGGTGCGGCAGGAGCGGCTGCTGACCGATCTCGGTCACCGCTTCCGCGACGTGCAGCAGGGCCCCGACGGGGCGCTCTGGATGCTGACCGATGCCCGCGAGGGCGCCCTCCTGCGCCTCGCGCCTCCGGTCTGAGGCCGCTTCAGACGTCGGCGATACGCGGGTGCGGCGTCAGCACGACGCAATGATGGCCCATGGCATCGCCGCCGAGGACGAAATGCTGGGCCGCGAAGGACTGCATCAGATCGTTTTCGTAGAGCCTGACGGCATCGCGCCGGCAGATCAGGAATTTCGGCGCGGCGACGATGTCCTCCCGGTCGATGACGCACATGACGCACATGTCCGGATGGGCGACGAGATAGGCATGCACCGTCACCACCAGGAACGGGTAGCCGGGGTGCAGCATGTCGTCGAGGCAGATCAGGCCCTGCGGGTGCAGACGCTCATGGGCGAGCGCCAGATCATGACTGAGCGCTTCGGGCGAATGTTCGCCGTCGATGTGGATGAAGCGCAGCGGCCCGCGCCCGGTGAGCCCGGCGAATTCGTCGGCCGAGAGCGTTCCGGTGTTGAAGGGGCGCGGCGTGAACCGGTCGGACGGCAGGCCGCAGCGGGCCGCATTGGCGACGAAGCGGTCGAGCACGTGGTCGTCGGGCCAGGAGAAGATGTCGAAGCCGTAGGCATGTTCGCCGGGGGCGAGCGCATGGCCCATGGCGATGAAGAACCGCCCTTCGAAGGTGCCGATCTCGGCGACGGAACCGCGGATGCCCATTTCCGTCTGGCGGCGCAGGAGATGGCCGCAGATCGTCGCCGAAAAGCGCGACGACATGCCACGCACGGTCTCGAACCCATCGGCCAGATAGGCGTCGAGTACCGGAATGCCGCTGATGAAAGGCGTCATGCGGCCCTCCCCTGAAAGATGAAAAAGGCGCCCGCCGCGATCAGGGAAAAGCCGATGGCATGGTTCCATGACAGCTGTTCCTTGAGCACCACGACCGAGAAGACGGCGAAGACGAGAAGCGTGATGACCTCCTGGATCGTCTTCAGTTCGGCGGCGCTATAGACCGCATGCCCGATCCGGTTGGCCGGCACGGCGAGGCAATATTCGAAGAAGGCGATGCCCCAGCTCACCAGGATGACGACCGAAAGCGGTGCCGCCTTGAACTTGAGATGGCCGTACCAGGCGAGGGTCATGAAGACGTTCGAGGCGAGGAGAAGCAGGATCGGCGAGACGAAGGGCGAGGTCAGCGACGCCATGGGGTACTCCGGAGCGACCCTGCATGGCTAGCACGAAGTCGCCCCGCACCGCACGAGCCCCGGCGGCGGCGCAACCGGTGGCCAGGCCGCGATCCGCCGCGCATCCTCAGCCGTATCTGATCTTGAGGCCGACGATCACCAGTTGCAGGCCGAGCGTCACCGTGTTGGACAGGATCAACGGCAGGTCGCCCAGCGCGATACCGTAGACCAGCCACAGGGCGATGCCGGCGGCAAAGGCGCCATAGGCCGGCAGCGAGATCGCCCGGGTGTCGCGGGTGCGGATGATGCGGATGGCCTGGGGCAGCCAGCAGAAGGTCGTAACGAAAGCGGCGGCGAGGCCGATATAGGGAACGAGGGTCTGCGGCAGCACGTTGGCCTCCAGGTGGGTCGGGTTCGACTCGCCATAGCGTGATTGGATGACGGGCCGCTCGGCCTATAGCTTGTCGGAAAGACGAAGGGAGCCCCCATGCTGATCAAGTCGAAGCGCGGATGGGAATTGCCGGAATCCGCGGTGACACCGGAACATATCTTCCTGTCGCGCCGGACCATGATGGCGGCCGGCGCCGGCGTCGCCGCCGCGGCCCTGGTTGGTCGGGCGGAGGCGCAGGCCGCGCCCGACCCGACCGCCGACCTCTACCCCGTGCGCCGCAACGAAACCTACAAGGTCGAGCGGCCGCTGACGGCGGAGAACGTCGCCGGCAGCTACAACAATTTCTACGAATTCGGAACGTCGAAGCACATCGCCCATGCCGCCCAGGCGCTGCCGATCCGTCCCTGGACAGTGAAGGTCGATGGCCTCGTCGAAAAGCCGCAGACGATCGACATCGACAAGCTGATCCGCGCCATGCCGCTGGAGGAGCGCGTCTACCGCTTCCGCTGCGTCGAGGCCTGGGGCATGACGGTCCCCTGGACCGGTTTTCCTGTCAAGGCGCTGATGGACATGGTCCAGCCGCAGGGCTCGGCCAAATACCTGCGGATGGAGACCTTCGACACCCAGAGCTGGGCGCCCGGCATGCGCTCGCCTTGGTATTCCTGGCCCTATGTGGAGGGTCTGGCCATAGACGAGGCGGCACACGACCTGTCGATCCTCGTCACGGGAATCTACGGCAAGCCCGTGCCGCGCCAGCACGGCGCGCCTCTGCGGCTGATCGTACCGTGGAAATACGGCTTCAAGTCCATCAAGTCGATCGTGCGCATCTCCTTCACCGAGCAACGGCCTCAATCGTTCTGGGAGCGCCTGCAGGGCGGCGAGTACGGCTTCTGGGCCAATGTCAATCCGGCGGTCGCCCATCCCCGCTGGAGCCAGGCAACGGAAGAGCTGATCGGTGGCGGGGGACGCGTGCCGACCCAGCTGTTCAACGGCTATGGCGAATATGTCGCGTCGCTCTATCGCGGCCGCGAGCGCGAGCGCCTCTGGGCCTGAAGCTTCAGGCCTCGCCGACCGGGGCGCAGCGGAACCCTTCGCGCCAGGACCGGATCCGTCCGACCGATGGCGAGGGGAAATGCGCCATGCAGCACAGGGTCTCGGTGTCGCAATAGCGCTCGAGGAAGTCGCGGCGGGTCCGCGCCGCCTCCAGCTTGTCGACGTCGAACCGGGTCGAAAGCTGCGGATGGAGCGCCTGCAGCGGTGAGTGAATGAGGTCGCCGGGCGCCACTGCCACGTCGCGCCCCTTGCCGAAGGCGATCGAGACGTGCCCCGGCGTATGGCCGGGCGTCGGCATCAGGCGGATATGGTCGCCGATGGCGTGATCGCCGGCGACAAGGTCGGCCCGGCCCGCCGCCACCACCGGGAGCACACTGTCCTGGAACGGAAAGACCGGGGCCTTTTCGTCCGCCGCGCGCCAGTGCTCGAATTCGCGGGCCTCGAAGATGTAGCGGGCGTTGGGAAAGGTCGGCACCCAGCGGCCGTTTTCCTGCCGCGTGTTCCAGCCGACATGGTCGGCATGCAGATGGGTGCACATGACGAAGTCGATGTCGGCAACCGACAGACCTGCCGCCTTGAGCCCATCCATGAAACGGCTGTCGGTCTTCTCGTGCCAGTCCGGCCGCGTCGGTCGGTGCTTGCCGTTGCCGATGCAGCTGTCCACCAGCACGACATGATGGGGCGTACGCACGACATAGGTCTGGAAGGCGAGGCTGAGGCGATTGTCGGTGGTCAGAGCCCCCGCTGCCGTCAACCAGTCCCGCTCGGTGGACAGGGTCTCGGCGGTGAGGTCGGGCAGCATGTCGAAGGCGTCGAGGAACCCACCCTCCTGCTCGACGATACGGTGGATCGAGAGATCACCGACGCTCCAGGCATGAGGCATGACGAATGGCTCCTCGAAGGTGTGACCCAGGACATACGGGCGGGAGAGCGGCTGTCAACGCCGGCACCGTATCGCCGTCTCCTGCAGTCCGCATACTGCAGATTGTCAGGGCACAGGAGCTGTACTATCCGTTGCACGCGTGGCCAGGTTGCCGGGCGAAAGGAACGAAGCTCGGCCGATTCAGTTGCCGCGACCGGTCAGGATGGTGATTTCATGAGACGATATATTGTCTGCGCTCTGGCCATGGTGGGCCTGACCGGTTGTACGCCGGATATCACGATGGCGACGGCGCCGCCCTTTACCCCGGAATGGTGTCAGGCCGCCAAGGCCATGCCAAACGATGGGAGTGCCCTTTTCGCGGTGGCCCGCTGCCACGAGCGCAACGTTCCGGGCTTCGCTACGGACGAGAGCGTCACGATATTCTATATGAACGAAGCGGCGAGGCGCGGACATGTCGAAGCCGGGGCCGCCCTCGCGGCCAGGGGACAGCCCCTGCCCGACGACGATCTCCGGCGCGAGGCCGTCGCGCGCGCCGAGGCCGAGCGCAATCGCCAGGCTATGATCACGGCGCTGCGGCCGCCGCCGCCCCGCCAGCGCAACGACTCAATGCTCTTCCGCGGCGGTCCACCGAACATCGTTCCGACCCATGTGACACCGACGCGGCCGCCGCCGTTGCCGCCGACGACGCAGCCGACATCGCGCCCGATGGTGGGCTTCACCTCGGTTCGCGAGAACAGGACAACATCCACACGCCGCAATTGCGTGAACAACGTTTGCCGCATCGAGACGACGACCTGCGTCAACGGCAACTGTACGACCAGCGTCTCGCAGTAGCGCCTGACCGCCGCCAGGGCATGGGGCCTCGCCACCGGCGAGAGCCCCATTCTCGTCTCATTTCCTCTCTAGGTCTCTGATCATCGCTTGGCGTCTGGTGTGACATCGTCCCAGCCGCTGGAACCCACCCGGGACGTGCCGCGTTGGCCTCCCGCGAGCAGAGACCCCACATCATGACATCCAAGCTTCGCTTCGCGGCGATCGGTGCCGCCTTGTTCGTCGTCGCCCCTGTCGACGGGGTTCGCGCCGCTGATGCGGTCGGCCTCGCCTCCTGGTACCAGTTGCCGGGCCGGACCGCCTGCGGCGGACGCCATAATCCCGAGGCTATGACGGCCGCCCACCGCACCCTGCCCTGCGGCTCCACCATCAAGGTGACCAATCTGTCGAATGGTCGCTCAGCCGTGGTCACGATCGTTGATCGCGGCCCCTTCGTTCGCGGCCGCATCGTCGACATCTCGCGCGGCGCCGCCCGCAAGATCGGGCTGATCGACCGCGGCGTCGGCCGGGTCAGCATTGCGCGACACTGACCGCCATTCGCCTCAGACGTCACATCAAAAAGGCCTCGCAACAACCTGCGAGGCCTTCGTCTTTCAAGAGCTAGCGGTGGGCGGTTGCGGCTGGGCGCTGCGGCCCGGGCCCTGTGGATAACGTGGATAACCCGAAGCTGCCGTCTCTGGTCAGGCGGAGGCCTTGGCTCTCTCCATCATCGCAACGAAGCGGTCGAACAGATAGTGGCTGTCCATCGGGCCGGGACTTGCTTCGGGATGATACTGGACCGAGAAGGCCGGCTTGTCGGTCAGCGCAATGCCGGCATTCGACCCGTCGAAGAGGCTGACATGGGTCGGCCGGGCATTGGCGGGCAGCGTTGCCTCATCCACGGCGAAACCGTGGTTCATCGAGGTAATCTCAACCTTGCCGGTATCCAGATCCTTCACCGGGTGGTTCGCCCCGTGATGGCCCTGATGCATCTTCATCGTGCGAGCACCGACCGCGAGGCCCAGCATCTGGTGGCCAAGGCAGATGCCGAAGGTCGGGATCTGCCGGTCGAGCACCGCGCGGATGACCGGAACCGCATAGGTTCCGGTGGCAGCGGGATCGCCGGGCCCGTTCGACAGGAAGACGCCATCGGGCTTCAGCGCCATGATCTCGTCGGCCGAGGCACTGGCCGGAACCACGGTGACCTTGCAACCGGCATTGGCGAGGAGCCGCAGGATGTTGCGCTTCACGCCGTAATCCAGGGCGACGACATGGAAGCGCGGTTCACCGGCCGTGCCGTAACCCTCGTCCCATTCCCAGATCGTCTCCGACCAGGGATAGCGCTGCGACGAGGTGACGCCGGGCACGAGGTCGAGCCCATCCATCAGGGGCAGGCCGGCAGCGCGGCGCTTGAGCGCATCGACGTCGAATTCACCGCTGGGCGCATGGGCGATGACGGCATTGGGCATGCCCTTCTCGCGGATGAGCGCGGTGAGCGCACGGGTGTCAACGCCGCAAAGGCCGACAATGCCGCGGCGCTTCAGCCAGAGGTCGAAGTGGCTGCCGGAGCGATAGTTGGACGGGCTGGTGATCGCGGCCTTCAGCACGACGCCGCGCACGCCGGAGGCGGCCGCCATGTTGACGGTCTCGATATCCTCGTCATTGGCGCCGACATTGCCGATATGCGGGAAGGTGAAGGTGATGATCTGTCCGGCATAGGAGGGATCGGTGAGGATCTCCTGATAGCCGGTCATGGCCGTGTTGAAGCAGACTTCGCCATCGGCGATGCCGTCCGCTCCAAGGCCGAAACCTTCGATTACCGTGCCGTCTGCGAGCACGAGCAGGGCCGTCGGCTTGGGATCCGTCCAGCCGGATTCGTCTTGTCTGTCTGTCATGAGGCGCCTACATAGCGACGACTTGGGCGGCGGTCAAAAGGAATGCGGGCTGTCGCTCCTCGAAATCCACTGCCAACCGCTTTCCGACGCCATCGGCCCCTGCCCGCCTCTGCTGCGAGCCCGGCCGACCCCTGCCTGCCCTAGCGAGGACTTTCCTGCCATGCTGCGCGACCGTTTCATGAGCGATCTGAAGGAAGCCATGAAGGCCGGCGAGAAGCCGCGCCTCGGCACGATCCGCCTGATCCAGGCGGCCCTGAAGGACAAGGACATCGAGGCCCGCGGCGCCGGCAAGGGTCCGATCTCGGACGATGAGATCCTGCAATTGCTGCAGAAGATGGTGAAGCAGCGCCAGGAAAGCGCCAAGATGTATGGCGATGGCGGCCGTCCGGAGCTGGCTGACCAGGAGAACGCCGAGATCGCGATCATTTCCGTCTATCTGCCGAAACAGATGGACGAGGCCGAGGCCCGCACCGCCATCGCCGCCGTCATTGCCGAGACCGGCGCGGCCGGGGTCAAGGACATGGGCAAGGTGATGGGCGAGTTGAAGGCCCGCTATGCCGGGCAGATGGATTTCGGCAAGGCCAGCCCGCTCGTCAAGCAACTGCTCGGCTGACGCATGGTGGAGGCGCTGGTCGGGCTGCTGGCCGCTCTCGGCCAGGTCAGCGGCGTCACCCTCTCGACGCCCGTCTATGCCACCGTCTCGGCCCTGCACGTCGTCGGCATCGCCCTGCTCTTCGGCCCCATCGCCCTGGTCGACCTGCGGCTCGCGGGAGCCTTGCGGTCGCTGGATGTCGCGGCCGTGACGCTGCTGCGCACCACAGCGAAGATCGGCACGGGGCTGGCCGTCCTGACGGGCCTTCTCCTCGCCTCGGCGCGGCCGGACGAGTATTTCGCCAATCCGACCTTTGTCGCGAAGCTGGCGGTGGTGGCGCTCGCCCTCGCCCAGGCGCTGGTCTTCGAGGTCGCGGTGCGGCGGGTCGGGCTCCCGGCCCTGCTGGGCCATTCCGCGGCCCGGGCCATCGGCATCGGCTCGCTCGCCCTCTGGCTCGCCGCCATCGGGCTCGGGCGCTGGATCGCCTTCACCTGAGTTCGACGCGCCGCCCGGCGACCTCGACCCATTCGGCCCGGTAGACATCGGGATTGCCCCGGTTCTGATAGGCATAGACCCGCAGGGTCTTGCCCGGGGCGATGTCCTCGGCGGTCAGGCCGCGGGCCTGCATGCGCGAGGTCGGCGCCAGTTCGATGACCAGCTCCCGGCCGTCCTTCTGCATGAAAAGCGTTCCATGCGGATTGGCATAGGTCGAGCGCGCCACCGGGCCGGAATGGTCGAGAACCTTGTCGCGGTCGAAGCCACCCCAGCCGTGATGGGCGGCGGCGGCCCGCGACAGGATGACGGTTCCGGCGGTGGCAGCGGCGCCGAGGATCGTGCGGCGGTTCAGCATGGTCAGTCTCCCGCTTAGAAGTCTGCCGCCAGTCTAGCCTGCGCGCCGGGCGGCGGGATCACCCGGCTTGCTCACGCCTGCGTGAGCGCGCCGTTCAGCGGCCGATCCGCAGGCGCGTCTGGGCGATGCTCACCATCGTGTTGTAGTTGTTGACGATCCACATGCGCTCATGGCCGCCGGCACGGCGCGCATCGCCCCGCACGCGGCCGAGCTTCTGGCGGTACTCGCGCAGACTGCCGAGCCAGGAGCCGGCCTGGCCGTCGAGAATCGAGGCGCCGCTCGGATCGGTCTCCTTCAGCTTGTCGAGATCGCGCAGTGCTGCCGAATAGCCGGCAATGGCCGCGTCGAAGGCGGCGAGATCAACCACCGGACGCGCGTCGGAGGGCATGAGGTCCATGACGCCGCGCGCGGCGATCATGACGTTGCGGACATTCCAGCGCGCCGAGCGGCCCTCGCGGCGTTCGATGTCGGCGAGTTCACGCTGGTTGAGGTCGGCCCGGAAGGCCCGCATGTGCAGTTCGACATCGGCGCGGTCCTTGAGGAAGGCCTGTGCCGCGGGGACCAGGTCGCGGTGCAGTTCGCGGCCGAGCGCCGCACCGTCGTCCTGGTAGTCCTTGCGCTCGTAATAGACATTGGCGCGGGTGATCAGCGGCGCCAGCACCGCATAGGACTGGATATAGCGGCGCATGGCGTCATCGAGGTCCGGCAGGGCCGGCTCCTGGACGACGGCCTGCTCCGCCTTCTGGATCTCGCTGCGCACGTCATAGAGGCTGTAGAGCCCATAGGTGATGTAGCGCTCGCGGCCTGTCGGGCCGCGCTGGAGATTGACCCAGCTGCGGTAGCGGTCCCAGGATTCCACCGCCCGAAGGGTGCGGTTCAGCAGTTCCGTATAGGCGTTGGACTTGGCGATCGCCGCCTGCAGCGCCGCATCCGGGGCCGGACGCGCCGGGGCCTGAGCCAGCAATGGGGTGGCGGGGGCGAGGGCGGCAGCGGCGAAGCCGAACAGCAGCCCCCGGCGGTCGGGACGAGGGGAGTGGCATGGGCGGGTCATGGCGGATCCTCCTTCCATGACCGGCAGATTCCCCCGGCGGCATTTCAATCCATCGGCGAGAGACCGTCCGTATCGTTTCAGGGCGCCGGTGCGGCGAGGCAAAGCAAAGGCGCCGCCGGGCCGGGCGACGCCTCCACCATGCCGAACGGTTCAGGCCGTTCAGCCCCAGCGGATCTCGAGGACCTCGTAGCTCTGGGCGCCCTTGGGCGTGTTGACCTCGACGACCGTGCCGGCCGACTTGCCGATCAGGGCGCGGGCCAGCGGCGAGGAGATCGAGATGCGGCCGGCCTTGGCGTCCGCCTCGCTGTCGCCGACGATCTGCCAGACGCGCTCTTCCTCGGTATCCTCGTTGACGAGCTTCACCGTGGCGCCGAACTTGACGGTGTCGCCGGAGAGCTTGGTGACGTCGATCACCTCGGCCCGGGCGATCAGGCTCTCGAGCTCGGCAATCCGCCCCTCGTTGAGCGACTGCTGCTCCTTGGCCGAGTGATATTCGGCATTCTCCGACAGGTCGCCATGGGAGCGTGCCTCGGAGATCGCCGCAATGATGCGCGGGCGCTCAACTCGCTGGCGCTCCTTCAGTTCGGCTTCGAGCTTGGCGAAACCGCCGACGGTCATCGGAACCTTTTCCATGATGCTCGCCCTTGCCTTTCAATGACGAATAAAGGTCCGCGGGCCGAGGACGCCGGCCCCGCGAACCTTCATGGTGAAACCTTGCGTGTCCCGGCAGCGGCCGCAGATCAGGCCTTGCCGAAATAGCTCTGCAGCGCGCGCACCTCGAGGTCCCCCTCAAGATAGGCCTTGATGCCCTGTGCGGCGGCCACAGCACCAGCAAGAGTGGTGTAATAGGGGACCTTCTGCAAGAGGGCCGCACGGCGGAGCGATCGCGAGTCAGAGAGGGCCTGGGCCCCCTCGGTCGTGTTGAAGACGAGCTGGACCTCGCGGTTCTTCAGCGCATCGACGATATGGGGCCGGCCTTCCAGCACCTTGTTGATCTTGCCGCAGGGAATTCCCTGCTCGACGAGATAGCGCTGGTTGCCGGAGGTGGCGATGATCTTGAAGCCGAGCGTGTGCAGCATGCGGATGGCTTCGAGGATGCGCGGCTTGTCGTCGTCGCGCACCGAGACGAAGACCGTTCCGGAGACCGGAACGATGGTCCCTGCCCCGAGCTGGCTCTTGGCGAAGGCGGTGGCGAAGGTCCTGTCGAGGCCCATGACCTCGCCGGTCGAGCGCATTTCGGGTCCGAGCAGCACGTCGACACCGGGGAAGCGGGCGAAGGGGAACACGGCCTCCTTGACACCGACATGGTCGAGGACCTTCGGCTTCAGACCAAAGGAGGCCAGGCTCTCGCCCGCCATGATGCGCGAGGCAATCTTGGCGATCGGCTCACCCACCACCTTGGCGACGAAGGGCACCGTGCGGGAGGCGCGCGGATTGACCTCAAGCACGTAGATGTCGCCGTCCTTGATGGCGTACTGGACGTTCATCAGGCCGCCGACATCGAGTGCGAGGGCCAGCGCCTTGGTCTGGCGCTCCAGTTCGGCGAGCATGGAATCGGGCAGCGAATAGGGTGGCAGCGAGCAGGCGCTGTCGCCGGAATGGATGCCCGCCTCCTCGATATGTTCCATGATGCCCGCGACATAGCTGGTCTTGCCGTCGGCAAGGCAGTCGACGTCCACCTCGATGGCATCGGACAGGTAGCGGTCAAAGAGCAGCGGATTCTTGCCGAGGACGGTGTTGATCTGGCCGGTCTTGTCGTTGGGATAGCGGGCCTTGACGTCGGCCGGCACCAGTTCGGGCAGCGTGCCGAGGAGATAGTCGCCGAGCTGGCCCTCTTCGCGGATGATCTGCATGGCGCGGCCGCCGAGCACGTAGGAGGGCCGCACGACCAGGGGATAGCCGAGCTCGCCGGCGATCAGGCGAGCCTGTTCGACCGAATAGGCAATGCCGTTCTTCGGCTGCTTGAGGCCGAGCTTGTCGAGGAGACGCTTGAAGCGGTCGCGGTCCTCGGCGAGGTCGATGGCATCCGGCGAGGTGCCGAGGATGGGGATGCCGGCATCTTCCAGCGCGCGGGCGAGCTTCAGCGGCGTCTGGCCGCCGAACTGGACGATGACGCCCTTGAGCGTGCCGTTCTGCTTCTCCCGCTCGAGGATCTCGATGACGTCCTCGGCCGTCAGGCTCTCGAAATAGAGCCGGTCGGAGGTGTCGTAGTCGGTGGAGACCGTCTCCGGATTGCAGTTGATCATGATCGTCTCGAACCCGGCGTCCGAGAGCGCGAAACAGGCATGGCAGCAGCAATAGTCGAACTCGATGCCCTGGCCGATCCGGTTCGGGCCGCCGCCGAGGATGACGATCTTCTCGCGGTCGGTCGGACGCGATTCATCGGCGAGAGCGCCGCCGAAGGGAGCCTCGTAGGTCGAATACATGTAGGCGGTCGGGGACGCGAATTCCGCCGCGCAGGTGTCGATGCGCTTGTAGGCGGGACGCACGTTCAGGGCGCGGCGGGCCTTGGCGACCTCGGCCTCGGTCTTCTGGGTCAGCACGGCGAGGCGCGCATCGGAGAAACCCATGGCCGTGAGGCGACGCAGCGCGCCCGCGGTCTTCGGCACGCCCTTGGCACGGACCTCGGTCTCGACATCGACGATGCCGCGGATCTGCTCGAGGAACCAGGGATCGATGCGGCAATAGGAATGGATCTCCTCGTTGGAGATGCCAAGGCGCATGGCCTGCACCACCTTGAGCAGGCGGTCGGGGGTCGGGGTTCCGAGCGCGGCGCGGATGGCGTTCTTGTCGTCGCCCTTGCCGA
The DNA here is from genome assembly GCA_019749835.1 of Phreatobacter sp. Taxonomy (GTDB): domain Bacteria; phylum Pseudomonadota; class Alphaproteobacteria; order Rhizobiales; family Phreatobacteraceae; genus Phreatobacter. The sequence continues at coordinate 58,586 of JAIEPJ010000036.1, read as the reverse complement.
GACCCTCGATCTCGATCTCGTCGAGCCCGGTGAGGCCCGTTTCCAGCCCGCGCATGGCCTTCTGCAGCGATTCCTGGAAGGTGCGGCCGATCGCCATGACCTCGCCGACCGACTTCATGGACGTGGTCAGCACCGGGTCGGCGCCGGGAAATTTCTCGAAGGCGAAGCGCGGCACCTTGGTGACGATATAGTCGATGGTCGGCTCGAAGGAGGCCGGGGTGGCGCCACCGGTGATGTCGTTCTTCACCTCGTCGAGCGTGTAGCCGACGGCGAGCTTCGCCGCGACCTTGGCGATCGGAAAACCCGTCGCCTTCGAGGCGAGCGCCGAGGAGCGCGACACGCGCGGGTTCATCTCGATGACGACGAGGCGGCCGTCGGCCGGATTGACGGCGAACTGCACGTTCGAGCCGCCGGTCTCCACCCCGATCTCGCGCAGGACGCGGATCGAGGCGTCGCGCATCATCTGGTATTCCTTGTCGGTCAGCGTCAGCGCCGGCGCGATGGTGATGGAATCTCCGGTGTGGACGCCCATCGGATCGAGGTTCTCGATGGAACAGACGATGATGGCATTGTCCGCGTGGTCGCGGACGACCTCCATCTCGAATTCCTTCCAGCCGAGCACGCTCTCCTCGACCAGAACCTCGGTGGTCGGCGAGGCATCGAGGCCACGCTCGCAGATCTCGATGAACTCGGCCTTGTTGTAGGCGATGCCGCCGCCCGTGCCGCCCATGGTGAAGGACGGGCGGATGATCGCCGGCAGGCCAATATCATCGAGCACGTCGATGGCCGCGCCGAGCGACTGGACGACATGGCTCTTCGGCGTCTGCAGGCCGATCTTGGCCATGGCCTGACGGAACCTCTCGCGGTTCTCCGCCTTGTCGATGGCGTCGGCCTTGGCGCCGATCATCTCGACGTCGAACTTGGCGAGAACGCCCATCTCTTCCAGTTTCAGGGCGGTGTTCAAGGCGGTCTGGCCGCCCATGGTCGGCAGCAGGGCGAAGCCACCGGGAAGGACGTTCCGCTCCTTCTCGATGATCTTGGCGACAATCTCCGGGGTGATCGGCTCGATATAGGTCGCGTCCGCCATGTCCGGGTCGGTCATGATCGTCGCCGGGTTGGAGTTGACCAGCACGATCCGATAGCCCTCCTCCTTCAGCGCCTTCACAGCCTGGGTGCCCGAATAGTCGAACTCGCAGGCCTGGCCGATAACGATCGGGCCGGCGCCGATGATCAGGATGGAGGAAATGTCGGTGCGTTTCGGCATGAGGCTCCGGCCCTTTGAAGGCTCGTCTGGATCTTCGGGGCCGCGCGGCGCAAAAAAAGAGGCCGGACCCGTATCGAGCCAGCCTCCCGCAACCGCATCCCCTGAACATCGGTTCGCGTGATTAGGCGGCCCTATAGACGTCTTTCCCGCCGATGGGAAGCCGCGATGGCGCCCGGCAAGGCGGTCACGCGGCAATGACAGGGGAAAAGAGCGCCGCGCTCGCGGGAAGGTCGCGTAGCGGCATGGCCCAGGGGTTCGGGAGTCGGCAGCGCCCTGCCCCTTCAAGCCGAATCGTCGGCGATGACGGTTACCCTCTGCTATCGGGATGCTCCAGGAGCATCCCGCCACCGCCTGCGATCCGTCAGGGACGGGTGGCGATCGCCCGCGGCGACAGTTTCTCGGCGAGGGTGCGGCCGATATTGACGCCGAGGCAGTGATAGCTGCCATCGACGAGGTGATCGCCGGCGGTGGGCAGCATCTGATCGATGCGCAGACGCCCCGACACCATCAGGAATCCAAACATCTCGCTGCGGCGAAAGACCGGCGTCTCGGTTTCCGCGGCGACCTCGTGCAGCGCGGCGACATAGCTGGCATAGGCCGGAAAACGATCGGCTCGCGGCAGCGGCAACTGGTCCACGAGCATGACATCCGCACCGCCGTCACGGATCTTGGCAATGCCCTTTCGCAGGATCCGCTTGAACTTCTCGATGCCGATATCGTTGATCGCATCGAAGACACCGGTCTGCCAGATGACAAGGCGCGGCTGCTCGGACAGCACGTCGGCATCGATGCGCTGATACATCTGCTGGGCGGAATTGCCGCCAACGCCGGCATTGACGACCTCGATCTCATGGCCGGGTAGCAGATGCGCCAATTCCTTGCGCAGCACGGTCGGATAGGAGCGCTCCTCCGAAGAGGCTCCCGAGCCCAGCGTCGAGGACGAGCCCAGTGCGACGATGGTGAGCTTCTGGCCATCAGCGATGGCGGCACGGGCAAGGGGCAGATCGGCAGCGAAGCCGCGCAGCGGTTCCGGCACGGTGCAGGTCGCATCCACCGGCAGACGGCCACCGGTGCCCAGGGCCGGCTGGCCCGCGAGAGCCACCAGAGCCAGGCAGGCTCCGAGAAACCGGATGGACCGGGTGTGTGTCACGCCGCCTTTACCTCGCCGACGCCTGGCAGAGCCTTGGCCGGCGCCTTTGCTGTTGCACCACGATACCATTCAAGCACAGTCGCCGTGGCGAGCAAGAGGGTAATGCCCACGACATTGACGGCGACCTGCATGACGGGGCCTCGGCCAATCTCGGTGAGGGCAAAGGTTCCGAGCAGCGACAGGATGATGCCGAAGCAGAAGAGCGGAAGCGAATGGCGGCCGGCCTGCTCAAGCTGGCGCGCCACCGCCGAACCGAGCCAGGCCGCCGTGCGCGGCACATGGGCGGCGATCAGATAGGCCAGCGACAGGGCGTGGGCGAAGCGCCACAGCGACAGATTGGTCTTGTCGAGGTCGAGCCGCCAGTCGTCGGGCAGGATCAGGCCTTCCATACCGGCGATGACGGCCCAGGGCGCGGCGCTGACGAGACCGAAGAGCACGACGGCGCTGGCGGCGGCCGTAATGAACGGCGAGCGCGGCAGCGCCACGCCGCGCAGAACGGCCTGGCCTGCGACCAGTCCGACGGTGAAGATCAACTGCCAGGCGAAGGGATTGAAGAACCAGACGCCGCCGGTGGACATGTTGGGGATGGCGAGTTCCAGCATCCAGGCGGCGCCGTAGAGACCCGCCGAGGCGGCGAGCGCCAGGGCCGGCGCGACGCGCGCCAGCAGCCAGAGCAGCGGCAGCATGGCCAGCAACACGATGTAGAGCGGCAGGATGTCGAGATAATTCGGCAGGAAGACGAGTGCGACGGTCTGCAGCAGCGTCGTGGCCGGGTCCTGGAAGAAGGGCAGGATCGCGACATGCTCGTAGTAGAGCGGGTTGCCGAAGCGCACGGCCATGAAGGCCACGGCCACGGCGGTGAAAACGAAGAGCCCGAGATGGGCGAGGTAGAGCTTCCAGATGCGGGCGACGATCTGGGCGGTGCCGGTCACCAGGCTGCGCCGGTCCATCACCGTGCCGTAGGCGAGCGCCGCCGAGAAGCCGGCGAGCAGCACGAAATATTCCGCTGCGTCGGAAAAACCGAGAGAGGTCGGGGTGACGCGGATCAGCACATTGCCTGCGACATGGTCGATGAAGATGATCAGGAGAGCGAGGCCGCGGAACACATCGACGCGAACGTCCCTCTCCACACGCACCGGGGCTTTCGGTGACGCGCCGAGCCAGAACCAGGAGCCGAAGGACAAATGGGCGGACATGGAGACCAGAGCTTGAGGGACGGGGGCCGTATGCGTCGGCGCTTTTGCACTGCAGCATCCCTAGGCGAAAAACATGGCTAAAGTTTTGATGACGCGATCACGAAAACAAACGGCCGATCACGACTGCGCGAGCGTCTCGCGGAGCACGTCACGAACGCGGTCGGGGCGCTCCATCGGGAAGAAGTGCGAACCGTCCGCCAGCGTCTCGACGGGGATGTGGGGTGCGACCCGGGCGATGCGGTCTGCGCCGCCATAGACAGTGGAGCGGATGCTGCCGGCGAGGATTTTGACCGGCACCCGCACCCGCTTCAGCGCCCCCCAGGGATTTTGGGTCTGCGAGGCGAAATTGGCGGCCTCCCAGGCCGGGGCACAGGCGAGCCGGACGCCCTCGGGATCATCGACGAAGCCGCCGGCGACATAGCCCTCGAGGAAACCGGGCTGCCAAGAGGCGAAGGTCTTGCGGGTGCGGTAGGTGGCGATTGCATCCTCCCGGGCGGGAAAGACGGCGCGGCGCTTGGCCGCACCGACGGCGAGATCGGAACCGCGCAGGCGGGCCGCGCCCCAGGGCGTGCGTGCGAAGAGCCAGAGCCAGGGATGCATCATCACCGGGTCGAGGAGGACGAGGCCGCGCACGCGGCCCGGCCGGCGCACCGCCGCCAGCAGCGCTGCCACCGCTCCCATCGAATGGCCGGCAAGGAGGGGCGGACGCCCGCCCGCGGGCACGATCCGGTCGAGAACCGCGACGAGATCGTCCGCATAGGCGTTCCAGTTGGTCATCCGCGCCGGTTCTGCCGGCAGGGTCGACCATCCGTGCCCGCGCATGTCGAGCGCGACGACGGCATGGCCGGTCGCGAGGGGCGCCAGCAGCGGCGCATAGGTCGCGGCATTGAAGCCGTTGGCATGGAGAAAGACGAGATCGGGCAGCATCCGCGCCGGACCCCAGCGCAGGCCGGACATGGCGCCGTCCGGCAGGGCGATCGACAGGCGGTCACCCGGGTCGGCGAGGGTCGTCGTCATCGTGGCATCCGTGCTGTTCGGTCCCCGGCCCTCGCGCGCGCCCTCATGCGGCAGGCGCGATCTCCAAAGGCACCGCCGCCTCGTCCTTCACCTGGCCGAGCGTCAGGACGGTGCGCACGTTGCGCACATTGGGCGTCGCGGTGAGATCGGAGACGAAATGCTGGAAGCTCGCCAGGTCCGGCGCCACGCATTTCATCACGAAGTCGAAATCGCCCGAGACCGTGTGGCATTCGCGGATGACCGGCCAGTGGCGGACTCGCTCGGCGAAGGCGTTGAGGTCGGCCTCGGCCTGGCTCGCCAGATGCACCATGGCGAAGACGGTGACGCCGTAGCCGAGCTTCTCGCTTGCCAGCAGCGCGCGATAGCCGCGGATGACGCCCATCTCCTCCAGCGCGCGCACGCGCCTCAGGCAGGGCGGCGCGGATATCCCGACACGGCTCGCCAATTCCACATTGGTCATCCGTCCGTCGGACTGGAGTTCTCGCAGAATCTTCCAGTCGATGGCGTCCAGGCGGGCCTTCACGGGGCAGGTCTCCACGGTCGCGAGTGTTTCAGCCGGATAGCCCAGACCCCCATTTTGCGCAACAAAATTTCGCGTGCGCCGCCGCATTCGGGAGCATGAGGCGGGGACCAGCGTCACTGCCGCGCATGGACAAGGGCTGCCACGCAACGGCAAACTGGCTGTCGGAGTGTGCGGCGGCGGCGGTCGCCTGCCCCATCCCCCCAGGGACGGGTCCCCACCTCGGCACCCAACCAGGCCCTCAAGGCTGCATCGCAAGACGCCCCGGCAGTATCGCCATGCGATGCATCTCATTCAGATTTGTGAGCCGTCCCATCAATCCATTTCGTTGACAAGATGATGAAGTCAGTGGAATGAGCCTTGCGCCAAGCGCATAGCTGTTCCAGATTATCGGCCTGTTGGGCGTTTTCAGCGCCGTCTTCGAGCTTCCCGGCCGGACATCATGGTCACCCATCGCGAGCGCGTCGTCATCATCGGTTCCGGCCCGGCCGGCTACACGGCCGCGATCTATGCGGCCCGTGCGATGCTGAAGCCGGTGATGATCCAGGGCATCCAGCCCGGCGGCCAGCTGACGATCACCACCGATGTCGAAAACTATCCCGGCTTCGCCGACGTCATCCAGGGCCCCTGGCTGATGGAGCAGATGGAGAAGCAGGCAGCCCATGTCGGAACCCGCATCGTCTCCGACCACGTCGCCGCCGTGGACCTGCAGCAGCGCCCCTTCCGGCTCACCTGCGAATCCGGCGACATTTACGAGGCCGATGCACTGATCATCTGCACCGGTGCCCAGGCCAAGTGGCTGGACCTGCCCTCGGAACAGAAGTTCCGCGGCTTCGGCGTCTCCGCCTGCGCCACCTGCGACGGCTTTTTCTACCGGAACAAGGAGGTTCTGGTCGTCGGCGGCGGCAATACGGCCGTCGAGGAAGCCCTGTTCCTTACCAATTTCGCCTCCAAGGTGACCGTCGTCCATCGCCGCGACTCCTTCAAGGCGGAGCGGATCCTGCAGGAGCGCCTTTTCGCCCATCCGAAGATCGAGGTGGTTTGGGACAGCGCGCTGGACGAGGTGATCGGCCGCGACGAGCCGACCGCCGTGACCCGCGTCCGCCTGAAGAACGTCAAGACCGGCGAAACCCAGGAGCGCCCGGTCGACGGCGTCTTCATCGCCATCGGCCACGCTCCGGCCGTCGAACTTTTCGAGGGCCAGCTCCGCAAGAAGCCATCGGGCTATCTGTGGACCGCTCCCGATTCCACCGCCACCGACGTCGCCGGCGTCTTCGCCGCCGGGGACGTTACCGATGACACCTACCGCCAGGCGGTCACCGCCGCCGGCATGGGATGCATGGCCGCCCTCGAAGCCGAACGGTATCTCGCGCACCACGCGACCATCCGCCAAGCCGCAGAATAAGACGGACACAGCAGCCGCCTCCGGGAGACTTCGATGGACTGGGACAAGCTGAGGATTTTCCACGCCGCTGCGGCAGCGGGCAGCTTTACCCATGCGGCCGATACGCTGGGGCTGTCGCAGTCGGCCGTATCCCGCCAGGTATCGTCGCTGGAGCAGGACCTCAAGGTTCCGCTGTTCCACCGCCATGCCCGCGGCCTTGTGCTGACCGAACAGGGCGAATTGCTCTACCACACGGCTCAAGACGTGCTGATGAAGCTCGAGAGCGCCAAGATCAAGCTGACGGATTCGAAGGAGCGTCCCAACGGCGAGCTGAAGGTGACGACCACCGTAGGCCTCGGCACCGCCTGGCTGGCGCCGCGCCTCGGCGAGTTCCTCGACCTCTATCCCGACATCCAGATCAAGATGATCCTCACCGACGAGGAGCTCGACCTGTCGATGCGCGAGGCCGATGTCGGCATCCGCGTGCGCCAACCGGTTCAGCCGGACCTGATCCAGCGCAAGCTGTTCCAGATCAAGTTCCACGCCTTCGCCTCGTCCGACTATCTGAAGCGCCACGGATCGCCGAAGAACGCCAACGAACTCGACGGCCACCGCCTCCTCGCCTTCGGCGGGCGCGCGCCCAATTACATGCAGAACGTTACCTGGCTGTCGACGGCGGGCCGCAACGGCATGGTCCCGCGCTCCTTCGCCATGACGATCAACAATATTTCGGGGCTGGTGGCGGCGGTGGAGAACGGCATCGGCATCGCGGTGCTGCCCGATTATCTCATCCGCGACGGCTCGGGCCTGGTGCAGATCCTCGACGACGAGGAAATGCCGGTTCTCGACGCCTGGTTCGTCTATCCCGAGGAGCTGAAGTCGGTCGCCCGCGTGCAGGTGTTCCGCGACTTCCTCGTCTCCAAGGCGCAGCGCTGGCCGGGCTGATGCACTGTCGCCGCCGCTTCCGGAGTCCGGCTCTCCACGATCCCGACCTAGGTTCTTCGGGACCCGCCACCTGACGCGGTTGCTGGCTGCAGGGCGTTCCGCTGGGGATCACCCAGCGGACAGCCGGGCTTCCAGTGCTTCAATGCGGGCCTTCAGCGCCTCGTTCTCCTCGCGGGCCTTGACCGCCATGTCGCGCACGGCCTCGAATTCTTCGCGGCTGGGCAGGTCCATGTCGCGCAGCAGCCGCTCGGCCTGGGTCTTCACGAAAGTGTCGGCCTCACGCTTCATGCCCTGGGCGAAGCCCGCGGCGTCGGTCATGAACTTGGCGAACTCGTCGGCGATGCGGTCGCTGGTCTGGGTCATGGGATCTCTCCGCTGTTGCTGAGGGTATGGGGTCGGCGCGGCCGCAGCGCAAGAGCCGGCGGGGGCTGCTTGACCTTCCCGGCCGGCGCGGGCAAACCCCGGCCATGGCTCTCCTCGCCCTGCCCTTTCCCGTCATCGACCCGGTTCTGATCGCCGTCGGACCACTGGCAATCCGCTGGTACGCGCTGGCCTATATCGGCGGCTTCCTGTTCGGCTGGTGGCTGGCCAAGAGGCTCGTCGCGACAGATCGCCTCTGGCCCGCAGGCAGGGCACCCTTTGCCCCCGCCGTCATCGACGACGCCATCGTCTGGGCGGCCCTCGCCGGCATTCTCGGTGGCCGCCTCGCCTTCGTCTTCGTCTACAATCTCGATTATTACCTCGCCAACCCGGCGGCGATCCTGGCGGTCTGGGAGGGCGGCATGGCCTTCCATGGCGGCATCGTCGGGGCTGTCGTCGGCCTCCTCATCTTCGCGCGGCGCAATTCCCTGCCCCTCCTGCCGCTGATCGACCTCGCCGCCATCGTCGCGCCGATCGGCATCGCGCTCGGCCGGCTCGCCAATTTCATCAAGCCGGAGCTCTGGGGCCGCGTCACCGACGTTCCCTGGGGCATCATCTTTCCCGGCGCCGGACCGGAGCCGCGCCATCCCAGCCAGATCTACCAGGCGCTGACCGAGGGCCTGCTGCTCTTCGCGGTGCTGCTCCTCATCGCGCGCTCCGGCGGCCTGAAGCGGCCGGGCCTGCTCGCCGGCTGTTTCGGCATCGGCTACGGCCTCGCGCGGTCCTTCGGCGAGCTGTTCCGCCAGCCCGATCCGCAACTCGGCTTCCTCTTCGCCGGCGCCACCATGGGCCAGCTGCTGTCGGTGCCGCTGATCGCCGTTGGCCTCTGGCTGGTGCTCAGATCGCGGCGCCAGCCGGCATGACGCCGCTGGCGGCGGAGCTGAAGGCGCTCATCGCCAGTGAAGGGCCCCTGCCCGTCGACCGTTTCATGGCGCTGGCGCTCGGTCACCCGCGCCACGGCTATTACATGACGCGCGACCCGTTCGGTCCGGCGGGCGATTTCGTCACGGCGCCGGAGATGTCCCAGATCTTCGGCGAGTTGATGGGTATCTGGGCGGCCAGCGCCTGGGAGGCCATGGGCCGGCCGCAGGCTGTCGCCCTGGTCGAATTCGGACCGGGGCGCGGCACGCTGATGGCAGACCTGCTGCGGGCGGCCGAGGCGCTGCCGACCTTTCGTACCGCGCTGGCGGTTCATATGGTCGAGACCTCGGATCGGCTCGCGGCGCGGCAGCGGGACGTGCTGGCGGCCGCCAATGTGCCCATGACCTGGCATCGGGACCTCTCGACCGTCCCGCCCGGGCCCGGCATTCTCGTCGCCAACGAGTTCCTCGACGCCTTGCCGATCCGGCAGTTCGTCATGACGGCAACGGGATGGCGCGAGCGTGTGGTCGGGCTCGTCGACGGAGCGCTCGCCTTCGGTCTTGCCCGCGATCCCGTGCCGCAAGCGCTCATCCCCGCCGCGCTCCGCCAGGGAGAGCCAGGAGCGGTCGTCGAGATCTGTCCGGCCTTCCATCACCTCGCGGCGAGCCTCGCCGCCAGGCGTGCCCCTCTCGCGGGCCTCTTCATCGATTACGGCCATGTCGCATCGGCCCATGGCGAGACGCTGCAGGCGGTGCAGGCCCATCGCTTCACCGATCCCCTGGCCGCGCCGGGAGAGGCGGACATCACCGCCCACGTCGATTTCGAGGCTTTCGCGGCAGCCGCCGTTGCCTCGGGCCTGTGCGCCGGCGCGCCGAAGAGCCAGCGCGCCCTGCTCTTCGGGCTCGGGCTGCGAGAGAGAGCCGAGCGGCTGGCGCAAAGCCGCCCGGACGCATTCGAGACCCTGCGGGCAGGCGTCGAGCGGCTGGTCGATCCCGCCCCTGCCGGCATGGGGTCGCTGTTCAAGGCGGCGACCCTCGCTTCGTCCGACGGGCTTTTGAGGGCCCTTCCGTCACCCGCTTGATTGTTGACTGGAATAATCAACTTATCTACAAGGTGCTTGCCTCGTCTCGAGGCTCGCGCCAGCCCGCCAGCATCCTGCTCCGCCAGCCAGCCGCCCTGATCGCGCTCACAGGTTGGACGATGACGATGTTGAAGGCTGAAGCCACCATTCCCACGACAGCAGGCCTCGCCTATGTCGCAGCGGTCTGCGCCAAGCTGGCGAAGTCGGACCTCGACGCCCATGCCGAGGCGGGTCGCGGACGTGTTGCCCTGGTCGACGGCCTCGGCACGGGGACGCTGGAGGCCGCGGCCGATCGGCTCCATATCCGCCTGGAATCACCGACCGAGCAGGGTCTGTCAGTGCTGAAGTTCCTGCTCAGCGCGCAGATCGAGGAGGCGGCCGCCGCGGAAAAGCCAGAGGTCGTCTGGAGCGGCGACGGTTGCGACCTCACGGAGTTGCCAAGCCTTCGCGAGATGACCGTACGGCGCGTCGCGGAGGTGACCCCGCATGTGCGTCGGATCACCCTGACCGGTCCGGACCTGTCGCGCTTCGAAGGCGACAGCCTGCATGTCCGCCTGCTCTTTCCACCGGATGGCGTGCATCCGCCAGAATGGCCGAAGCCGGGGAAGAACGGCCGGCCGCTCTGGCCGGCTGAGGAGCGTCGGCCGGTACAGCGCGTCTACACCATCCGTCGCATCGACGTGGCGGCGGGCGAGATGGACATCGACTTCGTGTTGCATGCCGCGCCGGGCGTTGCCTCGGGCTGGGCGGCCGGGGCGCGACCGGGGGCGGTGATCGGTCTCATGGGGCCCGGCGGCCGCGAGGTCCGCCCGGCGACCCATATGCTGCTTGCCGGCGACGAGACCGCCATTCCCGCCATGGCACGAATCCTGGCCCGCCTGCCGCAGGACACGGCCGGACAGGTGCTCATCGAGGTGGAGGACGAGCGCGAGGTGCAGAACCTCGTCCATCCCGCCGGCATCACGCTGCTCTGGCTGTTCCGCCGTGGTCGGGAGCCGGGACGCAATGACATCCTGGCCGATGCGGTCATGGCGGTGTCGCTGCCGCAACATGGCGACGTGTTCTGCTGGCTCGGAGCCGAAGAGGCCGTCGCGCGCCGCATCCGCAGCTACTGGCGCGAGGAGAAGGGCCTGGATAGGGCGCGGTGCCTGGCGGTCGGCTACTGGAAACATGCACTGACGATGGACGAGGCCGGCTGAGTCCCGCCGATTGACAGCGGGACGCGAAGCAGATTTCGCTTCGGCGATGTTCGTGACCTCGCCCGCCCTCGCCGCCCTGCCCGGCATCCGCCATGCCTTCTTCACCCGCGAGGGTGGCGTGTCGGAGGGGCTCTACGCCTCGCTCAATGCCGGGCTCGGCTCGGGCGACGACGGGGATCGGGTGCGCGAGAACCGCCGCCGCATGGCCGCAGCGCTGGGCGTCGCCGACAATGCCCTGATCTCCTGTTTCCAGATCCATTCGCCCGACGTCATCATTGCGGACAGGCCCCATGACGGCGGCGACCGGCCCAAAGCCGATGCGGTGGTGACGCGGGTGCCCGGCATCGCCTGCGGCGTCGCTGCCGCCGATTGCGGACCAGTGCTCTTCGCCGATGCCGCCGCGGGCGTGGTCGGCGCCGCCCATGCCGGCTGGAAGGGGGCCATCGGCGGGGTCCTTGAGGCTACCATCGCGGCGATGGAAGGGCTCGGCGCCCACCGCTCCCGCATCAGCGTGGCCATCGGCCCTCTGATCCGTCAGCCGAGCTACGAGGTGTCCCAGGGCTTCGTCGACCAGTTCCGCGGCGCGGACGAGACCTATGCCCGGTTTTTCACCCTGGGCCGGCCGGGCCATGCCCAGTTCGACCTGCCGGGTTTCATCGCCGCCAGGTTGACGGCGGCCGGGATCAGCGCCGTCGACGATCTTGGCCTCGACACCTATGCGGACGAAGCGCGCTTCTACTCCTACCGGCGGACGACGCATCGCAAGGAGCCGGATTACGGGCGGCATATCGCCGGGATCGCGCTGGCGTCCTGACGGCCACCGTATCGCAAGGCGGCACGGATTGGCCTTTTTCGCGTCACCCCGGCGTCACACCCTGTTGATGGCCACGTGCGCGAGGGTCACGCGGCATTGTGGCGCGGTAGATCGGTTGCTATGAGGGCGCCTTCGTCGCTGCCCCGAGAGCTGCCTCATGTCGCGAAAACCCGGGATCAAGATCGTTTCCGGCAATTCCAATCGGCCGCTCGCAGATGCGATCGGGGCCTATCTCAACACGCCCCCGGCCAAGGCCTCGGTCCGCCGCTTCGCGGATATGGAGATCTTCGTCGAGATCCAGGAGAACGTGCGCGGCGAGGACGTCTATGTCGTCCAGTCGACGTCCTATCCGACCAACGACCACCTTATGGAGCTGCTGATCATCTGCGACGCGCTGCGCCGCTCCTCGGCCAAGCGCATCACGGCAGTGATCCCCTATTTCGGCTATGCGCGGCAGGACCGCCGGTCCGGCTCGCGCACGCCGATCTCCGCCAAGCTTGTCGCCAACCTGATCACCCGCTCGGGCGCCGACCGGGTCATGACGCTCGACCTGCATGCCGGGCAGATCCAGGGCTTCTTCGACATCCCGACCGACAATCTCTTCGCCGCGCCGCTGCTGGCCAAGGACATCCGCGACACCCGCAGCATCCAGGACGTGATGGTCGTTTCGCCGGATGTCGGCGGCGTCGTGCGTGCGCGCGCGCTCGCCAAGCGCATCGACGCCCTCCTCGCCATCGTTGACAAGCGCCGCGAGCGGCCGGGCGAGAGCGAGGTGATGAATGTCATCGGTGACGTCGAGGGCAAGAGCTGCATCCTCGTCGACGACATTGTCGATTCCGGCGGCACGCTGGTGAATGCCGCCGAGGCGCTGCTGGCGCGCGGCGCCAAGGACGTCTCGGCCTATATCACCCACGGTGTGCTGTCGGGCGGGGCGGTCGCCCGCATCACCGCCTCGAAGCTGAAGGAACTGGTGATCACCGATTCCATCCAGCCGACGGAAGCGGTCCGGGTCGCGCGCAACATCCGCACCCTCTCCATCGCCAGCCTGATCGGCGAGGCCATCGCCCGCACGGCGAGCGAGGAAAGCGTGTCGAGCCTGTTCGACTGAGGCTCAGCGGAGCACCGCGAGCCGTTTCTCGACCTTCTCCATGAAGGCCATCCGCTGATCGGCGGTGGCCCCGTCGATGCCGTGCAGCGCCAGCCAGAGCGTCCCGCAGCGCGGGGCGACGAGAGGCCGCAGACCGCGGAGAAGCGTCCGGCGGCCGGGCTCGGACATGACCAGGCGCCACCACCACCAGGGCGATCCGAGGGTCGAGACGGCACCGATGAAGCGGATCTGCGTGAGAACGCGGCCGATCGGCTTGCCGGCTTCGGGCATGGTGAAGGTCGCATGCGGAATCCAGACACGGTCGAGCCAGCCCTTGAGCATGGCCGGCAGGCCATACCACCAGGTCGGATAGACGAAGAGCAGCCCCTCGGCCCAGCGCAGGGCCTCGAGATGGGCGGCGACGGGCGCCTCGTTGGCGCCGGCAGTGTGATAGGCGCGCCTTTCATCAGGGCCCATGACAGGATCGAAACCGTCGGCATAGAGATCGATCAGCCGGGTCTCGTGACCTGCGGCCGCGAGGGCGGCCAGCGCACGGTCGCGCAGGGCGGCGGTGAAGCTCTCGGGACAGGGATGGCAGTAGATCACCAGCATGCGCATGAGGGGCCCCGGCGGCAGAATCGTCAGGTCCCAGCGTGCACAGGTCGTCCAAGGATGCTAGACGGCGGGCCATGGCTCCTCCGCTCCTGCAACTTCAAGACATCGCCCTCACCTTCGGCGGCACGCCGCTCCTGACAGCGGCCAACCTTTCCGTCGAGGCTGGCGACCGGCTCGCCCTGGTCGGCCGCAACGGCTCGGGCAAGTCGACGCTTCTGAAGATCGCCGCCGGCCTGATCGAGGCGGATGGCGGCAGCCGGTTCGCCCAGCCAGGCGCCACCATCCGCTACCTGCTGCAGGAACCCGATCTCTCCGCCTTTCCGACGACGCTCGCCTATGTGGAGAGCGGGCTCGGGCCGAGCGACGACCCCTATCGCGCGCGCATGCTGCTGGAGGACCTCGGCCTGACCGGCGAGGAGGGCACGACGGCGCTGTCCGGCGGCGAGGCCAAGCGCGCGGCCCTGGCCCATGCCATCGCACCCGAACCCGACATCCTGATTCTCGACGAGCCGACCAACCACCTCGACCTGCCCGCCATCGAATGGCTGGAGAAGACGCTGAAGCGCCTGACCTGCGCCATCGTCATGATCAGCCACGACCGCCGCTTCCTTGAGACGCTGTCGCGCGCGACGATCTGGCTCGACCGCGGCACAACGCGGCGGCTCGACAAGGGCTTCGCGCATTTCGAGGCCTGGCGTGACGAGGTGCTGGAGCAGGAGGAGAAGGACCAGCACAAGCTCGACCGCCAGATTGCCCGCGAGGAACATTGGCTGCGCTACGGCGTCTCGGCGCGGCGCAAGCGCAATGTCCGCCGCCTCGGCAACCTGCAAGCCCTGCGCAAGGATTTCCGCGAGCACCGCAAGGCCGTCGGCACCGTGTCGATGACCGTGAGCGAGGCGGAAGTCTCGGGCAAGCGCGTCGTCGAGGCCCGGGGCATCTCCAAGCATTACGGCGACCGGACGATCGTCGACGATCTGACGATCCGGATCCTGCGCGGCGACCGGCTGGGCATCGTCGGCCCTAACGGGGCGGGAAAGACGACGCTGGTGCAATTGCTGACGGGGACGCTGGCGCCTGATTCCGGCACGATCGCCCTCGGCACCAACCTCGCCATGGCGACGCTGGACCAGAAGCGCGAGGACCTCGATCCAGCCATGCCGCTGACGGAGGCCCTGACGCGCGGGCGCGGCGACTATGTCACCATCAACGGTGAGAACCGCCATGTCATTGGCTACATGAAGGATTTCCTTTTCTCGCCCGAGCAGAAGGGGACGCCGGTCGGCGTGCTGTCGGGCGGCGAACGGGGCCGTCTCCTGCTGGCGCGCGCCCTCGCCTCGCCCGCCAATGTCCTGGTGCTGGACGAGCCAACCAACGATCTCGACCTGGAGACGCTCGACCTGCTGCAGGAAATGCTCACGGATTTTCCCGGAACGGTCATTCTGGTCTCGCATGACCGCGACTTCCTCGACCGCGTCTGCACATCGGTGCTGGTCAGCGAGGGCGACGGGCGCTGGGTGGAATATGCCGGCGGCTATTCCGACATGCTGAACCAGCGCGGTGCGGGTATCGCGGCGCGCGTCGTCCAGAAGGCCGCGAAGGGCGAGGCGACGTCACCGGCAGCCGCCAGGCCGGAACCGCAGGCCGAGCCCGCGCGCCGGAAAATGTCGTTCAAGGACAAGCATGACCTCGACACGCTGCCCGCGCGGATGGAGGCGCTGCAGCGCGACATCGCCAAGCTGCAGGCGATCCTCGCCGATCCCGCCCTCTATGCCCGCGACCGCTCGGCCTTCGACAAGGCGAGTGCCGCAATGACCAAGGCGCAGGGCGACCTCTCCGCCGCCGAGGACCGCTGGCTGGAACTTGAAATGCTGAAGGAAAGCCTCGAGGCGTGACGCGGATCAGGCCGCGGCGCCGCCGAACCGCTCGTTGAAGGAATAGCCGGAACCGCGCACGGTGCGGATCGGATCGACCTCCCGGCCGCGCTTCACCGCCTTGCGCAGCCGCCCGATATGGACGTCCACCGTGCGCTCGTCGATATAGACGTCCCGGCCCCAGACGCCATCCAGCAGCTGTTCGCGGGTGTAGACGCGGCCCGGCGACTGCATGAGGAATTCGAGCAGCCGGAACTCGGTCGGCCCTAAATTGATCTCGCGGCCGGCGCGGTGGACCCGTCGGGTCTCGCGGTCCAGTTCGATATCGCCGGACTTCAGCAGGCTCGAGAGATGTTCGGGCTTGGCCCGGCGCAAAAGGGCCCGGACCCGCGCCAGCAGTTCCGGCACGGAGAAGGGTTTCACCACATAGTCGTCGGCGCCGATGGCGAGCCCCCTCACCCGCTCACCCTCTTCGCCGCGGGCGGTGAGCATGATGACCGGCAGGCGCTCGGTCTCGGGGCGCAGCCGGATGCGGCGGCACAATTCGATCCCGGACAGGCCGGGCAGCATCCAGTCGAGCAGAACGAGGTCGGGAACCGCCTCGCGGAGCCGGACCTCGGCCTCGTCGCCGCGGCCGACGACCTCGACCTGGTAGCCCTCCGCCTCGAGATTGTAGCGCAGAAGAACCGTGATCGGTTCCTCGTCCTCGACCACCAGAATGCGTGCGGTCATGGAAATATCCCTGTCGTGCCCGGTGCTGCGGTCAGAGGCCGACCGTTGCCATCGTCGTGGTGTCGAGCTTCGGACGCTCGTCGGCCAGGGTGACACCCTTGACCATGTAGTGGATCGTCTCGGCGATATTGGTGGCGTGATCGCCGATCCTCTCGAGGTTCTTCGCGCAGAACAGGAGGTGGGTACAGGAGCCGATATTGCGCGGATCTTCGAGCATGTAGGTCAGGAGTTCGCGGAACAGCGAGTTGTAGAGCGCGTCGATGTCGCCGTCGGCCTTCCAGACATCGAGTGCCGCCGCCACGTCACGCTGGGCATAGGCGTCGAGCACCTGCTTGACGCGTTCCAAGGCGAGGCGCGCCATGGCGTCGAAACCACCGGTCACCTTTGCCAGCGGCACCGAGCCGTTCATGGCAGTGACGCGCTTGGCGATGTTCTTGGCAAGGTCAGCGATCCGCTCGAGGTCGGAGGCGATGCGCAGGGCGCCGACGATCTCGCGCAGGTCGATGGCCATCGGCTGTCGCTTGGCGATGATGAGGATGCCGACCTCCTCGATCTCGCGCTGCAGGGCATCGATCTGCGGATCGACCGAGCGCACCTGGCGGGCGAGTTCGAGGTCGCTGCGAATGAGGGCGTCGATGCAGCCGACAATCTGCTTCTCGGTCAGCCCGCCCATCTCGGCCACGCGCTGCGCCAAGCCCTTGAGCTCGTTCTCGTAAGCGCTCACGGTATGTTCGGTCATGGCAGGCTCCTGCGAGAGGGCGAAGGGGGAACTTGTTGAATAGCCCTGCGCCGCGACGGTTCTATGCCCGTCAGGTGACGCATCAATGACATTGATTACGTCGATGTTTCAACATGTTGTCGATGTTGCGACAGAATGGCGGCAAACGCCGCCCGCAACCCCGGGGCGCCGGGTCGTCACGAAGCGTGCGGGACGGACGTGTCGGCATCCTCGCCACGGTCGGCGGCGTCAATCCGCACGGTGAAGGTCGCTCCTTCGCCCTGAACGCTCTCGACAGCGAGCCGGCCGCGGTGACGGTTGAGGATATGCTTGACCAGGGCGAGGCCGAGGCCGGTGCCGCCCTTCTCGCGGCTCGAGGCGACATCGACACGATAGAATCGCTCGGTCAGGCGCGGCAGGTGCTCGGCTGGGATACCCGGGCCGTGGTCGCGCAC
Source organism: Phreatobacter sp. (assembly GCA_019749835.1). Classification (GTDB taxonomy): domain Bacteria; phylum Pseudomonadota; class Alphaproteobacteria; order Rhizobiales; family Phreatobacteraceae; genus Phreatobacter. The sequence goes on along the minus strand of JAIEPJ010000036.1, from coordinate 41,257 downwards.
ACTCACCACGGCCTCGGCGCCGCGGCCGTCCCGGCTCTCGCGGCCGAGGGTGATGTCGACGCGTCCCCCGTCGGCACCATATTTGATGGCGTTCTGCACCAGGTTCTCGAAGAGGCGGATGAGTTCGTCCTGATCGCCCTTGACCGGCAGGGTCGCCTCTCCGGCCAAGATCTCCACCACCACGCCCTGGGCCTTCGCATAGGGCCCCAGCGTATCGCGCACATGGCGCAGGAGTTGCACGAGGTCGACCACCGTGACGGGCTGCACATGTTCGTTGAGCTCGATGCGCGACAGCGAAAGCAGGTCGTCGATCAACCGCGACATGCGGCGCGCCTGGGCCAGCATGATGCCGAGAAAGCGCTCTCGGGCATCGGGATCGTTGCGGGCGGGGCCCTGGATGGTCTCGATGAAGCCGACGACGGACGCGAGCGGCGTGCGCAATTCGTGGCTGGCATTGGCGACGAAGTCGGCGCGCAACTGTTCCAGCCGGCGTTCCTCGGTGAGATCGCGCAGCGACAGGAGGATGAAGTCGGGCCGGCCGCCATCCCGTGCCTCCGGCGTGACGGCGACCGGCGTCGCCTCGACGCTGAACCAGCGCGCGACGGGCACCCGTTCGGCGTAATCGATGACCTGGGCACTGTTGCTGGCGAGGGCCCGGCGCACGACCTCGACCACCTCGGGTGCCCGGAGCGACAGGGTCAAAGGCTCGCCGCGTCTGAGGCCAGGCAGCAGCGCGGCGGCGCGGGCATTGTGGGTGCGCACAGCGAGTTTCGGATCAAGAAGGATGGCCGGAACGGGCAGCGCCGCCATGAGGCCCTCGACCGTCAGGTCCGTCAGCCTTGCGGCACGGCGGGCCATGACCTCGTCCTCCAGGGGCGCGCGCGCGCGCGGGCGGCGGCGCATGAGCGTACCTGCCCCTACGAGAGCGAGCCCGCCGCCGGCGGCGAGGGGCCAGGCGAGGTCTCCCCAGCCACCGAGGACCATCGCGAGAAGGGCTCCGGACCCATAGAGGAACAGGGTGCCGACCCACCCCTCGTTCCACCCGGCGTCGATTTCATCACCCACGTGTCAGTCCTGCCTTGACCCTGCCGACGGCGAGACCACGATCGCGGGGGCCATCTCAATCGCGCCGGAACACGACGCTCGCCGCCCAGCCCGTGAACAGGGCGAGCATGGCGGCGGCGAGGCCGTAGAGAATCCCGTGATCGCGGGCCGCATTGGCGACGAAGGCCTCGAATCCGGTCTTTGTCACCTCGAAATTCGTACTCTCGCGGGCGAGGATAACCCCGCCCGACATCAGAAAGATGTCGACCTCGAAAGATCCGACCGGCGTGTTGGGCACAACGGGAATGTTGGCACGGAACAGGTTGGGGGTGAGAAAGGTCACGCCGGTCGGGTTCTCGCGATAGAGACCCTTGGCGCGGTTGATCCGCAGCAGGGCATCGCGGAAGGCCGGTGTCGCGACGGGATCGGGCCCGAGCCGCGGGGTGATGGCGGTGATCGAGTCGACACCGATCTGCTGGCGCGCCCGCAATTCGAGGTCGGCCAGGTCCGCCGCCGGCTTGTTCGACAGCAGCGCATAGAAGGACGGCATCTCGACGAACTGGCGGGAGTCGGTGTTCACCCAGATGCCGAAGACGCGCGTCTTCTGGCGCGTGACCATCAGCGCGCGGGGACCGCGGACGACCACCGCCATGTCATAGCCGCCGGGGCGGGAGATGGTCTGCGCATCGCGCTCGATCGAGCCGAACAGGACGATCTCCGACCCGACGAAATTGGACGTGATCTGCAGCCGGTGGGTGGACAATGAAGTCACCATCGTCTCGGCCCGGGCGGGCGTGACGGCGAGCAGGGCCGCGATGACGATGAGGACGCGGCTCATACCCGCACCACCCATTCGAGGACGGTGTTGGAGAAGGGGTCGTCGGGCCGCACGACGAGATCGATGAGGAAGCGCATGCCGACGGCGAGCACGACGAGGCCGAGCAGCAGGCGCAGTTCCTCGCCCTTCATCGACAGCGAGGTGCGGGCGCCGAACTGGGCGCCGACGACGCCGCCGATCATCAGCAGCAGGGCGAGGACGACATCGACGGAGGCATTGGTGGCGGCGTGGAAGACAACCGCCATCAGCATGGTCACCAGCGTCTGCAGGCTCGACGTGCCGATCACCACCGCCGTCGAGACGCGCAGGAGATAGACCAGCGCGGGCACGAGCAGGAAGCCGCCGCCGATCCCCATGATCGAGCCGAGGAAGCCGATCCCGAGCCCGATGGCGACGACCGGGATCGCCGAGACGGTGATGCGCGAGCGCGGAAAATGCATGACGAAGGGTAGCCCGGTGCCGACCCTGCGGTCACGGGCCGGCGGCAGCTTCGGCGGCTCTCCCGAACGCGACCGGGCGATGGCCCGCAGGCTCTCGACCACCATCAGCATGCCGATGCCGCCGAGCAGCGTGACATAGGACAGGGCGATGAAGAGATCGAGTTGCCCCTCGCGCCGCAGCAACGAGAAGGCGGCGACACCGCCGGCCGTGCCGAAGACGCTGCCGATCAGCAGCACCCCGACCAGTTTCGGATCCACCGCATTCTTGCGCCAATAGCTCAGGGTGCCCGACAGGGACGAGGCGGCGATCTGGCCGGAGACGCTGGCGACCGCGATGGCCGGGGGAATGCCGATGAAGATGAGCAGCGGCGTCAGCAGGAAACCGCCGCCGACGCCGAACATGCCGGAGATGAACCCGATCGCCAGCCCCATGCCCAGGATGAGGAGCATGTTGACGGGCAATTCGGCGATCGGAAGGTAAAGCTGCACGGTTGTCCCCGGCCAGGGTGTGCACCCATCGAAGGCCGGAAAACAGCTGTCGCGTCAAGGCCCCACGGGTGGCCGCGCGCGCATTTCGGCGCAGGGCTAGTATGACCGTGGCATACCGAGCACATGCTCGCCGACATAGGCGAGGATCAGGTTGGTGGAGATCGGCGCCACCTGATAGAGGCGAGTCTCGCGGAACTTGCGCTCGATGTCGTAGTCCGCCGCGAAGCCGAAACCGCCATGGGTCTGGATACAGGCATTGGCCGCCTCGAAGGAGGCGTCGGCCGCCAGCAGCTTGGCCATGTTCGCCTCGGCGCCGAAGTCCTGGCCGGCATCGCAGAGCGCGGCGGCCTGGAAGCGCATGAGATCGGCGGCGCGGATGTTCACATAGGCACGGGCGATCGGGAACTGGACGCCCTGGTTCTGGGCGATCGGGCGGTCGAAGACGATGCGCTCGGAGCCGTATTTGCGGGCACGGTCGATGAACCAGTAGCCGTCGCCGATACATTCGGCGGCGATCAGTGTGCGCTCGGCATTGAGGCCGGAGAGGATCGTCTTGAAGCCCCTGCCCTCCTCGCCGATGAGGTTCTCGGCCGGGATCTCGAGATCGTCGAAGAAGACCTCGTTGGTCTCATGGTTGACCATGTTGCGGATGGGGCGGACCGTCATGCCGCGCCCGATCGCCTCGCGCAGGTCGACGAGGAAGACCGAGAGGCCGTCCGACTTCTTGCGAACCTGATCGATCGGGGTCGTGCGGGCGAGCAGCACCATGAGATCGGAATGCTGGACCCGGCTGGTCCAGACCTTCTGGCCGTTGACGACATAGCGGTCGCCCTTGCGCACCGCAGTCGTCTTCAGCTTCGTCGTGTCCGTGCCGGTCGTCGGCTCGGTCACGGCCATGCTCTGCAGGCGCAGTTCGCCCGCGGCGATCCTGGGCAGATAGCGCGCCTTCTGCGCGTCGGAACCGCCGCGCAGGATCGTGCCCATGTTGTACATCTGACCGTGGACGGCACCGGAATTGCCACCGGACCGGTTGATCTCCTCCATGATGATGGAGGCTTCCGTCAGTCCGAGGCCCGAACCGCCATATTCGGTCGGGATGAGGGCGGCGAGCCACCCGGCGCGCGTCAGTTCCTCGGTAAAGGCCTCGGGATAGCCGCGTTCCTCGTCGATCCCGCGCCAATAGGCATCGTCATAGCGGCCGCACAGGTCGCGCACGGCGTCCCTGAGGTCGGCATGGTCGGAAGCGTCCGGGATGGTGAGCGGCATCATGGTTCTCCAGCGGCTGGGTTTATGGGTCGCTTCGCCGGGGCTGGAAAGACCCCCGGAGGGAGGACGGCGGCGCAATCCTTGCTTGCGTGAACCGGGCGTCCCCATCTCTGCCTTTGACCGGCCGGTCGTCACCCTTTACCCATCATTGCCATGGCCATTCTCGCAAAGCTGCATCACGTCACGCGTTACCTCTACGACCGCCCGGTCATGCTGGGCCCGCAAGTGATCCGCCTGCGCCCCGCACCGCACAGCCGCACCACCATCCCGAGCTACTCCCTCAAGGTGCTCCCCGAGCCGCATTTCGTGAACTGGCAGCAGGACCCGCACGGCAACTGGCTGGCGCGCTTCGTCTTTCCGGAGAAGACGACCGAGTTCTCGGTGACGGTCGACCTGGTCGCTGACATGGCGGTGGTCAATCCCTTCGACTTCTTCATCGAGAGCTACGCCGACACCTTCCCCTTCGCCTATGCGCCGGCGCTCGCCGAGGAGCTGGCCCCCTATCTCGCCATCGAGCCCACCGAGGCACCGTTCGAGCGCTACCTCGCCGGCATTCCGCGCGGGCCGAAACAGACGATCGACTTCCTGGTTGCCCTCAACCAGAAGCTGCAGCAGGACATCCGCTACATCGTGAGGATGGAACCTGGCGTGCAGACGCCCGACGAGACCCTGGAGAACGCCTCCGGGTCCTGCCGCGATTCGGCCTGGCTGCTTGTGCAGCTGGCACGGCGCCTCGGCCTCGCCGCCCGCTTCGTCTCGGGCTACCTCATCCAGCTGAAGCCGGACCTCAAGGCGCTGGATGGACCGGCGGGCACGGACAAGGATTTCACCGACCTCCATGCCTGGACCGAGATCTATATTCCGGGCGCCGGCTGGATCGGCCTCGATCCGACATCGGGCCTGCTCTGCGGCGAGGGCCATATCCCCCTGGCAGCGACCCCGCACTACCGCTCGGCTGCACCGATCTCCGGAGCCGTCGAACCGGCGGAGGTGTCCTTCGCCTTCGACATGCGCGTCGACCGCATCGACGAGCGCCCGCGCGTTACCGCGCCCTTTTCCGACGAGGCCTGGCAGCGCCTCGACGCCCTCGGCGATCGCGTCGATGCAGACCTCGCGGCCGGTGACGTCCGTCTCACCATGGGCGGCGAGCCCACGTTCATCTCCATCGACGATTACGAGGGTGAGGAGTGGAACACCGCCGCCGTCGGACCGACCAAGCGGGAACGGGCCGACGCCCTCATCCGGCGGCTGCGCGACACGTTCGCCCCCGGCGGCTTCCTCCATTACGGCCAGGGCAAGTGGTATCCCGGCGAAAGTCTGCCGCGCTGGACCTTTGCCCTCTACTGGCGCCGCGACGGCAAGCCGGTCTGGCGCGACGAAAGCCTGATCGCCCGCGAGGCGGCGGCAACGCCGGCGACGATCGACGGCGCCGGGGCGCTCGCCGCAGGGATCGCCGAGAAACTCGGCCTCGACGGCGAGGCGGCGCTCCCCGCCTATGAAGACCCGGCCCACTGGGTCATCAAGGAAGCCGAGCTTCCGGTCAATGTCGATGCGCTGGATTCCAAGCTCGAGGATGCGGAGGCCCGCGCCCGCATCGCGCGCGTCTTCGCGCGCGGCCTGACCCATCCATCGGGCTATGTCCTGCCCATCCAGCGCTGGAACGCCGCTCCGGCCAAATCCAACTGGATGACGGAGAAGTGGAAGCTGAAGCGCGAGAAGCTGTTCCTCGTGCCCGGCGACAGCCCGGTCGGCTACCGCCTTCCCCTCGCCTCCCTGCCCTATGTGCCGCCGGCCTCATATCCCTATGTGGTCGCTGCCGACCCCTGGACCGTACCGACCGACCTGCCGGATCCCCACGAGATCGAGGGGCGGATCGCCCAGCGCGTCTCCGGCGAGCGCGAGCGCGAGGCGGACCGGACAGAGCAGGTCGAACAGGTTCTGACCGAAGACAATTCGGTCCGCACCGCGCTGGCGGTCGAGCCGCGTGACGGACGGCTCTGCGTCTTCATGCCGCCGACCGAGCGGCTGGAAGACTATCTCGAACTCCTCACCGCCACCGAGGCCACCGCCAAGGAGCTCGGCCTTACCGTGCATGTCGAGGGCTATCCGCCGCCGACGGATCCCCGTCTCAACGTCATCAAGGTGACGCCCGATCCCGGCGTGATCGAGGTGAATGTCCACCCGGCGGCCTCATGGCGCGACTGCGTCGCGATCACGCAAGGCCTCTACGAGGAGGCGCGGCTGGCGCGCCTCGGAACCGAAAAGTTCATGCTCGACGGCCGCCATACCGGCACCGGCGGCGGCAACCACGTGGTCGTCGGCGGAGCGCGGCCGGCCGATTCCCCCTTCCTGCGGCGACCTGATCTCCTCAAGAGCCTGGTCCTCTACTGGCAGCGTCACCCCTCGCTGTCCTACCTGTTCTCCGGGCTTTTCATCGGACCAACGAGCCAGGCGCCGCGGGTCGACGAGGCGCGCCATGACGGGCTCTACGAGCTCGAGATCGCCATGGCCATGGTGCCGAAGCCCGGCGCCGGCGATGCGCCCGCGCCCTGGCTGGTCGACCGGCTGTTCCGCAACCTCCTGGTCGATTCCACCGGCAACACCCACCGGACCGAGCTGTGTATCGACAAGCTGTTCTCGCCCGACAGCCCGTCGGGCCGCCTCGGCCTGGTCGAGTTCCGCGGCTTCGAAATGCCTCCCGACCCGCGGATGAGCCTTGCCCAGCAGTTGCTCATCCGCGCCCTCGTCGCCTGGTTCTGGAAGGAGCCGAAGGACGGCCCGCTGGTGCGCTGGGGCACGGCGCTGCACGACCGGTTCATGCTGCCGCATTTCGTCTGGGAGGATTTTCTCGGCGTGCTCGGCGATCTCGGCCGCGCCGGCTATGCTTTCGACCCCGCCTGGTTCGAGGCGCAGTTCGAATTCCGCTTTCCGCTGGCTGGCCAGGTCGACCATGCGGGCGTGCGCATGGAGATCCGGCAGGCGCTGGAGCCGTGGCACGTGCTCGGCGAGGAAGGAGCGATCGGCGGCACCGTGCGCTTTGTCGATTCCTCCGTGGAGCGCCTGCAGGTGCGGCTGGTCGGCCTGCAGCCCGAACGCCACACGGTCACCTGCAACGGCCGACCGGTGCCGCTGACAGCCACGGGACGCAGCGGCGAATTCGTCGGCGGCGTGCGCTACAAGGCCTGGCAGCCGCCGTCCGGACTGCATCCGACCATCCCGGTCCACGCGCCGCTGACCTTCGACATTGTCGATGTCTGGAGCCGCCGGTCGATGGGAGGCTGCGTCTACCACGTCGCCCATCCCGGCGGGCGCAATTACGACACCTTCCCGGTCAATGCCTATGAGGCCGAGGCCCGCCGTCGCGCCCGGTTCCAGGATCACGGCCATACGCCGGGCCTGGTCGATCCGCCGCGCGGTGAGCGGTCGGGAGAGTTTCCCGCGACCCTCGACCTGCGCCGTCCGCCGGTGCATTGAGACACCATGACCTTCCGGAGCCAACGCACGACCGATCACCGCGCCGAGCGCATCCTGGCGATGCTGGCGCGCTATCAGCCGGTGCCCGGCGTCTATGACGAGATCCTCGATGAGAAGGGCGAACCGCGCGAGCACTGGAAGCCGGTGCTGGCCACCCTCGCCGATCTCGGGCCGCGGGAACTCGAGAAGCGTTTCTCGGGCGCAGACCGCTACATGCGCGATTCCGGCGTCTATTACCGCGTCTATGACGATCCGAAGAGCGGCGAGCGGGCCTGGCCGCTCGCCCATCTGCCGCTGGTCATCGCCCCCGACGAGTGGAAAGCCCTCTCGGAAGGCCTGCGCGAGAGGGCGGAGCTGCTCGAAATTGTCCTGAAGGACCTGTTCGGTCCCGCCGATCTGGTGCGCGACGGACTGGTCCCCGGCGCGACCATCGCCGGATCCCCGGACTTCCTGCGACCTCTGGTCGGCACCCCGCCGCGTGGTGGCTCCCACCTGCTCTACTATGCCGTCGATGTCGGCCGCGGGCCGGACGGCCGCTGGTGGGTTCTAGGCGATCGGGCGCAGGCCCCATCGGGTGCCGGCTATGCGTTGCAGAACCGGCTCGCCATGGCGCGCTCGCTCCCGGAAATCTACCGCAACCTGCCGGTCGAGCGGCTCGCCGGCTTCTTCCAGTCGCTGCGTTCGGAATTCTCCTCGCATGCGGCCGCAACGAATTCGCGCGTCGCGGTGCTGACGCCAGGGCCGCTCAACGAGACCTATTTCGAACATGCCTTCCTGGCCCGCTATCTCGGCTTCCTCCTGGCCGAAGGCGCCGATCTGACCGTGCGCGACGACACGCTTTATGTCCGCACGGTCTCGGGCCTGAAGAAGCTGGAAATGGTCTGGCGCCGGCTCGACGCCGATTTCGCCGATCCGCTGGAGCTCAATCCGCGCTCGCAGCTCGGCGTCGCCGGCCTCGTGCACGCCATCCGCTCTGGCAAGGTGACCCTGGCCAATGCGCTGGGATCGGGGGTGCTGGAGGCGCGATCCCTGCTCGCCTTCCTGCCCTCGGTCGCCCGCGCGCGCCTCGGCCGCGATCTCGCCATCCCGCATGTGGCGACTTGGTGGTGCGGCCAGCCGCTGGAGCGCGGCGCCGTCATCGCCGATCTTGAGTCCTTCGTGATCGCACCGGCCTTCACCCAGACCATTCCCGGGCTCCTCGACGACGGTGCGGTCCTGGCCTCAAGCTTGTCGCCGGAGCACCGCCTGCGGCTGGCCGAGGAAATCCGCCTGCGCGGGTCCGACTTCGTCGCCCAGGAGGTCGTCAAGCTCTCGACCATGCCGGTCTGGAACGACGGCTATCTGGAGCCGCGGCCGTTCATCCTGCGCCTGTTCCTGGCGCGGGTCGGTGACGGCTGGGAGGTGATGCCCGGCGGCTTCTGCCGCATCGGCGACCGCGTCGATGCCCGGGCTGTGACGATGCAGCGCGACGGCCGCTCCGCCGATGTCTGCGTCCTGGCGGAGGGGCCGGTGGCGGAAACGACGCTGCTGCCGACGCCCGACAAGATCGAGCTCAGGCGCTCGACCTCGTCCCTCCCCAGCCGCGCCGCGGACAACCTGTTCTGGCTCGCCCGCTACATGGAGCGGGCCGAGGGGACGCTGCGCCTCCTGCGCGCGCTCGGCGACCAGGTCGGCAGCGGCGAGACGACAGGGCCGGACATGCTCAAGCGCCTGGTCGATCTGCTGGTGACCTGGGAGGCCCTGCCGAAGGACACCGTGCTCACCGAGCCGCAGGCCGTCGCGGCGGCCGTGCTGCATGGACGCGCGCCGGGCGGGCTGCTGTCGCTGGCGCGGGCGGCGCACAATGCCGCCTCCGTCATCCGCGACCGGTTCTCGCCCGACGCCTGGAAGACCATCAACGACATGGTCCATCTGGCGGAAGGCGACAAGCGTATGGAAGCCGGCGCCCTCGACCGGGTCGAGACCGGACTCAGGCTCGCCGCGGTCTTTTCAGGCCTCACCCAGGAGAACATGAACCAGCTGATCGGCTGGCGCTTCCTGAAGATCGGCAAGCGGATCGAGCGGGCGCTGGCCATCTGCCGGTTTGGACGCAATTTCGGCGATGCGCGTTCGGGGACGGCAGGGCTCGACCTGCTGCTGGCGCTGGCAGACAGCCAGATCACCTACCGGCGCCGCTACGTGATGATCGCCGCGCGGGCGCCGGTGCTGGACCTCGTCGTGCTCGATCCCAACAATCCCCGCTCCGTCGCCTTCCAGGTCGAGCGGATCGCCGACCATCTGGCGCACCTGCCCGACCATGCCGCCGACGGTCGGCTGAACGTGCCGGAGAAGCTGATCGCCCGGACGCGGGTCGACCTGCAGACGGCCGATGCCCATACGCTCGACGGCCGCCAGATCCTCGCCATCGAGCAGCGGCTGATGGCGATCTCCGACGAGGTCTCCGAGCGCTATTTCACGCATCGCGACGGGGCGAATCCCGTCGGTGCCGCAGCCAGTGATCTGTTCTGATGCGCTACCAGGTCCGCCAGGTCACCGATTACAGCTATGCCCGCCCGGTGGTGTTCGCCCAGCACGTGCTGCGCATCGTGCCGGTCGACCGACCGGGCCAGACCGTCTCGCATTGCGACATCACCATCACGCCGAGCCCGGCCATGCGCCGCGACGACACCGACTTCTTTGGAAACCGCCGTATCTTCCTCGATTTCGACCACCCGCACCGGGCCCTGACGATCGAGATGCGGGCGGACATCACCGTGGCGGGGACGAGCCGGCCGCTGCCCGGAATGGACCCGCCATGGGAGCGGGTGCGCGAGACCGCTTTCGCCAGCGCCGACATGTCGCCGTCGTCGCCGGTCCACGCGCTGTTCCCCTCGACCTATGTGCCGCGCGACCCGATGATCCGCGCCTATGCCAGTGCATCGTTTCCACCAGGCCGTCCTGTTCTCGAAGCCGCCTTCGACCTGGCCAAACGCATCCGCGACGACTTCACCTATGCGCCGGGCGCCACCGACACCTCGACGCCGGCCGCCAAAGCCTTCGCCATGCGCCGCGGCGTCTGCCAGGACTTCACCCACATCATGATCTCGGGCCTGCGCGGGCTCGGCCTGCCTGCGGCCTATGTCTCGGGCTTCCTGCGCACCATTCCGCCCGCCGGCAAGCCGCGCCTCGAAGGTGCGGACGCGACCCATGCCTGGGTGTCGCTCTGGTGCGGACCTGAACTGGGATGGTGGGGGCTCGACCCGACCAACGGACTGATCGTCGGCGAGGACCATATCGTCCTGGCCATCGGTCGCGATTTCGTCGACGTCGCACCAAATGGCGGCGTGGTCATCGCCGCCGGTGACCATGACATCGCGGTAGCGGTGGACGTCAAACCTCTGGGTGCCTGACCCGGATCCGGCGTTGCCGTTAACCCGCTGGTCGACATCGCGTTACACCCTCATTTTCCTTCTATTTTCTCGTTTGTTTTATGGATTTTTGCGAAGATCGGTTCGAAGGGAGGGTCTTGCCATGTCCCTGCTTCTGTCGCCGACCGCCATCCTAGGACGTCCCGGAAACGCCTCACCGCCGCCATTGCCCGACGAACCGGCCGAAGCGCCGCGCCATAGCGAGCTGCTCAACCGTCTGGGCATTCACAGCTGGTCCATCGACCTGAAGACCGAGCGGGTTCGTTGGGAGACCGTCGATGCGAACGAGCGGACGGTGGTCATCAAGGCGACCCTCACGGATCTGCTGAAGCAGGCCCATGACGAGGATGCCGCCAAGTTCCGCGCCCATCTGAAACAGGCGATTGATGCCGGCAGTGCCGGGCCCGATCATTTCCGTTTCGACGACCTCGACCATGCCGGCAGCGAGATCGAGTCGGTCTGCGTGCTGAAATGGCTGGCCGGACACCCGGTGGTGGTGGGTCTCTATCGCAAATGCGAGAAGGAAAGACGCCAGGCGGCGATGGTCGGCGCATTGCGAACCAGTCTCGATACGCTCATCGCCGAATCCACCAGTTGCATGGTCGTCCTCGCCCGCGACGGCACGATCCTCAACTGCAACGCCGCCTTCCTGAAGTGCATCAATGTGCGGGACAAGCGGATGGTGATCCGTCAGAACGTCCTCGCGCTGGTCGAAAGCCTGTCAGACAAGCTTGAGGCGATCATCCGCGGTGCGCTGCTCTCCAGCGAGGCGCTCGCCGGCCATTCCGTCATGACATTCTCGGCGGGCCAGGTGCGCAACGTCCGGTGGAAGGCTTTCGGCATCGGCTTCTTGCGCGGAGACGCGGCGACGCGGGTCTTTTCCTTCGACCTGCGCCGCGTCGATGGCGACGACCTCCTCGACTAGGCCCGCCAGGGGAACCCCGAAGGCGCACTAGCCGCCGACGTCGATCTGAACGCCGGCCTGCCCGCCTCAGGACTCGAAGGTCATGCTCAGGCGCCGCCGAAACTCCGCATAATCACGCACGACGACCATCCGTGACGGCACGACCAGATGCTCGATGGTTGCCTCATGGGCGCCGATCCAGATGGGAATGTCCTCGGAGAGTCCGCGGTCGAGCCAGACCAGGTCTTCCTGCAGGGAACCGCCGGGGACGCTGTGCACCGCACTGATGACGAGGAGTGCAGCCTCGGCCTCGGCCACGTCAGCGGCAAGGGCTCGCGCCGGCATGCCCGCACCGAAATAGATCATGCGATGGCCGAGCGATGCCGCGAGATAGGCGCCGGCCAGGAGGCCGAGCTCGTGGCGCTCGTCGCCGAGCGTTGCGAAGGCGATCGGACGGCGATGGGCCGCCGGCGCCAGGGCGCTGGTGGCGGCGGTGAGGATGTCGCGCGCCTTGGCCGACAGGCGGTGCTCGCCGCCGACCCCCAGTCGGCCTTCCTGCCAGCGCTGGCCGATATAGCGGATCGCATGGCCATAGACATCGACGGCCAGGGCTGGAGGGGATGCCGCGAAAACGAAGCGCAGGAGCATGCCGAAGGCATCCACGTCGCACTCGTCGATTGCCCGTTCGAGTCGGAGGACCATGTCCCGGTCGAGGGAGGCAATGTTGGAGACCGAGGGCTGCAATTGCTTCAACTGGTCGGTGGTCAGGCCGCGCAGTTCTGAGAGTCGATGCCCGGCAGCGACGAGTTCCTTGATCACCATCAGCCGCTCGACATCCTCGGCCGAATAGAGCCGATGACCGCCGACCGAACGGGACGGCGTGATCAGCGCGTGCCGCGTTTCCCAGCTGCGCAGGGTCGAGACATTGACACCGGTGAGTTGGGACAGCCGCGAAATGTCTATGGCCCTGTTCATGGAGTGCCCCGACAGCCTTTGGAACCGCAAAAAAGCGCCACATTATTCTGCATGACTGCCACGATCTTTGCGCACATTGTACAGCCTCTGTACAGCTTCATACTGCAAAGTCATTACACATTTCGCCACAGGGTAACGCGATACCCAGTCCGCGACCCGATGGTTGCCGTTACGTCAGATTGCAGACCCCGATTCGGACATATCGATTCAGATTTTGTTTAATTGCCCCCGTCGATGGATAGCGTCTGAGTAATCCAGTACCCACCGGGAAACGTCATGATGCTGTTCCGTAACGACGCTGCCGCCAAGCTTGCGGCCATCGACCGCTCGCAGGCGGTGATCGAATTCGAACCCAACGGCAAGATCGTCACGGCCAATGAGAATTTCCTGAAGACGGTCGGCTATAGGCTCGACGAGATCCGCGGACAGCACCACTCGATGTTCGTTGCCGCCGACGAGCGCGACAGCCATGACTATCGTCAGTTCTGGGACAATCTGCGCGCCGGCAAGTTCCAGGTCGCCGAGTACAAGCGCATCGGCAAGGGCGGCAAGGAGGTCTGGATCCAGGCCTCCTACAATCCGGTGATGGATTCCCGCGGCCGGGTCTACATGGTCGCCAAATATGCAACCGATGTCACCGAGCAGAAGCTCCGCAGCGCCGACATCGAGGGACAGCTCGCCGCCATCCACAAGGCGCAGGCGGTCATCGAGTTCGAGCTCGACGGAAAGATCATCACCGCGAACGAGAACTTCCTCGGCGCCGTCGGCTATGGCCTCGACGAGATCCGCGGGCGGCACCATTCGCTGTTCGTCGCGCCGGCGGAAGCGCATTCCAACGAATACAAAGCCTTCTGGGCCTCCCTGGCCCGCGGGGAGTTCCAGGCAGCGCAATACAAGCGCATCGCCAAAGGCGGCCGGGAGATCTGGATCCAGGCGACCTATAACCCGATCTTCGACATGAACGGCAAGCCGTTCAAGGTGGTCAAGTTCGCCACCGACATCACGGCGATCGTCAAGGAGCAGGAACGCCGCGGCAATGTGCAGCGTCAGATCGACGGGGATCTGGGCAGCATCGGTGAAGCCGTATCCCGCGCCAAGCACGAGGCGACCCAGGTCGCCGCTGCCTCGATCCAGACATCGGGCAATGTCCAGGCGGTGGCCGCAGGCGCCGAAGAGCTCGCCGCTTCCGTCGGCGAGATCAGCCGACAGGTGACCAGTGCCCGGGAGATTTCCGGCGGTGCCGTCGAACAGGCGTCGCGGACCGGCGAGATCGTGTCGGGCCTGTCCTCCGCCGCGGCGCGCATCGGAGACGTGGTGCAGCTGATCAACAATATTGCCGCCCAGACCAACCTCCTCGCCCTCAACGCGACGATCGAGGCGGCACGGGCGGGTGAAGCCGGCAAGGGCTTTGCGGTGGTCGCTTCCGAGGTCAAGAGCCTCGCCACCCAGACCTCGCGCGCCACCGAAGAGATCGGCGCTCAGATCGCCTCGGTCCAGGCGTCCACGGAGGGTGCGGTCAGCGCCATCGGCGACATCTCCACGACCATCATGCGGATCAGCGAAATCTCAACGGCCATCGCCACGGCGGTCGAGGAGCAGAGTGCGGTGACCGCGGAGATGTCGTCTAACATGCGCGTGGCCGCCGAAGGCGTCCAGGCCATCTCCAGCAGCATCAACATGATCGCCAGGTCGTCCGGCGAAATCGACGAGGCGACCGCCAAGGTGCGCACCGCCTCGCGCTCGCTCTCCTGATCGACCGCTCCTCGCCAATCGGACCCCGGCCGGTCAGGCCGGGGTATAGAGCCGGTCGATGTCGAAGCGCGCCATGTCGTCGAGCAGCTTGACGAATTCGGCCGCCTGCCAGGCCGCGGTCGCCCTGCCCTTCCCGGCATTGGCGAGCGTCGCGTCACCCGCCGCGCCATCAGGGTTGATGTCCTGGGCCATCCAGCCGAAGGCGTGATTCAGGGTCGGCCGGAGATAGGTGAATTCCTTTTCCATCGACACCATGACCGGCTCGAACAGCTTGGCGGCCCCCATGTCGACCAGGTCTGGACGGAAATGCAGCATGAGCGAGGTCTCGACATCACCGGCGTGGATGCCGTGCTTGACGTCGAGGTCGCCGTAGAGGCCCGGCGGACGGCCGAACGCGGTCCAGCTCGTGACCACCGCAAGCTGCCGGAAGCGGATGCGCAGCTCGCGCGCCACCACGCGCATCGGATCGAGATTGCCGCCGTGCGAGGTAAGCAGCACGATCTTGTCGATCCCGGCGCGTTTCACGCTCTCGCCGATCTCGATCCAGCTCTTCAGCACCGTCTCTGCCGACAGGGTCAGGGTGCCCTTGGAGTGGAGATGCTCGTTGGACTTGGCGACCGCCTCGATGGGCAGGAACAATGCGGTGACCGCTGCCCCGACAAGTGGAAAGGCGGTCTCGATCATGCCCTGCATGATGGATGTGTCGGTGGAGACCGGCAGGTGCGGCCCGTGCTGCTCGATCGCCGCCAGCGGCAACACGGCGACGGTGGTCGCCGGATCGAGGCGGTCGAAATCGGTGGTCTTCAGGTCACCCCAGTGACGGGCCGGCATGGGAGGTCTCCGCAAGGCTCATGTCACGGCTGTTGGCAAGCCGCGCTCCGGCGCGCAATGTGCGCGCCGGACAAGGGCCGCGCAATGCACCGGCCCGGCCTTTCCAGCAAGCGGAGCCTTCGATGACTTTCGACCTGATCCTGCGCGGCGGCCGCGTGATCGACCCCTCGCAGAAGATCGACGGGGTGCGCGACGTGGCCTTCACCGGCGGCAAGGTTGCCGCGGTGGGCAAGGATCTGAAGCCCGGCCCGGGCACTGAGATTCGCGACGTTTCGGGCTATATCGTCACGCCGGGCCTGATCGACCTCCACACCCATGTCTATTGGGGCGGGACTTCGCTCGGGATCGATGCCGAAGAGTTCTGCCGGACGTCGGGGGTCACCACGGCGATCGACACCGGATCGGCGGGACCTGGCAACTGGATGGGCTTCCGCAAGCATGTCATCGAGAAGAGCCAGGTGCGGATCCTCGCCTATCTTCATGTCAGCCATGCCGGCATCTACGGTTTCGACAAGAAGGTCATGGTCGGCGAGAGCCGCGAGATCGACATGCTGAACCCGTCGGACTGCGCCCGCGTCGCCGACGAGAACCGCGACCTCATCGTCGGCATCAAGGTGAGGGTGGGCCGGAACTCATCCGGCACCAACGGCGAGGCGGCGCTCGACATGGCGCTGCAGGTCGCGAACGAGGTGGGCATGCCGTTGATGGCCCATATCGATCATCCCCCGCCCTCCTATGAGCATGTCATCGGTCGCCTGCGCCCGGGCGATGTCCTGACCCATGCCTTCCGCCCCTTCCCCAACGCCCCCTGTACCGCCCAGGGCGCGGTCAAGCCCGAGGTCATCGCCGCCCGCAAGAAGGGCGTCATCTTCGACATCGGCCACGGCAAGGGATCGTTCTCGTTCAAGACGACGCGGGCCATGCTGGCCGGCGGCTTCGAGCCGGACGTCATTTCCTCCGATGTTCATACGCTCTGCATCGAAGGTCCCGCCTTCGATCAGGTCACGACGCTCTCCAAGTTCCTGTGCATGGGCATGCCGCTGGACCGGGTCATCGCGGCCTCGACCGTCAATGCCGCCATGGCGCTGAAGCGTCCCGAACTCGGCAGCCTGAAGCCAGGTTCCGCAGGCGATGCGACGATCCTGTCGATCAAGGACGGCAAGTTCGACTATGTCGATGTGGTCGGCGAACATCTGATCGGTGACAAGAAGATCGTCTCGGAAGGCACCGTCGTGGCCGGCAAATGGTGGCACCCGAAGCGGTCGAACAAGTTCCGCAAGCTCGCCACGGCATGACAGAACTCCGCCTGAATACGAAAAGCCCGGCGTCTCCGCCGGGCTTTTTTGTGGTCTGCCGCGGTGCGCTGATCAGGCGGCGCGGATACGGCCGAGGAAGCCGGCGACAGCATGGTCCAGTTGCACGGAACCGTCCTTGAGGTGACGCGCGGCCTCGTTCATGGCGTTGGCTGCCGCGCCGGTCTCGTCGGCGGCGCGGGTGACGCGGCCGATATCGGTCTCCACCGAGCGGGTGCCCGAGGCGGCGTCAGAGACCGAGCCGGCAATGCCGTTTGTGACGGCTGACTGCTCCTCGACGGCGGCCATGATCGAGAACGACACCGAGTTGATCTCGCCGATGGTGCGATTGATCGCCTCGATGGCGGAGACTGCGTCGCCGGTCACGGCCTGGACGGCGCCGATCTGGCTGGCGATCTCCTCGGTGGCCTTGGATGTCTGGGCGGCGAGGCTCTTCACCTCGGTAGCCACCACGGCGAAGCCGCGGCCGGCCTCCCCGGCCCGCGCCGCCTCGATGGTCGCGTTCAGCGCCAGGAGGTTGGTCTGCGCGGCGATGGCATTGATGAGGGCGACGACATCGCCGATCTTCTGGGTCGAGGTGGCAAGGGTGGCGACGATTTCGCCCGTGCGGGTCGCCTGCTGAACCGCAGAAGCAGCAATCTGCTGAGCCTGGGCGGTCCGGCTCGAAATCTCGCCGATGGACGAGGCGAGTTCCTGGGCCGAGGTGGCGGCGCTCTCGACGCTCTGCGTCGCGCCGGCCGAGGTGGTGGCAACGGTCTGGCCGAGATCGGAGACGTTGCGGGCGACCAGACCGACGCGGCTGGCATTGCCGACGATCTCCTCGGCGGAGCGGGTCACCGTGGCGACGACCGACTGGACCGTGCCAGAGAACTCGTTGGCCAGGGCCTCCATCTCGCGGGCCCGCTGGACGCGGTTGTCGTTCTCGCGCTCGGCTTCGGTCGCCTTGAGACGCTCGACCTCGCGGACATTGTCGCGGAAGACAAGCACGGACCGGGCGAGGCCGCCGATCTCGTCCTTGCGCTCGGTATCGCTGACTTCTGCATCGGTTCGGCCATCGGCGACCGCGTCCACCGCGCCGGTCAGGCGGCCAAGCGGACGGGTGACGCCGGTGAGGATGGTCCAGAATGCGGCCAGGCCGGCGAGGACAGCGAGGCCGACCGTCAGAGCGATGAGCCAGGTCAGCGTCTGACGGGTCTGGTCCACTTCCTGCGAGAGAGCCGTGACATGCCGGGCATTCGACTGCGCGAAGGCGGCCATTTCGGCGTTAAGCCGCGTGCGGGTCTGACGATTGGCGTCATTGTCGCCGATGGCCCGCGCCGCATTATTGCCGCTCGCACGGCCGGCCTGGGCGAGCTCGTTGCGGAGCCGGATGAAGGCTTCGGCCTGCTCGACAAGCCGGTTTTTCAGGGCCTGGTCCTCAGGACGGGCCAAGCTTGCCCATTCGGTGATGACCGTTCGCAGATTGGCCAGTTCGCGATCCTGATTGGCAGCGAAACGCTCGAGGGCTTCCTTCTGGGCCGACATGTAGATGCCGCGCGATTCCATGACGACCGCATAGATCAAGCCGTTGGCGCGCTCGGCGAGCTGAGTGACCCGCGCCGTGCGCTGGTTTTCGGTCACCGCGTGCTGGTAGCGCTGAAAGCCGTATGCGGCGACGCCTGCGACGATCAGCGAGGCGACCGTCAGACCGCCGACGATGGCGAACAGCTTGGTTTTAATCTGCATGAACGGGGGCTCCCTAGATATTACCAGAAAGGTATCGCGTTATTGCTTGCCGCCACGTTAACGCATGTCGTTTCCGGTCTTTTTTCGGTTGCGCTGCATGACAGAGGCCTCGCAAAACGCTAGAGCCGAGCTGGTTGATGGCGAGGCGCGAGACCCGATGACACCCGCAGCACACCCTAAGCGCGCAAATGTGGACATCGATCGGTTGCTGTCGCTTCTCGGCGACGTGCCGACCATCACGGAGCCGACCATCGTCCGTCGGAAATCGCGCGACTTCTTCTGGTATTCCCCCATTCTGGCCGAGGCGTTGAAGCAGGTTGCAGCCGACATCATCGTCCGGCCACGCGACGAGGCCGATGTGATCAGGACCGCGTCGGCCTGCGCGAGACTGCGCGTCCCGCTCACCGTCAGGGCCGGCGGCACCGGCAATTACGGCCAGGCCATGCCGCTGGCAGGCGGCGTGCTCCTGGACATGACCGACATGACTGGCGTCGTCTGGCAGAAGCCGGGCTCGGTTCGGGTCCGCGCCGGCATGAACATCCTGGCGCTCGACCAGGAGATCCGGCCGAACGGCTTCGAGCTGAGGATGCATCCTTCGACGAAGCGCACCGCCACCATCGGCGGCTTCGTCGCCGGTGGCTCGGGCGGGGTCGGGTCGGTCGCTTATGGCGGCCTGCGCGAGCCGGGCAACATCCTCGCGGCCCGCATCGTCACCATCGAGGAGGAGCCGCGGATCCTCGAATTGCGGCAGGACGCGGCACAGAAGGTCAACCGTGCCTATGGCACGACGGGCATCATCACCGAACTGGAAATGCCGACGGCGCCGGCCTGGCCGTGGATCGACGTGGTCGTCGCCTTCGACACGTTCATGCAGGCCTTCGCAGCCGGGCGCGACATCGCCCATGCCGACGGGGTGGTGAAGAAGCTGGTGACGCCGATCGCCTGGCCGATCCCGGCGCAATTCACCGCCCTGAAAGACGCCTGTCCGAAGGGCAAGGCGATCCTCGTCTGCATGGTCGCTGCGCCTTTCGTGGAGAGCTTCCGGGCGATCCTCGGTGGACGTGGAACGATCACGCGAGAAGCGCCGTCACGCGAGGAGCCGACCGAAACCCCGCTCTACGAATATGCCTGGAACCACACGACGCTGCAGTGGCTGAAGACCGACCGGTCCATCACCTATCTGCAACTGCTCTACCCGCATGACCGGCTGGAAGACAGCGTGCGGGAGATGATGGAGCGCTTCGACGGCGAGGTCCTGCCGCATCTCGAATTCATCCGCTTCGCCGGACGCATCACCTGCTCGGCCCTGCCGATCGTGCGCTATTCGACGCCTGAGCGGCTCTTCGCCATCATCCGCGAGCATGAGGACGGCGGTGTCATGGTCGCCAACCCGCATGTCTTCGGCCTTGAGGGCGGCTCCCGCCACAAGCGGGCGGAGGCCGATCAGCTCGGCTTCAAGGCCGAGGTCGATCCCATGGGCCTGCTCAATCCCGGCAAGATGGAGAGCTACGTGCCGATCAGGTGAGGACGGGCACGGGACTTGCTGTCTGTGCACCCTCGCCCCTTGATCCGGTTGCCCCATGCGCGTGCTCTACCTCTACTGCCATCCCCTCCCTGAAAGCTTCCATGCCGCCATCCGCGCCGAGGCGCTGGCGGCGCTCGCGGCGGCGGGCCACACGGTCGATCTGCTCGATCTCTATGCCGAGGGCTTCGATCCCGTGCTCTCCGAGGATGGCCGCCGCCG
This sequence comes from Phreatobacter sp., assembly GCA_019749835.1. Taxonomy (GTDB): domain Bacteria; phylum Pseudomonadota; class Alphaproteobacteria; order Rhizobiales; family Phreatobacteraceae; genus Phreatobacter. Next base: position 21,055 of record JAIEPJ010000036.1, on the reverse strand, counting down.
CTACCATGACGAGAGCCGCAACCAGCAGGGCCTCGAACCCCTCATCGCGCGGCTGCGCAACGCCGAAGCCCTGGTGGTGCAGTTTCCGACCTGGAGCTTCGGCCCGCCGGCCATGCTGAAGGGCTTCTTCGACCGGATGTTCATGCCGGGGGTCGGTTTCGACATTTCCGATCCGGCGGCGGTCAAGCCGCTGCTCGGCAACCTGCGCTCGATCACCGGCATCGTCACCTATGGGCGACCGTTCTGGTATGCGGTCTATATGGGCGACCCGCCGCGCAAGATCGTCATGCGCTATCTGTGGTGGTTCACCGGCTGGAAGGCACGCCGCCGCTACCTCGCGCTCTACCACCTGAACGTCGCCAGTGCCGACAAGCGGGCCGGCTTCATCGCCAGGGTGAAGGCAGCGATGGCGGGGGTGTGAGCCGACGGACGGTCAAAGCTTGGCCGGGCTGGTGACGGCCATCCACGCATTGAACTCCGGACGACCGAGGGGAAGGCGACAGTGCCCGGCACGCGGCCGGGCACGCCTGTTGAGGAACCCGCCCCTCAATTCTCCCGCTTCAGGGCGCTCTCGTGCCAGCGGCGCAGGAGCAGATGCGATATCCAGCTGATGGTCAGGAAGATGGCGATGCCGGACATGGAGATCATGATCAGCGCGGCGAACATGCGCGGGATCTTGAGCTGATAGCCGGCCTCAAGGATGCGATAGGCAAGGCCCGAGGCCGAGCCGCCGGAACCGGCGACGAATTCGGCCACGACAGCGCCGATCAGGGCAAGGCCACCGGAGATCTTCAGGCCGCCGAGGAAGTAGGGTAGCGCCGCCGGCAGCCTGAGATAGCGCAGGGTCTGCCAGCGCGAAGCGCCATAGAGCTCGAACAGGTTGCGCAGGTTGTGATCGGCGGAGTTCAGCCCAAGGATGGTGTTCGACAGGATCGGGAAGAAGGCGACGATCCAGGCGCAGATCAGCAGCGACAGGTTGATGTCGCCGACCCAGATGATGATCAGCGGCGCGATGGACACGACCGGTGTCACCTGCAGGATCACGGCATAGGGAAAGAGCGACTTCTCCAGCCATTTCGACTGGGTGAAGAGCACGGCGAGGCCGACGCCGAGAGAGACCGCGGCGATGAGAGCGGCGGCGGTGATCCTGAGCGTCACCCAGAGGGAGGCCGAGAGCGTCGTCCAGTCCGTCACCAGGGTTTTCGCGATGAGCCACGGCCCCGGCAGGATAAAGTGGGGGATCTCCCGCCACCAGACGATGAACTCCCAGGCGGCGAGCGCGAAGACGCCGATGCCGAGCGGCGCGAGGATGCCCGGCCAGGCCTCGGTGGAGATGCCGAGCACCTTGCGGTCCTCGCGGAAGATCGGGCGGGCCTCGGCATCGGTGCCGTCATGGGGCACGGCGGCGGGGGACAGCGTCGCGTCGGTCATGCGGAAATCGCCTCCTTCAGCTTCTCCGATGCGATCCGGCACCAGTGTGCATAGTCGGCGGAGGTGCGGAACAGGTCGTCCCGCGGATAGGGCGCCTCGACCCTGAGATCCGCCATGACCCGTCCGGGGCGCGCCGCCATGACGACGATGCGCTGGGAGAGATAGACGCTCTCGAAGACCGAATGGGTGACGAAGACGGCGGTGAACTGGTTCGCCTCCCACAGGCGCAGGAGATCGTCGTTGAGCTTGTGGCGGGTGATCTCGTCCAGGGCGGCGAAGGGCTCGTCCATCAGTAGGATCTTCGGATGGGTCACCAGGGCGCGGGCGATGGAGACGCGCATCTTCATGCCGCCGGAAAGCTCGCGCGGATAGCTCGTCTCGAAGCCCTTGAGACCGACGAGGGCCAGCATCTCGGCGCCGCGGGCCTGGGCCTCGCCCTTGTTCGTGCCGGACAGTTTCAGGGGCAGGATGACATTGTCGAGGGCCGTGGCCCAGGGCATCAGCGTCGGATCCTGGAAGACGAAACCCAGTTCGCGGGCCGGCCTGCCCCAGGCGTCGTGGTTCATCGTCGCCCAGTCGATGGTCCCGACGCTGGGATCGCCGAGGCCGGCGATCATGCGCAGGAGGGTCGACTTTCCGCAGCCGGAGGGCCCGAGCAGGCTGACGAATTCGCCGCGTGCCAGATCGAGATTGACGTCGCGAACGGCAATGGTGCCGTTCGCGAACTGTTTGGACACATGGCGGACGGCGACGAGTGTTTTCGCGCCCTTCGCCACCGGACCGTCGGCTTCAGCAAGGTTCACGTCAGGCCCTGCCCACGCCCTTGTTGACGAAGCGCAGGTCATAGGCCCGCTTCACGTCGAGCCCGGCCGGGAAGACCCCCGCATCGCGCATCTGCGTGTAGAAGGCCTGCCAGCGCACGTCCGTCATGGCGCCGATGCCGAGCGTCGTGGCGTCGCCGGACATGACGATGCCGTTCTCGGTCATGACCTTGATCGCATAGTCGATCTTCTTCTGATCCATGTCGGGATTGTCGCGCATGATCAGCTTGTTGGCCTCGGCGATCGCCGGCCCGCCCTTCATGTATTCGGCCCAGCCCTCGAGCGAGGCGGTGACGAAGCGCTGCACGACGTCGGTGCGCTCGTCGACCATCTTTTTCGAGATGTTGATGGTGGTGTTGTAGTTGGCGAAGCCGGCATCGGCGATCAGATGGACCAGCGGTTTGACGCCGCCCTGCTGCTCGATGGCGAAGGGCTCGGAGGACAGGAAGCCCTGCTGGCAGATGTTCTTGTCGGCGAGGAAGGGCGCCATGTTGAAGGTGTAGGGGCGCACCTGCTCGTCGGTGAAGCCGAAGCGGGCCTTCAGATAGGGCCAGAACGACGTCCGCCCGCCGGCGCCGACCAGGATGGTCTTGCCCCGGAGCGCGGCGAGGCTGTCGTTGCCGACGCCAGGATGGCAGATGATGACCTGCGGATCCTTCTGGAAGATCGAGCCGATGCACAGGAACGGCAGGTTCTCCTGCACGTAGCGGACAGCCTCGAAGGAGTTCGACATGATCATGTCGACGCGGCCGCCGAGCAGAAGCTGCGAGGGGTTCTGCTGCGGGCCACCCATGCGGATGTCGGCCTCGATGCCGTACTTCCGGTAGATGCCGGCGGCGACGGCCTGGTAGAAGCCGCCATGCTCGGCCTGGGCGCGCCAGTTGGTCTGATAGGACACCCGGTCGAGGCCCTGGGCCGTGACGAGGTCCGACCGCATGAGATAAGCGGCGGAGACACCGGCACCGAGCGCCAGGGCGCGGCGGCGTGTGATGCGGTTGGCGGGGGACGTGACGGACATGGCGACCTCTCCTGAAGCGGGCCTCGCAAGACCCTTGAAATCCATGACGGCGGCCAGAGCAACGGGCGTGCCGGTTTATCCTACGATATCGTGAAGGCCTCCGGTTCAGGGTGCACAATCTTTGTGCACATTCCCATTTCACAGGCGCAAATTGTCACCGTTCGGGCAGCCCTCCCGGGCAGATGACGGCATGGCGTCCGGCGCAGCAATTTGGCACTGTGTCGCTTCATCGAACGGACAGAAACCATGAGCGCTCTCGACCGCCTTCGGGCCGACCTTGCCGGCATCTCTCTTGTTGAGGATGCCGCGTCCGTGCGGATGGCGAGCCGCGATTTCTTCTGGTTCTCGCCGATCCTGAAGCCGGAGCTGGAGGGCAAGGTCGCCGACCTCGTCGCCATCCCGGCGGACAAGGACGAACTCAGGCGGATCGCCGCGGCCTGCGCCCGCCACCGTGTCCCCCTCGTCATCCGCGGCGGGGGCACGGGCAATTACGGCCAGGCCGTGCCGCTGGCCGGCGGGCTGGTGGTCGACATGCGCCAGCTCAACCGCATGATCTTCGCCCGGCCCGGCGGCGCAAGGTTCGAGGCGGGCGCCAATATGCTGGACATCGACAAGTTGCTGGACCCGCATGGCCAGGAGTTGCGGTTCCATCCCTCCACCCGGGCGCAAGCGACCATCGGCGGCTTCGTCGCCGGCGGCGCGGCGGGTGCCGGCTCCTGCACCTGGGGGCAGATCGACAATCTCGGCGCGGTCACCGCGCTGGAGGTGATGACGGTGGAGGAGACGCCGCGCCTGATCGAGTTGCGCGGCCGCGAAATCCTCAAGGTCATGCACGCCTATGGGGTCAACGGCATCATCACCGAGGTGGAGGTGCCGACCGCCCCGGCCCATGACTGGGCCGAGCGGATCGTCACCTTCGACAGCCTGATGGCGGCAGCCCGGTTCGGCCAGGCCTTCATGGAATGCGACGGCATCGCCAAGAAGCTGGTCTCGGTCCACGACCCGCGCATCGTGCCCTATCTGAAGCGCCTGGCGCCCTATCTTCAGGAGGGCCGCGCCTTCACTATCCTGATGGTGTCGGAGCCGCAGGCCGATACGCTCGACCTGCTGATCGGCGATCACAAGGGTGAGGTCACATTCCGGCGCGGCGCGGCCGAGGCCAAGGCGGTCGCCTTCGGCACGCACCGGGAGCGCGGCGGCCCCGGCCCGCTTTACGAATACACCTGGAACCACACGACGCTGCACGCTCTCAAGATGGATCCGTCCATCACCTATCTGCAGTTGCGCTTTCCTGCCCCGAACAATCTCGCGCTGGTCGAATGGGCGGCAAAGGAGTTTGACGAGGACGTCTATTTCCACCTCGAGTTCCAGCGCCGCGAGGGCAAGGTCATCACCTCGTCGCTGCCGCTGGTGAGGTTCACCACGCCCGAGCGCCTGACGGAGATCATGGCCAGGGCGGCGGAAGGCGGCGTCCAGCCGTCGAATGCGCATAGTTTCGTGCTCAACAATGCCGGCTGGAAGCGGATCGACGCGCCGCAGCCGGAGTTCAAGCGGCACGCGGACCCGCATGGCCTGATGAACCCCGGCAAGCTGCTGGGCTGGGAGGCCGAGGCGCAGCAGGCGGCGGAGTAGGAGGCTACCTGCCCGGCCCCACAGCCCCGCGCTGCTCGACGATGCGCCGGTACTCGTCCGGCTGGCGGTGCAGGTCGAAATTGAAGGTCGTGGCCTTGTAGCTGCGGGTCAGGTCGAGGTCGCAGCGGGCGACGACGAGTTCATCCTCCTGCGTCAGCGCCTGGCCGACCACCTCGCCCGTCGGTGCGATGATGGAGGAACCGCCGATCATTTCGCAGCCCTCCTCGACGCCGCATTTGGCGACGCCGACCACCCAGGTGGCGTTCTGATAGGCGCCGGCCTGCATGACCAACTGGTTGTGGAACTCGCCGAGGCGGTCGTGGTCGGGGGCCGGCGGATTGTGGCGCGGCGTGTTGTAGCCGAGCAGGATCATCTCGACGGATTGCAGCCCCATGACCCGGTAGCTCTCCGGCCAGCGGCGGTCGTTGCAGATCATCATGCCCATATTGCCGCCGAGGGCGTTCCAGACGCCCCAGGAACGGTCGCCGACCTCAAAATAGCGCTTTTCCAGGTGCTGGAAGGCGCGCCACGGTTCATGGCCCGCATGGCCCGGAAGATGGATTTTCCGATATTTTCCGACAATGTCGCCGGATTTGTTCACAAGGATGGCGGTGTTGAAACGCCGCCCCTCGGGCGTCAGTTCGGCATAACCCATCGAGAAGCCGATGCCGAGCCGCGCCGCCTCGGTGAAGAGGGGTGCGGTCTCGTTCGAGGGCATCTCGCGTTCGAAGAAGGCATCGATCTCGTCCTGGCTCTCCATCCACCAGCGGGGAAAGAAGGTCGTCAGGGTCAGTTCGGGAAACACGACGAGATCGCAGCGGTGGGATGCCGCCTGGCGCATCAGCTCGAGCATCCGGACCACGACCTCGCTGCGGGAATGGGCCCGCTGGATAGCGCCCATCTGGGCGGCGCCGACAGTGACGATACGGCTCATGGGGCTTCCCTCTCGACCTCTGCGGCATCCCTGCCGACGATCTCACGATAGATGGCGGGGTCCGTTGCGCCCTCGGTGCCGATGCACAGGATGCGCGAGGCTACATCGAGCCCCAGCAAGGCGCGCGCCTGTGGATCGGAGGCGGCGGCCAGGAGGCCGGCAAGGCCCGCGACGCCGGATTCACCGGCGGCAATGCCCTCGCCCGCAAGCCGCCGCATCATGTCTGCAGCGCGCTCATCCGGAATGGCCATGAAGGCGTCGGCGCCTGGCGACAGCAGGGCCCAGGCGAGCTCGGAGGGCTCGCCGCAGGCCAGCCCGGCCATGATCGTGTCGAGATCGCCGCCGACCGTGGTCCAACGCCGCGCCGCAGCGCTCTCCAGCAGACAAGCTGCCTGGTCCGGCTCGACAACGACGAGGGTCGGCCGGTCGGCACCGAGGCTCTCCCACGTCCAGGACAGGATGGCGGCGGCGATACCGCCGACGCCGCCCTGGACGAAGACATGGGTCGGCCGGGCCCCCTGCTCCTCCGCCTCGATGCCGAGCACGGCATAACCCTGCATGACGTCACGCGGGATGAGGTCATAGCCAGGCCAGGACGTGTCGGAGACGATCGTCCAGCCGTTTGCCGCGGCCGCCTCGGCGGAGGCGCGCACGGCGTCGTCGTAATTCCCGGGAACGCGGCGGACCTCGGCGCCATAGGCGGCGATGGCGTCGGCGCGGCCCTGGCTGACGGTCTCGTGCACATAGATGACCGCGCGGACGTCGAGACGGCGCGCGCCCCAGGCGACGGCGCGGCCATGGTTGCCGTCGGTGGCGCAGGTCACCGTCAGGCCCTCCGCCGAACCGCGGGCCGTCACCAGACGCTCCACCGCATAGGCGCCTCCCAGCGCCTTGAAGCTCTTCAGGACGAAGCGGTGCGCCTCGTGCTTGTAGAGGATGGAGCCAACCCCGGCCTCGCGCGCCAGGGCGGCGAGCGAGAGGAGCGGCGTCGGCCGGTAGCCATCCCAGGCGGCGATGGCGGCATGGGCGGCGCGAGCCCCTTCCAGCGAAAGGATGGCGCGTTCTGCGGGTCCATAGGGACGCGCGCGGTCGAGATCCGGATTGGCGAGGAGGCGGCTGTCACCCGCGACTGTGAGGATGTCGGACATGCGGGTGGACAATCCTTCGCGCGGTTCAGCCGGCATAGCCGAATCCGACGGCGGGGGCCTCGGCGGTCTCGACCCAGACGCTCTTGGTGGTGGTATAGGCGTGGAGCGCCTCGATACCTGACGAGCGACCGTAACCCGACTGACCGAAGCCGCCAAACGGGCTCATGACATGGATGGTCTTGTAGGCGTTCACCCAGAAGGTTCCCGCGCGTACCTTGGCGGCGACACGGTGGGCGCGGCCGACGTCGCGCGTCCAGACTGCACCGGCAAGCCCGTAATCGGTGGCATTGGCGATAGCGACGGCCGCCTCTTCGCAGTCGAAGGGCGTGACCGCCACGACCGGTCCGAAAACCTCCTCGCGGGCGATATCCATGGCCGGGCTGACGCGATCGAGCACAGTCGGAGCGTAGAAGAACCCGGCATCACGGCTCGCGGGTCGACCGCCACCGGCGGCCACCACAGCCCCCTGGTCGACACCGGCCTTGACCATGGCGTCGATCTTGTCCCACTGGCCCCCATGGACGATGGGGCCGATCTGGGTTGCCTCGTCGAGCGGATCGCCGACCGGAATCCGCGGTGCGGCCTTGGCAAGGCGCGCGACGAATTCGGCATGGATCGACCGGTGGACGAGCAGGCGCGAGCCGGCGACACAGGACTGGCCGGCGCCGGAGAAGATCGCCGCCTGGGCGCCGAGCAGGGCGCGGTCGAGGTCCGCGTCGGGGAAGACGATGTTGGCCGACTTGCCGCCGAGTTCGAGCAGGGTCGGGACAACGCGCTTTGCCGCAGTCGCGGCGATGAGCGCGCCGGTGTCCCGCGAGCCGACAAAGACGACGAGCCGGGTGAGCGGGTGGGCGACAGCGGCGGCGCCCGTGGTAGCGCCATAGCCGGCGAGGACGTTGACGAGGCCGTCGGGAACCCCGGCCTCCTCGCAGATCACCGCCAGCGCGAGCGAGGTGAAGGGCGTCAGTTCCGAGGGCTTCAGCACCACCGCATTGCCGGCGGTGATGGCTGGCGCGATCTGCCAGCCGGCAGTGAAGATCGGCGCATTCCAGGGCGTGATCTGGACGACCGCACCGAGGGGCTCGCGCCGCACATAGTTGAGGTGCGAGGTCGGCACGGGAATGACATCGCCATGCAGCTTGTCGGCCCACCCGGCGTAGTATTCGAACATTTCCGCGACCTTGGCGACCTCGACCTGGGTGTCGCGGATGGGCTTGCCGGAGGCGAGAGTCTCCAGTTCGGCCAGCGCCGCGGCCTTGGCCCTGACCCCCTGCCCGATCGCCCAGATGATGCGACCGCGCGCCGCGGCCGGCATGGCGGACCAGGCGGCCAGCGCATCGGTTGTCGCGGCCAAGGCCTGACCCGCTGCCGCCTCCCCGCCATCGCGATAGCTGGCGAAGGCCAGGCCCGTGACAGGGTCGACCAGGGTGATGGTCTCCCCCCGCCCCTCCAGCGTCGCACCGGCGATGCGGCTGCCGAGCAGACCTCCCGGGACGAGCGCCGCGTAGAGATCGGCCACGCGGCTGGCGGTATCCGGGCGTTGAAGGGCGGTCATGTCTGCGGTTGGTCCTGAACGATGCGGTTGAAGTCCTCGCCGTCGGCGAGACGGGCGGCGCTGTCAGCCCATAGACCGGCAACGAGGCTGCTCACCGGCAGGTCGATGCCGACCTCCGCCGCCAGGGCTGCGGCGAGCCGCACATCCTTGCGCATGAGGCCCATGGTGAAGCCGGAATCGAAGGCGCCGTTCAGGACCCAGCGTGGATAGTTGACCTCGGACACGGCCGAGCGCCCGGAGGCGGCATTGACCACGGCGAGCACATCCGCAGCCGGGACGCCGGCCGCCTCCGACAGGCGCACGGCCTCGGAAACGGTCAGGAGATGGGCGCCGACCAGCAGGTTGTTGACGAGCTTGGCGACATTGCCGGCACCGGGCGCGCCGACATGCAGGCGCCTGGCGCTGATCGCCTCCAGCACAGGCATGGCGCGCGAGAGATGGTCGGCCTCGCCGCCGATCATCATGGTGAGGGTGCCGGCCTCTGCACCCGCCGGGCCGCCGGAGACCGGCGCATCGACAAAACCGAGCCCTTTCGCCGCTGCGAGGGCCGCGAGGCGGCGCGAGACCGCTGCCTCGGAGGTCGACGTATCAACGAAGACAGCCCCTGGCGGCGCCTTGGCAAGGAAGCCGTCAGCGGCCTCGACGACGGCGGCGACAACCTCGGCGGTCGGCAGCGACGCGATGACCACGTCGCTGGCGGCAAAGAGAGCAGCAAGGCTCGCCGCCTCGGCGATGCCCTTTGCCGAGGCCAGCGCCATGCGCTCCGGCGCGGGATCGCTGCCGAGCGTGCGGAAGCCCTTGGCGGCGCTGCTCGCGGCCATGCCGAGGCCCATCCGGCCCAGGCCGACAACGCCAATGGTCAATCCGCTCACTGCGAAACCCCTTCCCTGTCTGCGAGGCATGCGCGGAACGGATGACCTCCGCGCCGCTGCATCCGTGGAAAAACACGCGCGCCCATGAAAGGGTCAAGGCGAAACGTTGGGCAGACCCCCGGGGAACACGGCAGCCATGCGCATCTTCACGGCCAGCATCGCGACGGAGACGAACACCTTCTCTCCCATTCCGACGTCGATGGAGAGCTACCTGACGAGCCTCGCGGCTCGGCCCGGCGAACATCCGACCGACAAGCCCACGCTGTGCACGGCACCGCTGTTCGTCGCCCGGCGCCGCGCCACGCAGGAAGGGTTCACGCTGGTCGAGGGCTCGTGCTTCTTCGCCCAGCCTGCCGGTCCGACAACCAAGCTGGCCTACGAGACGATGCGCGACGAGATCCTCGGCCAGTTGCAGGCGGCGCTACCGGTGGACGGCGTGCTCCTCGGCATGCATGGCGCCATGGTGGCCGACGGCTATGATGACTGCGAGGGCGACGTGCTGGAGCACGTGCGGGCGATTGTCGGGCCGGATTGCGTCATTGGCGTCGAGCTCGACCCTCACAACCATATGACACGGAAGCGCGTCGGCCTCGCCGACATCATCATCTGCTTCAAGGAATATCCGCATGTCGACATCGTGCCGCGCGCCGAGGAACTGGTGACGCTGGTGCTGAAGACGATCCGCAAGGAGATCAGGCCCGTGGCCTCGCTCTATGATTGCGGCATGATCGCCTTCTATCCGACGACCTCTGAACCCAACATCTCCTTCGTCGCCCGACAGAAGAGCTTCGAGGGCCAGGACGGGGTTCTCTCCGTCTCCTTCGTGCATGGCTTCCCCCATGCCGACGTGCCGGAGATGGGGTCGCGCATGCTTGTCTATACCGACAATGCCAAGGCGAAGGGCGATGCCCTGGCGACGCGCCTCGGGGACGAGATCATCGCGCTGCGCGGCAAGACCGCACCGCCCAACCTCGACTTCGTCGATGCTCTCGACCAGGCGCTGGCCACCGATACCGCAAAAGGCCCGGCCATCATCGCCGAGCCGGCCGACAATGCGGGCGGCGGCTCGGCTTCCGACAACACGCTGTCGCTGCGCGAACTCGTCGCCCGCGGCGTCGAGAATGCCGCGGTTGCGCCACTCTGGGATCCACAAGCCGTCGCCTTCTGCCATGCCGTTGGTGCTGGAGCGCGGCTGCGCCTGCGGATCGGCGGCAAGACGTCGGAACTCTCCGGTGATCCCTTCGACGCCGATTGCGAGGTGCTGGCGGTGGCGAAGGACTGCCACCAGAGCTTCGGCGAGGCGAAGGGGCCGCTCGGCGACCTCGCGGCGGTCAGGATCGGCGGCGTCACGGTGATCATGAACACCAACCGCGCCCAGGCGCTGGGGCGCGAGCTCTTTACGGCCCTCGGCCTCGACCCGGCCTCCTATCGGCTGCTGGTGCTGAAATCGGCCCAGCATTTCATGGCGGCCTATGGGCCGCTCGCCTCCAGGGTCTTCTATTCGGAGACGCAGGGTCCCTCGACCCAGCGCTACGAGAAGCACAGTTACACCCGGATCGCCCGGCCGAAATGGCCCATCGACGCCGAGGCTTCGGGCGCGCTGATCCTCTGACCCAGGTTCAACGCACCCTTTCGGGGCTCAGGTCCTTCTCCAGGCGCTGCGAGTAGCGGCTCATCGTGTAGCAGGCGATGAAATAGACAAAGGCGGCGTAGAGATAGGCCTCGGTGGCGAAGCCGAGCCAGTTGGAATCGCCCAGAGCCGAGCGCAGCGTCGTGAAGAAGTCGAAGATGCCGATGATGAGGACCAGCGTCGTGTCCTTGAACAGTCCGATGAAAGTGTTGACCTGCGCCGGGATGGTGATCTTCAGGGCCTGCGGGAGAACGATGAACCGCATCGTCTGGGCATAGTTCAGCCCCAGCGAGTCGGCGCCCTCGAACTGGCCCTTGGGGATCGCCTGCAGACCACCGCGGAACACCTCCGCCATATAGGCGGCCGCGAAGACGATGAAGGCGATCTGGGCGCGGATCAATCGGTCGATCTCGACGCCTTGCGGCATGAAGAGCGGGACGATGAAGGTGGCGATGAACAGGAGCGAGATCAGCGGCACACCGCGGATGAACTCGATCCAGGTGACCGACAGCGCCCGCACGATGGGCCGTTTCGAGCGACGCCCCAGCGCCAGCATGATGCCGATCGGATAGGCCATGGCGAGGCCGAAGACCGACAGGAAGATGGTCACCAGCCAACCGCCCCACAGACGCGTCGCCACCGGCTCGAGGCCGGGGATCGGAATGCCGAGGACCGAGCCACCCATCAGTCCCCACATGACCGCGAGGACAGCGAACCAAGCATAGACGAGTTCGCGCCGCCAGAAGAGGCGCTGGGTCGACAGGGCCACCATGACGGCGAAGATCACCAGGACCGTGGCCGGCCGCCAGCGCAGCTCGTAGGGGTAGAGGCCGAAGACCGAGAACCAGAACTTCTCGCCGATGAAGGCCCAGCATGCGCCGCCGGCCTCGCGGCACTGGGCGGCGGTACCGGTCCAGGTCGCATTGATGAAGGCCCAGGACAGGAAGGGCGGCAGGGTCCATGCGAGGATGGCGAGGCACACCAGGGTGATCGCCGCGGTGGCGGGCGTGCCGAAATAGGTTCGAAACAGCGCCACCGGCCATGGCGGCAGGACACTGGCCGGGGGTTTCAGGTCGGCCAGCTTTTCGCTGGCGACATAGTGGACGAGGGCGTCAGGTGCGACGGGGCGATTCATGGCATCAGCGCTCCCGGATCGCGACACGGCCGTTGTACCAGTTCATGAAGGCCGAGGTCAGCAGCGAGATCGTCAGGTAGACCAGGGCGAAGACGAGGATCACCTCAACGGCGCGGCCCGTCTGGTTCATCGTCGTGTTGGAGACGTGGACGAGCTCCGGATAGCCGATCGCCACGGCCAGCGACGAATTCTTGGTGAGGTTGAGATACTGGCTGGTGAGCGGCGGGATGATCACCCGCAGCGCCTGCGGCAGGATGACAAGGCGCATGATGCGCGGCGCCGGCAGACCCAGGGCCCGGGCGGCCTCCCACTGACCCTTGTAGACAGAGACGATGCCGCCGCGGACGATCTCGGCGATGAAGGCCGCGGTATAGAGGACGAGGCCGAGCAGGAGGGCGACGAATTCCGGCGACAGTTCGATGCCACCGGTGAAGTTGAAGCCCTGCAGGACGGGCACGGTCAGGGTCGCGGGGAAGCCCTGGACGGCCAGCGCCAGGAAAGGCAGCCCGATGATCAGCGCGGCGGCGATTGGCAGGGTCGGCGGCGCATCGCCAGTGGCCTCGCGGCGCCGCTGGAGTGCACGGGAGGCTATGAAGGCGCCGATGATGCCGGCGACGAGCGCCCAGATGACGGGCCAGAGCACGTCAGACCATTCGACCCACGGCACCTTCATGCCGCGGTTCGACAGGAACATGCCCGGTCCCAGCGGCAGGGCCTGCCGCGGACCCGGCAGGGTGTTGATGATGGCGTACCAGAGGAAGAGCTGCAGCAGCAGCGGCGTGTTGCGCACGACCTCGACATAGCCCGAAACCAGGCGCGCCAGCAGCGGGTTGGAGGACAGGCGCATGACGCCGAGAGCGACGCCAAGCAGGGTGGCGAGAATGATCCCCACCACGGCAATGCGCAGCGTGTTCAGAAGCCCGACAATCACGGCCCGGCCGTAGCTGTCCGTCGGGGCGAAGGGGATGAGACCCTCGCCAATGGCGAAATTGGCGGGACGGCCGAGGTAGTCCCAGCCGAAGATCAGACCGCGCGCCACCATGTTGGCGGACATGTTGCTCCAGGCCGCCCAGACGACGAGGAGGACGAAGACGATGAGGACCGTCTGCAGCGCCAGACCGCGCTTGACCGGGTCGTTCCAGAACGCCGTCTTGGTCGCTGGTGGGGTCTCGATCGTGCTCATGAGGACTTCCATGGTGCCGTGGCACGGAAGAGGGCAGGCAAGAGGCGTGCCCGGCAAAGAGGAACCGGGGCGCTCACGCGCCCCGGTGGGTCATGGCTGCCGAAACTCGGCGGAGAGGCCGATCAACGGGCCGGCGGGGCGTAAAGCAGGCCGCCCTTGGTCCAGATGTTGTTCTGGCCGCGCTCGAGGCCGAGCGGCGTGTTGACGCCGAGGTGGCGCTCGAACATCTCGCCGTAATTGCCGAAGGCCTTGATGATGGTGCGGGCATACTGGTCGTTGGCCGCGCCGATCGCGGTGCCCATGCCGGGCTCGACGCCGAGCAGGCGACGGATGCGCGGATCGGTGGCGGAACCGGCGATCTGGTCGACATTGGCCTGGGTGATGCCGAATTCCTCGGCGTCGATCAGGGCGAAGACCGTCCAGGCGACGATGTTGGTGAGTTCCTCGTCGCCCTGACGGATGGTCGGGCCGAGGGGCTCCTTCGAGATGCGCTCCGGCAGGATCACGTGGTCGCGCGGGTTGCTGAGCAGCGTGCGCTGCGCGGCGAGCGCGGCGAAGTCGTTGGTGAAGACGTCGCAGCGGCCCTGGTCATAGGCGCGGCGCAGCTCGTCCAGCGCCTCGATGACGACGGGGCGGAACGTCATGTTGTTCTGGCGGAAGAAGTCCGCGAGGTTCAGTTCGGTCGTGGTGCCCGGCTGGACGCAGACGGTGGCGCCATTCAGCCCGCGGGCCGAGGTGACGTTGAGGCGACGCGAAACCATGATGGCCTGGCCGTCATAGAAGATGATGGCCGGGAAGTTGAAGCGGTTGACGCCGGTGTCGCGGGTCAGGGTCCAGGTCGTGTTGTTCGACAGGACGTCGACCTCGCCGTTGGTCAGGGCCGGGAAGCGCGACTGCGTCGTCACCGGCACGAACTCGACCTTCGAGGGGTCGTTGAAGATGGTGATGGCGATGGCACGGCAGACCTCGACGTTGAAGCCGCCCCAGACGCCCTGGGCGTTCGGCACGCCGAAGCCGGGGTTGGACGGGCCCTGAACGCCGCAGCGGATCGTGCCGCGGGCCTTGATGGCGTCGAGGTCGCGGCCGGCTTCGGCGGCCGTCGGGCCGAACACGAAGGCCGCGGCCGCGAGGCCCGCCAGGACGAAGTTCCTGATCATTCGCTACTCTCCTGTGAAGACCTGCGGGCCAACCGGAGCGGTGGGCGCAGGGGAAAACCTCTCGCTCCCGGGACGCCCGGCAGCAGCAGTCAGTTCTGAAATCGTTCCATTGCCATTTCAACGGGGCCATCAATATCTGTGACAATTTGCATCAGGGGTGTTTATCGGTTGCGCAGGCTGACCCGTTTTTGCCGTATTGCGTGGCAGAGGCCGGTCAGCAGCCGGCCTGATGGTCGCCGCATCTGGGTTCCCTGCCGGGATCAACGGAGACCACATGCCCATCGAACGGGCAGCGGGCGCGACATCCTGCGGCCCCTGAACGATACGCGCGGCAATCTGCCGCACCACGTTTTGCGCAGGGCGGTCATTCAGCGGATCGTACGGGACCCGTCCCGATAGGTGCGTGCATCGAGGCCGTGAACCTTGAGCCGCGAGGCGAAGGTGGTTGGTCGGAGGCCGAGACGCTCCGCCGCGCCGCCTGGACCGGATACCTTGCCTCCCGCCAGTTCCAGGGCGGCGACGAGGTTGTGACGGTCGCGGGCCCGGCGATTCTCCTCGGTCAGAACGCCGGGGCCGGCCGGCGCGAGGGGCCCAGGCACCGGTAGGCGGATCGACGAACCCGGCAGGTCGATCGTCAGGCGGCCATTGCGGGCGAGGATGGCCGCCCTTTCGATGACGTTCTGCAATTCGCGCACATTGCCAGGCCAGCCATAGCCGGCGAGGCGGCGGACATCGGCCTCCGACAGGCCGAGCCCGGAGGTCTTCAGCTTGCGCTCGGCATGGCGGAGGAAATGCAGGGCCAGGGGCGCGACGTCGTCGACCCGCTCGCGCAGCGGCACGGACTGAATGGGAAAGACGTCGAGGCGGAAATAGAGATCCTCCCGGAAGCGCCCTGCCCTCACCTCGGCCCTGAGATCGCGATTGGTCGCGGCGATGACGCGGACATCGACGCTGCGGGTCCGCTCTTCGCCGACGCGTTCGAACTGGCCCTCCTGCAGGATGCGCAGCAGCTTGCCCTGCAGTTCCAGCGGGATCTCTCCGACCTCGTCGAGGAACAGCGTGCCGCCGTCAGCGAGTTCGAAACGGCCGAGACGGTCGCGCAGGGCGCCGGTAAAGGCGCCGCGGACATGGCCGAAGAATTCGCTCTCGAAGAGTTCGCGCGGGATGGCGGCACAGTTGACGCGGATCAGCGGCCGGTCCCGGCGCGCGCTTGCCTCGTGGATGGCGCGACCTATCAGTTCCTTGCCGGTGCCGGATTCGCCCGTGACCAGGACCGTCGCGTCGGTCGGGGCGACGAGGTCGATCTGGCGCAGGGTTTTCTGGATCGCCGCCGAGCGGCCGATAATGCCGCGATGGTTGCTCTCCAGGCGGATCTCCTCCTGCAGATAGGCATTCTCCCGCTCCAGCCGCTGGCGCAGCGTATCGACCTCGGCGAGGGCCTGGCGCAGTTTCTCCTCGGCCTCGCGGCGCTGGCTCACGTCGCGAAAGACGATGACCGCGCCGATGATGGCGCCGCGCTCGCGGATCGGCGTCGAGGTATATTCGACCCAGAGCGGCGTGCCGTCCTTGCGCCAGAACACCTCGCCCGCCACGGTCTGGACCGCGCCGTTGCGAAAGGCCGCATAGATCGGACAATCGTGGTTGGGATAGGCGGTGCCGTCGGCGCGGTGGTGATGCACGAGGGAGTGCATGTCCTTGCCGACAAGTTCCTCGGCCGTCCAGCCGAGCAGGGCCTCGGCGGCCGGATTGACGAAGGTCGTCTTGCCGTCGGCGTTGACGCCATAGATGCCCTCGCCCGCCGCCTTGAGGATGAGCTGGTTCTCCTTCTCGATCGTGTGGAAGAGCCGCTCGACCCGCTTCCACTCGTCGATGCCCTGGCGGAGCGTGCCGTCAGCATCGGCATCGACGTCGCGACGATGGCGCGCTGCAAGATCGGCCATGGTGAGAAGAACCAGCGGGCCATCGGCGGCCGGCAGGACGGTGCCGGCATATTCCAGCTTCAACTCGCCGCCGCCGGCCTTCAGCGGCGTCAGGCTGCGGGTGAAGGCCCGGCCGCGGTGCAGGACCTCCTCGGTGAAGACGACGAGGGCGGGACGCTGGCCACGGTGGAGATCGGTGATCTTCAGGCTGCGCAGCACGGCGACCGGATAGCCGAGCAGATGCTGCGCGGCAGGATTGGCATCGCGGATCGCTCCCGACCGTGGGTCGACCACGACGGCCGCATCGGAAAGGCTGTCAAAGCACGGTCCGAAGGACGACACCGCGGCAAGGGGCGGTGCGGCGGATGACGTTAAGGCACTGGCCATGCGCGGGGCTCCTGTTTCACGATTATTCGTTCTCCATATCCCGATCTTTCGTCAATCACGACTTTTCGTTGGCGTGCGAACCGTCAGGAATCCGCCATTCTGCACGCTTTCGCACGGCCCCGCGCACTGGCCCCAACCTTGCTTAACAAATGGGAGTGAAGCCGAGGCGCCGAACGCCGGAACCCTGAGGACGACCCATGGCTCTGTTCGACAATCCCTTCAATGCCGCCAAGAAGTTCCTCAAGGGCTGCGTTTGCGGCCGCCACGCCTCCGAGGGCGAGCACGAGGCCGCGATCAAGGCCGAGGCGGTCGCCGTCGAGGCCGCCGGCGAGGAAAGCCGCTATCGCCGCATCGTCGAACAGGCGGTGATGCGGGCGCTGTTTCCCCAGGACCATCAGCGCCGCGCATTCATCAAGGCTGTGGGTGCCTCAACGGCCGCTGCCGCCATCGCGACCTTCTTCCCCATTGGCGCCGCGACCGAGGCCCTCGCCCAGACCGGCCCGATCGAAAAGAAGGACCTCAAGGTCGGCTTCATCCCCATCACCTGCGCGACGCCCATCATCATGGCCCACCCGCTCGGTTTCTATTCCAAGCACGGCCTCAATGTGGAGGTGGTGCGCACGGCCGGCTGGGCCGTCATCCGCGACAAGACCATCAACAAGGAATATGACGCCGCCCACATGCTGGCGCCGATGCCGCTGGCCATCACCATGGGCGTCGGCTCCAACCCGATCCCCTATTCGGTCTCGGCCATCGAGAACATCAATGGCCAGGCCATCACGCTGGCCAACAAGCACAAGGACAAGCGCGACCCGAAGGACTGGAAGGGCTTCCGCTTCGCCGTGCCCTTCGACTTCTCGATCCACAACTACCTCTTGCGCTACTACCTCGCGGAGGCAGGCCTGGATCCCGACCGCGACGTGCAGATCCGCTCGGTACCGCCGCCGGAAATGGTCGCCAACCTGCGTGCCGACAATATCGACGGATTCCTCGGCCCCGACCCGTTCAACCAGCGCGCGGTCTTCGACGGCGTCGGCTTCATCCATCTGCTGTCGAAGGAATTGTGGGACGGCCACCCCTGCTGCGCCTTTGCGGCGAGCCGCGAGTTCGTCACCACCATGCCCAACACCTACCGGGCGCTGCTGAAGGCGATCATCGACGCCACCGCCCATGCGCAGAAGGCAGAGAACCGCAGGGAGATCGCCACGGCCATCGCTGCCCCGAACTACCTCAACCAGCCCGTCACGGTGCTGGAACAGATCCTCACCGGCACCTATGCCGATGGGCTCGGTCAGGTGAAACGCGACCCGAACCGCATCCAGTTCGACCCCTTCCCGTGGGAAAGCTTCTCGGTGTGGATCCTCACCCAGATGAAGCGCTGGGGCCAGATCCGGGGCGACATCGACTATGCCGGCATCACCCGTCAGGTGTTCCTGGCGACCGATGCCGCGGCGATGATGAGGGAACTCGGCCTCACGCCACCGTCGACATCGACCAAGACCTTTTCCGTCATGGGCAAGCCATTCGATCCGGCGAAGCCCGAGGAGTACATCGCCTCCTTCGCCATCAGGCGGTGACGGGCACGCCAGGACCCATCCCGATGACCCGGCCTCCCGTTCCGCCCTTCACGCTGGAGACGGCGCGCCAGAAGGTGCGCGCCGCCGAGGACGCGTGGAACACCCGCGATCCCGAGCGGGTGGCGCTCGCCTATACCGAGGGCAGCACCTGGCGGAACCGGTCGGAATTCTTCGCGGGCCGCCCGGCGATCCGCAGCTTTCTCGCCGCCAAATGGGCCAAGGAAAGCGACTACCGGCTGATCAAGGAGCTCTGGGCCTTCCACGAGAACCGGATCGCCGTGCGCTTCCAGTACGAATGGCATGACGCTGGCGGGGCCTGGTTCCGCTCGCACGGCAACGAACAGTGGCAGTTCGATGCCGAGGGCTACATGGAGCGGCGCGAGGCGAGCATCAACGACGTGCCGATCGCCGAGGCCGACCGCCGCTTCACCTGGCCGCTCGGCATCCGCCCGGCCGGCTTTCCCGGCCTAACGGAGCTTGGCCTGTGATCCCTTCCCGTTCCCCTCGCGAGGCCCGGTCATGACCCGCTCCATCGGCGTGCGCGCCCTCGTCCTCTCGCTGGTGATCCTCGCGATCTTCCTCGCCGCGTGGCACGTTGCCGTCAGCGGCGGCGGGGGTGGCGGCCAGGCGGTGGACCCGGAATATGCGAGGCTGGTCGGCGCCGCCGCGGCAACCGGCGGACAGACTCCGATGCCGGGGCCGATCGATGTCGGCAAGGCGATCTGGAAACACATGTCCGACCCGTTCTATGTGCGCGGCACCAACGACATGGGGATCGGCATCCAGCTCGCCTACTCGCTCGCCCGAGTGCTCCTCGGCTTCGGCATCGCCGTGGCGGTCGCCGTACCCCTGGGCTTCCTGATCGGCATGTCACCCCTCGTCTATCGCGCCCTCGACCCCTTCATTCAGGTGATGAAGCCGATCTCGCCCCTCGCCTGGATGCCGCTCGCCCTCTACACGATCAAGGATTCCGCGCTCTCCTCGATCTTCGTCATCTTCATCTGCTCGCTCTGGCCGATGCTGATCAATACGGCCTTCGGCGTCGCCAGCGTCCGCAAGGACTGGCTCAACGTCGCGCGCACGCTGGAGGTCGGGCCTGTGCGGAAGGCCTTCACGGTCATCCTGCCGGCGGCGGCCCCCACCATCCTCACGGGCATGCGCATCTCGGTCGGCATCGCCTGGCTGGTCATCGTCGCGGCCGAGATGCTCGTCGGCGGTACCGGCATCGGCTATTTCGTCTGGAACCAGTGGAACAACCTGTCGCTCACCGACATCATCACGGCCATCCTGCTGATCGGCCTCGTCGGCATGGTTCTGGACCAGATCCTCGCACGCCTCACCCGTCTCGTGACCTACCCGGAGTGATGCGGATGGCCCGTTCCTACATCTCGATAGAGGGCATCGCCCGCCGCTTTCCCGCCCCCGAGGGTGGCCGCACCACGATTTTCGAGGACCTCTGGTTCGCCATGGAGCGCGGCGAGTTCGTCTGCGTCATCGGCCATTCCGGCTGCGGCAAGACGACGGTGCTCAACATCCTCGCCGGGCTCGACGAACCGAGCGAGGGGGCAGTCATCATCGACGGCAAGGCCATCGAGGGACCGAGTCTCGACCGTGCCGTCATCTTCCAGAGCCATGGCCTCCTGCCCTGGCGGACCGTGCTCGGCAATGTCAGTTATGCGGTCTCGTCCAAGTGGCGCGACTGGCCGAAGGCCAAGGTCGAGGACCATGCGCGCAAGGCGATCGCGACGGTCGGCCTGACGGGCGCCGAGATGAAGAAGCCGGCTCAGCTTTCGGGCGGCATGAAGCAACGCGTCGGCATTGCACGGGCGCTGTCGATCGAGCCGAAGATCATGCTGATGGACGAACCCTTCTCGGCCCTCGACGCCCTGACGCGCGGCACGCTGCAGGACGAAGTGCGCGGCATCTGCCGCAATACCGGCCAGACCGTGTTCATGATCACCCACGATGTCGACGAGGCCATCTATCTCGCCGACAAGATCGTGCTGATGACCAATGGCCCGGACGCGCGGATCGCCGAGATCGTCACCAATCCTTTGCCGGCTGACCGTTCGCGCAACGAGGTGCACAAGCACCCGGCGTATTACCCCCTGCGCAACCACATCATCGACTTCCTGGTGGCGCGCTCCCGGAGCTTTGCCGAGGAACTCGCCCAGCCAGGCAAGGTCTGGAACCGCCGAGCCCCGCCAATCGTCACCCCCGGCACGCCCGACACCCCACCCCCGCTGGTTCGGGCCGTCTGACACCCCCTTCCCCGTTGTACCCAAGGAGACGGACATGATCCGCGAAGAGCTCACGGAAAAGATTCTCGACATCAAGCGCGAGAAGGGATGGACCTGGAAGCACATCACCGACGAGATCGGCGGCATGTCGCCGGTGCTGATCATCGGCGCGCTGCTGGGCCAGCACAAACTGGTGAAGCCGCTCGCCGCCAAGGCGGCCGCTCTTTTCGGCCTGACGCCGATGGAGGAGCGGATGCTGAACGAGGTGCCCTATCGCGGCACCGGCACGTCGATGCCGCCGACCGACCCGCTGATCTATCGCTTCTACGAGCTGGTGCTGGTCAACGGCCCGGCCTGGAAGGCGATCATCGAGGAGGAGTTCGGCGACGGCATCATGTCGGCCATCGACTTCAACA
>JAIEPJ010000020.1 GCA_019749835.1 Phreatobacter sp. | reverse complement strand
CGGTGCAGGAGATCGGCCGCCAGGTGCAGCACTCTGCCGGGCTCGCCCGTGGCGCCGTCAAGGAAGCGGACTCGACGGGAGGCATCGTCTCCGAACTCTCGCAGGGTGCCGCCCGCATCGGCGCCATCGTCGAGATGATCTCGAACATCGCCAGCCAGACCAATCTCCTCGCCCTCAACGCCACCATCGAGGCGGCGCGGGCAGGCGAGGCCGGCAAGGGCTTCGCTGTCGTCGCCCAGGAGGTCAAGGGCCTCGCCGAACAGACGGCGAAGGCCACGAGCGAGATCGGTTCTCAGATCGTCTCCATCCAGGAAACGACCAAGAGGGCGGTGGACGCCATCGCCGGCATCACCGGCAGCATCCGCTCGATCGACGATGCCAGTTCGTCGATCGCCTCGGCGGTCGAGCAGCAGGGCGCCGCAACAAGGGAGATCGTCCATGCCGTCGGCCAGGCCTCGACCGGCACCAGCGAAGTGACCTCGGCCATCACCTCCGTCGCCCAGGCCGCGGCCGAGACCGGGCACGGTGCCTCCCAGGTCCTGAGCGCCTCGGCCGATCTCGCCCGTCAGGCCGAACGCCTCTCCGCCGAGGTGAGGCAGTTCCTCGCCAATGTCAGGGCCGCATGATCACCGCCGTCGCTGGCGGGTCGGTCTGTCGCAAGGCCGGCCCGCCGGGTTTCTCCGCCTCACTCTCGCAGCCTGTGTTCCGCGCTGACGCGGGCCTGTGCATGCGACCGGAGCAGGATCAGGTTCATGATCAACTCTGACCAGATGGACGGTCGAGACGCGAACGTCGTCAAGATGCGAACGCACGTCCCCGATGATGAGAGCATCAACGCGAAAATCGAAATCCTCGAAGTGCTGGCGATGATGGCGAAATCCTACCACATGCTCGCGCAGTCCATCATCGATATGGATAGCAATATCGACGACCGCCTCGATGCGCTCGTGGTGATCGAAAGAAACATCAAGGATTTGTCGATCATCAGGGAGAAGACGGTGCGGGTCTGCTCTCCGGACACACCTCCGCACACCATTTGAAGAGGCTGATCTGACCACGCACGCTCTCGTGCCTTGGTTGTGGTCTGGAGACGCGTGACGGGGCACACGGCCAAAGCATGTCGGACGGCCACCGCCCGTCCCGGAATGCTCCCGTCTCCCGGCATTCTCGCCCAAAGGGCAGCATTGTCCCGCCGGCCTCAGGCGGCCGCGCGCGAATGGTGTTTCTCGGCCGCCAGATAGGCCTCCAGCCGTGTCGAGAAGCTCTGCAACGCCACGCTGTCGACGAGATCTCCCACGGGCGTCTCAGTGAGGGCGACGATCCCGTTATGGCCGAGATTGGCGGCGGCGCCCTTCAACTGGTGGAGCAGGCCGGCGACAGCGACAGGATCGCCCCCCGTGGCCGCCGCCTGGATTTCGGCGAGAAGCCGCAGCGCCTCGGCGATGAAGGTCTTGAGCAGCATGACGGAGGCGTCGGGCCCGATCTCATCGAAGAGAGCGCGGCGGAACGCCCGGTCGACATCGCCGTTCGCCGCCTTCGTCGGTGCGGTCGTCGGGGGGTGTTGCGCGAGTTCCGCCAGTACCGCATCCAGCTTCTCGCGGGTAACGGGCTTGGCGAGGAAGTCGTCCATGCCCGCGTCGAGGCAGGCCTGCCGGTCTGAGGCAAAGGCGTTGGCGGTCAGGCCGATGATCGCAGTCTGGCAGTTCGGTCCGGTTCCGCTGCGCAAGGCACGCGCCGCCTGCGTCCCGTCCATGACGGGCATCTGCATGTCCATCAAGATCACGTCGAACGCCTGGTCCGCGGCAAGATCGAGCGCTATCCGGCCGTGTTCGGCGACCGTTACCGCATGGCCCATGGCCGTGAGGAGCAGGGTTGCGACCTGCTGGTTGACGGGATTGTCCTCGACAAGAAGGACGCTGAGCCGGGCGGGAAGCTGGGTCCGCGACGCCCGTGCCGGCTCCGGCACGGCAACGGCGACTTCGCGCGCGGGCACGTCGAACCAGAAGGTTGAGCCCTTGCCCAGGGTGCTGTCGACACCGATCTCACCCCCGAGGGCCTGGACGATGCGCTTGCAGATGGCAAGGCCAAGGCCCGTTCCACCGAAGCGGCGGGTGATCGACGCGTCGACCTGCGAGAACTCCTTGAAGAGACGTGCGCGCGACTCGTCGGCGATGCCGATACCGGAATCGATGACGGACAAGCGCAGCCCCGGGCGTCCCCCCGAAAGGCTACGCGTGGCCACTGAGACGACAACGCCGCCCGAGAGGGTGAATTTCAGGGCATTGGCGACGAGATTGATGAGTACCTGTCGAATGCGCGTCCCGTCCGTCTCGATTCGGGCGGGCACGTCGTCGGCCACCACGAGGTCGAAGCGGAGGTTCTTCTCCAGCGCCCTCGGACCCAGCATCTCCTTCACCGAGGTTGCAAGGCCGCGGACGTCGACGGCCGTCTGCTCCAGCGCGATAGCACCGGAATCGAGCTTGGCGTAGTCGAGCACGTCGTTGACGATGTCGAGCAACGCCTCGCCGCATTCATGGATGGTCTTCAGGTAGCCACGTTGCGCAGCCGAGAGTTGGGTGGCCTCAAGGATGGACGACATGCCGATGATGCCGTTCAAGGGCGTGCGAATCTCGTGGCTCATGGTCGCGAGGAAGGCCGTGCGAACCTGCGAGGCCTTCTCGGCAATGTCGCGTGCATCCCGCAGCGCCTGTTCGGAGCGCCTGCGTTCGGTGATGTCGGTATAGGTCTGGACGAAGCCGCCGCCGGGGAGATGTCGGGTGCAGATCTCGAGAACCTTACCTCCCGCGCATGGGTACTCACGGACTGACAGGTAGTCAGACTCGGGCGCTGACCCGCCATGGACATCGGAGACGATGCGGTCGCCCGTCTTGCCCTCGTGCTCCAGGAGGTCCGCCAGCAGGAATCCCTCGCGCGTGAAGGTCGCCGGCAAGCCCAGCAGGTTCAGCGCGTTCTGGTTGACTACGGCGACCTGGCCGTTCCCGTCGACCATCAGGATGCCCTGGGTAATGTTGTTCAGCGTCAGGTCGAGTTCGTGCGTCGCGGCTTTGGCGGCTGCCCGGCTTTTAGTGAGCGCAGCCAGCGCCTCCCCGAAACGCCGCCAATAGGCGATGCCGAGGAGGATCACCGCCAGCACGACGATGGACAGTGCCGTCGATATGAGGCGAGTCTGCGCGGCGGCGTTGATCCGCCGCTGGCGTGCCTCGCTGTCATCGACACGCACGGTGACAACGAGCGGCCAGTCGGTGATCGCCCGATAGGCGGTGGCGCGCCCGGCTTCCTGATTGCCGCCCATGTTGACGAAGAAGCCGTCGCGCAGCGCCCGTGTGAGCGATGGCTCGTCGGCGTACCGGCTTCCGAGAGTCTGCTTGGACAGGCCGGCCATCGCCCGTACGACCTGGTCGCGGCCCACCACCGTGATGCCACCGCCCTTGCCGAGGTCGATCGATTCATAGAAGCGCGAGAGATAGTAAGGGTCGAGCGAGGCCACGATGACCCCCCGGAACACGCCGGCCTCATCCGTGATCCGCCGCGTCAACTGGATCGACCAGCGGCCCGACGCCCGGCCAAGGACCGGCTGGCTGATGAAGAGGGTGTCGGTCGTGCCGGCGACATGGACCCGGAAATGCTCGCGGTCGCTGAGATCGACCCGGGGCGTCGCTCCTGCCGTGGTCGTCGTCTCCATGCGTCCGTCGGCGCCGATGATCGTGAACTGCAGCGCGAGTTCCTTGAAGCTGTAGTGGTTTTGCACCCAGGCCTGCAGATCGAACGTGCCGACCTCGCGCAGGTAGTCGTGCCGGATGAATTTGATCGTGTTGTCGGTCTCGTTGATCGCCTGTTTGATGTGCTCATCAAACAGGCGGGCATAGTTTTCCGCGCTCTGGACCGCCGAACGATTGGCAAAGGCGCGCTCCTGCCGGATGTCCATCTCGACCGCGGTCCAGATCATGCCGATCACCGCGAAGCCGAGGGCCGTCGCGAGAAGGATGATGCGGCGAACTGACTTTTGTGCGCTGACCTGGGACTGAAGCACGGAGTGGGTCCTGTCTCTGTCTGGACAGATGGACGCTGCCATGTCCACGC
The DNA here is from genome assembly GCA_019749835.1 of Phreatobacter sp. Classification (GTDB taxonomy): domain Bacteria; phylum Pseudomonadota; class Alphaproteobacteria; order Rhizobiales; family Phreatobacteraceae; genus Phreatobacter. Next base: position 86,310 of record JAIEPJ010000020.1, on the reverse strand, counting down.
TTCCGATGCGTAAATTTCCGCCCGTAGTCTTCGGATTCTGTGAGTGGAGCTAACGAATCCTGCTGCAAACATATTGATCCGCTGCGGGGAGGGATGAACTCTTCGTTCACCTCAGGCTTGTTTCTCTCTTGTCTGCCCGAAACGCGCGGTGCATCATCGATTGCAAGGGTGGTTGGGCCGATGACTGTGATGATTGTTGATGATGCGGAGACCAACCTCCTCGTCATCAAATCTCTGGTGGATGCCTGCGGCATTGTCGGGGCATCAACATTCAAGAAACCGGTCGAGGCTCTGTCGCGGCTCGATGATCTCGGGCCCTCGCTCATCCTTGTCGACTATATGATGCCGGATCTGGACGGGATCGACTTCATCCGTGCCGTGCGCGACCGTGACCGCTTCAAGGACACGCCGATCGTCATGGTGACGACCACGGATCAACGATCTGTCCGGCTGGAGGCGCTGCAGGCCGGCGCGACCGACTTCATCCTCAAGCCGATCGATCCGGCCGAGTTCAAGGCGCGTGTCCGCAACCTCATGCATCTCGCCGACGCGCAGACCAAACTGAGGGATCAGGCGGCCTGGTTGTCGCGTGAGGTGGAGAAGGCCTTGGCTGTGGCGCGCGGCCGCGAGGCCGAAATCGTCATGCGTCTTGCCCGCGCAGCGGAACTGCGCGACCCCGAGACCGGCGAGCATCTCGAGCGGATGTCGCGCTATTCCGAGAGGATTGCCCGGGCCATCGGGCTGGATGATGCGTTCTGCGAGCGGTTGCGGATCGCAGCCCCCATGCACGACATCGGAAAGATCGGCGTTCCTGATGCCATTCTTCTGAAGCCGGGACCGCTCACGCCGGAGGAGCGGAGCGAGATGCAGAAACATGCCCAGCAGGGCGGTGAGATCCTTGAGCGGTCATCGTCGGAGCTCATCCGGCTCGCCGGCGAAGTCGCCATTTCCCATCACGAGCGCTACGACGGGTCCGGCTATCCCTTCAGGCTGGCGGGTGATGCCATTCCTCTGTCTGGAAGGATTACGGCGCTCGCCGACGTTTTCGATGCGCTGACCTCGGCGCGTCCCTACAAGCCGGCCTGGCCGACGGAACAGGCGCGCGCCTACATTCTCGCCGAGCGGGGCCGCCATTTCGATCCCGCTTGTGTCGACGCCATGATGTCAGTCTGGCCTGATATCCTCGCGATACACGATGAGCGCGCTACTGCCGTAGCGACCACGCAAACCTGACCGAGATCTGCTGCAGGTGCGCCGTGTTGATGACCCGCCTCCTTCGCTCGCCGGCGATGCATGGCCATGCCGCGGCGATCAAGACAGCCCGTGCACGATGATCACCATGCGCCACGGCAGCCATGCCGTCGTCGCGGCATGTGAAATTCAGTCGGTCGGCGCAACATCCCAGCTGCGTTCAAATCATCGACCAGAGCGACGGCCATGTATCGCATGACGCCCCTGTAACGGCCCTCAGACTACGGACCGCGGGTCACTGAATGAACATCCCACCGGCTTTCGCCTGCAAGTCTGTCGCCCATCGTCCAAGTTCCGCTGCCGCCGTGCGGCGCTGATCACATCGGCATCCGCGTCCGATCGATGCTCGCCAACTCCGTGACCTGGGCGGCCTCGATCGCGGCCAGGACAGCCCATTGCTCAGCCAGGCTCGGCGCGGGTTGCGGCGGCCGGACGATGGCCGTGGGGATCCGGCCGCAGGCGGCCAGCGCCAGTTTCAGGCGCGCGGTGGCGCGGCCGCCCGGGGCGTCGCGGTAGATGGCGACGGCGAGGGGATAGATGCTGTCGTGAAGCTTCCGCGCCGTCGTCCAGTCGCCGCTGGCCGTGGCCGCGAAGAAGGCGACCAGCAGGTCGGGCACAAGGGCTGCGAGCGAGACCTGCGCACCGGCAGAGCCGATGATCGCGCTGGTCAGGAGATGCTCGTCGCCCGAGCCCATGACGACGAAATCCGGCCGCAGGCCTTCCAGATGCCGCTTGTTCGCCTCATAGGCGGCGACCTCCCAGCTCCCCTCCTTGACCGCGATGATCCGCTCGTTGGCGGCGAGTCTGGTGAGGGTTTCAGCCGAATAGGCCATCCGGCCTGCCCCGACCGGGGCGGCATAGAGCATCAGTGGCAGGCTGGAGGCCGCCGCGACATGGTCATGGTGGATGTCGACCACCCGCTCGTCATGGCCAAGCGCCCAGGAATTCGGCGGGAAGACCAGCAGGATGTCGGCGCCGGCCTGCTCGGCGTCGGCGGCATCCCGGGCCGCCTGCAGGCTCGATTCCGCATTGATGCCCGAGCAGATGACACAATCGGCGGGTGCCACCTGCCGCGCGATCGCGATCACGCGGCGCTTTTCGGCGGAATCGAGGACGAAGTTCTCGCCGGCATGGCCGTTGATCAGGAGGCCGCGAATGCCGGGGCGGTTGGCGACCGCCGCGATATGGGTGGCCAGCGCATCCTCGTCGACGGAGAAGTCGGCACGCATTGGCACGATGGTCGCGGCATGGATGCCGGTGAGGCGGGATGCGAGCGGGTGGGTCATGGCGGAGCGGCCTTCATCAGGCGGTCGATGGGAAAGAGCGGCAGGTCGGGCTCGCGGCCGAGGATGACATCGGCGAGCGAGCGGGCAATGGAGGGACCGCTGGTATAGCCCGAATGGATGGAGCCGCAGACATAAGCATCGGGAATGCCGGGAATGGGTCCGGCGGCGGGCAGGGCGTCCGCGGTCTCCGCCTCGAGGCCCGCCCAGGCGCGGGCTAGCCTTGCGCCGGCCAGTTCCGGGATGGCGTGGCAGGCGAGCCGGATATTGCCGACGAGCCGTTCGGGGACGAGTTCGACGCCACCGCGCTCGCGGTCGCCGATACCCTGCCAGCCGCCGCCGATGACGACCGTGCCATGGGGATATTGCTTCAGTGACAGGAGCCCCGACGCGATTCCGACCACGGTGCGCATGACCGGCCGGATGCGTTCCGTCACCGACAGCTGGTTGACTAGCACCTTGATCGGCAGGTGAACGCCGAGCCAGGCCATCATCGGCTCGATCCAGACTCCACCGGCGAGTACGACGCGGCGGAAGGAAACTGGGCCTTGCGCCGTCTGGGCGACGAAGCCCTTGTCAGTGCGGTCGAGTCCGCTGACCCCGCGGTTCTCCATCACCGCCACGCCGGCATCCACCAGCGCTGCCCGGAAGGCCTGACCGGTCAGATAGGCATTGGCATAGCCGTCGACCACGCAATGGCCGGCCATCAGGATCTTGTCGGAGATACCAGGCTCGACCCGCAGCGCCTCGTCGCGGCTGATGATGGTGATCGGCGCGCCAGCGGCCCGGCGCTTCCCCGCCCGCTCCTCCAGAAGCGCCGCTTCGCGTTCGGTGAAAGCGAGCGACAGGCCGTCGCAGACCACGACGCCGACATCATGGCCAAGCCAGTCGCGGGCGGAGGCCCACATGGCATGGGCCCGCATCGCGTGGGGGATGAGCGCGACACGGGTCATCTGCAGGGTCAGCGTGCCCGCATTGACTCCGGAGGCCTCGCGGCAGAGCGGGCCGCGGTCGAGGATCGCGGTAGACAGGCCGCCGCGCTGGGCCAGCAGCGCCAGCGTGGAACCGACCACGCCGCCGCCGATGACGCCGAGATCGTAGATGGGCGCTTGGCTCATAGCGGCGCCGGTGGCGGGATCGGGATGTCGGCATAGTCGAAACTGCCGATCATCGTGTCGAAGGGGACGGGTCTGAGCGGCACGCGCTGGGTCCAGTAGCCAACTGTCTCGCGCGTCACGCCGCGCCGCTGGGCGACAAGTTCGGCGGCGACATCGCCACACATCCGGCCCTGGCAGGGCCCCATGCCACAGCGGGTGAAATGCTTCATCTGGTTGATGTCGCTGGCGCCCGCATCGACGGCGGCATCGATCTCGGCGCGGCTGACGTCCTCGCAGCGGCAGACCACGGTGGCGGGGTCGATGGCGGCGACCTGCGCGGGTCGCAGCGCCATGGCGCCCGCGACCGTGTCGGCGAAGGGACGGTATTCCGACAGCACCTGGAGCGTGGGTTCGGCGAGCGCGGTAAAGGCCGCCGCATCGAGCCGGCCGGCGTCATGGGCCGCGGCGAGACCAGCCAATCGGCCCGCGGCCGCCGACGGACGCGCGCCGCGGATGCCGGTGCCGTCGCCGCAGGCATAGAGGTTCTCGATCGTGGTGCGGCCATAGGGGTCGAGTTCCGGAATGAAGCCGCCGCGCAGTCTGTCATACAGATGGGCGGCACGCAGGATCTTCGGCACTTCACCGCCCGGAACGAGCCCGTGGCCGACGGCCAGCGCATCGCATGCGAACCGCCGCTCCGGCCCTGCGATCGGTGCGCCGTCGGCATCGACCGGCCCGACGATGACGGCTTCGACTTCGGACCGGCCTGTCGCGCAGCGAACGCCATGGCCGGCGAGAAAGGGCACGCGGGCGCCGAGGATCGACCAGGTCCAGCCCAGCCCCTCCTTCAGCAGATCCAAGCGGCGGGCGAGGCCGGGCAGCCGTCTCGCCCAGGCGAGCCGGCCGTCCATGTCGACGATGGCTGCGACCGTGCCACCCTTGGCGACGATACCGGCAGCGACGGCGAAGAGCAGCGGACCGGCCCCCGCCACCACCACCCGGCGGCCCGGCAGGACCGCCTGCGCCTTCAACAGGACGGTGGCGCCGGCAAGGCCGATGACCCCCGGCAGGGTCCAGCCGGGAAAGGGCACGACGCGCTCATGGGCCCCGGTGGCAGCGATCAGGCGGGGGGCCTCATAGGCTTCCGCGCCGTCCGGGCCCACGGCGTCGAGCCGGAAGGCACCACCGACCGACCAGACCCGGCGACCAAGCCTGCGGTCGACGCCGGATGCGGCAAGCCTTGACCTCAAGCGATCGCCCGCCTCGGCATCCGCGCCCTTGCGCGGCAGCGTCAGGCTGCCGAGGGGGGCTCGCCAGCCCTGGCCGCCGGCATCGGCCTGTTCATCGATCAGCACCACATCGAGGCCGGCCTCTGCTGCGGCCAAAGCCGCCTCGGTCCCGGCGGGGCCTGCTCCCAGCACCAGACAATCGGCGCGGCGGATCACCGGAGCGTGCCTCCGAGCCGCACCTGCATGCCGGCGCGGACGGGCGTCAGGCAGGCCTGGACGATGCGCCCGTCGACCGTGACGACGCATTCCTGGCAGAGTCCCATGTGACAGAAGGCGCCGCGCGGGGTGCCGCCGCGCGGACTGTCGCGCAAGCCAAGCATGCCGGCGGCGGCGAGCGCGGTCGCCAGCGGCTCGCCGGCCGGTGCGCTGACATCCGTGCCATCCACCGCGAAGGTGACTTCGGCCGGTCGCGTCACGCCCTCGGTTGCGCGCCAGAGGCTCATGCCGGCAGCACGGGCGTGCGGACCGTCCGCGCCTGATCGACGAGCTTGCGCTCGGCATAGCGGCCGGCGGCCGAGAAGGCGTAGGAAATGACGAAATAGAGCACGAGCACCGTGCCGTAGCAGATCAGCGCCGAGAAACCGCGCTGGTTCAGCATGCGGGCCGAAAAGGTGAGCTCCAGAAAGCCGATCTGCGAGACCAGCGACGTCTCCTTGATCATGCTGACCGTGTGGATGGTGGAGGGCGGCAGGATGACCCGCCAGGATTGCGGCAGCACGATGCGGAACAAGGCCGTCAGCGGCGGGATGTTCATCGTCAGCGCCGCGTCCCATTGGCGCTCGTGGACCGCCTCGTAGCCGGCGCGCACATTCTCGGCCGAGAGCGCCGACATGCGCAGTGCCACGGCGGTCACCGCGATCAGGAACAGGCTCGCCTGAACTCCCGAAAGCTGGAACCCGAAGAACACGCACATCAGGAGGACGAGGAAGGGGATACGGCGGATCGCCTCGACATAGAGGATGAGCACGCCGCGCACCGGCCCGATCGGGGTGATCTGCGGCAGGCGGAAAGTGGCGATGGTGAAGCCGAGCGCATAGCCGGCGAGGCAGCCGATCAGCGAGACCAGCAGCGTGTTGAGCGCCGCATTGGCCAGGAACAGCATGTTCCAATAAGTGAAGAAACGCGGCGCCTCTTCCATCAGTCCGGCGATGATGCCCATCAGAAGGCCCTCGCCTTGACGCGGAACAGCACCCGCCCGAGCGCATAGAGCAAGGCGGAAGCGATGATGGTGAGCCCGATATAGATGAGCGCGGTCATCGAGAAGATCTCGATCGACCGGAAGGTGACCGCATTGGCGTTGAGGGCGCGGGCGGTGAGTTCCTCGACCCCGAAGATCGCCGCCATCGAGGTACCCAGCATCATGATGATGTACTGGTTGGACAGGCCCGGATAGAGCGTGCGGATAATGTGTGGTGCCACCACGTAGCGCACCAGTTGAAACCTCGAAAAGCCCAGCGTCTCCGCCGCATCGATCTCGGCGCGCTGGATCGACTGGAAGCCGGCGCGCTGGATCTCGGTCAGATAGGCGCCGGCATTCAGCGTCATGCCGATCAGCACGGCGGCATAGGGCGACAGGATGATGCCCATGTCGGGCAGGGCGAAGAACAGGAAGAAGATCTGCACCAGCTGCGGCGTGTTCGTGCAGAAGCTGACATAGGCGCGGATCGGCGCGCGGGCCAGCGTGCCGCCATAGGTGAGTACTGCGGCACCGAACAGCCCGATCAGCAGCCCCATGACGAAGGCGAGCGAGGCGATCTGCAGCGAGAGCCAGGCGCCGGCAAGGAAATCCGGCAGATAGGAGATCACCTGGCCGTATTGGAGGCTCATCGTTGCATGCCTTGGCGGGGAGGGGCGGCCGGGGCGTACGGGCCCCGGCCGATGGGCATCAGAACATCGGGTTGAGCGGAACCGGCGTCTTCATCGGCACACCGAACCACTTTTCCCACGTCTTGCCGACGAAGCCGGAGCGATGCATCTCGAAGAGGGTGACGTTCAGCACGTCGCGCAGGGTCGAATTGCCCTTCTGTACGCCGATGCCGACCCAGGTCGATCCCAGCACCTCGTCGAGGACCTTCCACTTCACGTTCTGGACGTTGCGCATCGGGATGACGATCGACTCGAGCACGTCGACCATGGCATCGGCGCGGCCCTGCTGGAGCGCCCGGAACGTGTCCGGATAATTGTCGAGAAGCGTGACCTGCGCCTGCGGCGCATTGGCCTGGATCCACGGAATGCCGACCGTGCCACGCACCTGGACCAGCTTGACCTGGGGGTTGTTGAGGTCCGCAGGCTTGGCGATCGGCACTGTCGTGCCGCCATCCTTGGTCAGCACCACGACGCTCTGGGTGTGGAGGGGAACAGTATAGTCGATGACCAGCGCGCGCTCGACCGTGCGCGTCATGGCGCCGAGCACGATGTCGATGCGGTCGGCCTGCAGGAACGGAATCCGGTCCGGCGAACCGACCTGGACGATTTCCAGTTCCACCCTCATCTGGCGCGCAAGTTCGCGCGCGATGTCGGCATCGAAACCGTCGATCTGGTTCTGGGCATTGAACACGCCGAAGGGCGGCAGCGTCGGATTGATGCCGGCACGCAGCTTCTTGGCGGCGAGCACCTTGTCGAGCGGCAGCGCGCTGGTGCCGTCCGCTCCCAGGGCAGCGAGCGTTGCGGCGCCTGCGGCGAGGCTCAACGCCACGCGGCGGGAGATCGGACGCTTCGGCAGATCAGTCATGTCGTCGTTCCCTTCAATCCGAGGTGGGCCTTGCCTTGCCGGGCCCTTGACCTTCGGGCAGGCTAGCGTGCTGCTCGAAACAGGAGCAAGCCTGTTAAGGAGGCACGCCTATGCGGAATCCGGACCGGGCTTGCAGGAGACATTGGCTTGACTTTCTTGACGGTTCAGGGCCTCGCCGCCCGCTACGGCGCCATCGACGTGCTGTCCGGCATCGACCTGTCGATCGGTCGCGGTGAGATCCTCGCCCTGATCGGCCCGTCGGGCTCGGGCAAATCGACCCTTTTGCGCACCCTTGTCGGCCTGATCCGGCCACATGCCGGACATGTCGTGCTGGACGAGGAGCGGATCGACTATGGGTCGAAGGCCTCGCTGAAGCGCGCGCGTGACCGGTTCGCCATCGTGTTCCAGCAGTACAATCTGTTCCAGAACATGACGGCCCTGCGCAACGTCACGATCGCACCGACCATCGTGAAGGGCAGGGCGCGCCGCGATGTCGAGGCTGAGGCGCGCGAATTCCTCGCAAAGGTCGGGCTGTCCGCCAAGGTGGGGGCCTATCCCGACGAACTGTCCGGCGGGCAGCAGCAGCGTGTGGCGATCGCCCGGGCGCTCGCGCTGAAGCCTGATGTGCTGCTGCTTGACGAGGTGACCTCGGCGCTCGACCCTGAACTGGTCACGGAGGTGCTTGACACGATCCGTGCGCTCGGACGCGAGGGCATGACGATGATCATCGTCAGTCACGAGATGGGCTTCGTCCGGGAGGTGGCGAGCCGCGTCGCCTTCATGGACCAGGGCAAGATTGTCGAGATCGGCACTCCCCAACGTGTCTTCGACGCGCCGGAAACCGACCGTCTCAAGGATTTTACCGCCAAGATCCTGAGACATTGAGGTGGCTGCCGCGAGCGACAAGGACCTGACCGTCGGCGCCGTCGACTGCCATGTCCACGCCTGCCCGCATATCAATGCGCGCTCGCTCGACGTGATCGAGGCCATGCGTGAAGCACGGGCCGCCGGCATGGCGGGCCTCGGGCTCATGGACAATTTCGCCAATTCGGCTGGCTATGCGGCCCTGGCCCGTCGCATCCTTGGGGCTCCCGACCTCGACATCTGGGGTGGCTTGATCATGGAGCCGCCGGCGGGCGGTGTTTCGGCCGAGGCGGTCGCGATCGCCCTCGCCTATGGCTACGGGCCGGGTACCGGCGCGCGATTCATCTCTCTGCCGACACACCACACCCGCCATGTGGCGCGCGCGGAGGGCCGGTCCCCGCTCTATGTCGAAGCCTGTTTCGAAGTCCCGGAAACAGGGCCGCTTCCGGACCCGCTCCCGCAGATCCTCGACCGCATCGCCGCAGCGGATGTTGTGTTCAATACCGGCCATGTCGCGGCCCACGAGGCGGTGCGGCTGGTCGAGTTTGCCCGTGCCCGCGGCGTTGGTCGCATCCTCGTGCCCGCCTCGCATTACGACGACGCGGCGATTGCGGCGGTGATCAGCGGCGGCGCGGTTGCGGAACTCTCCTATTTCTTCGCCTCGCCGGCTGCCGATGTCCCGCTCACCCATGTCGATGCCGAGGCCCATGTCATCGCCGGCGTCAGCATAGCGCGCATGGCCGCGATCATCCGGCGACACGGTGCCGCCAGCGTGATCGTCTCCAGCGATTGCGGCGTCGGTATCCTGCCCCGGCCGGTCGAGGGATTGCGCCTGTTCCTGCGCCTGCTGGGCGCGGCCGGCGTCGCACGGGACGACCTCGCGCGGATGGTTCGCGACAATCCTGCCCGCCTGTTCAGGGTGGGCGCGTGACAACTGTCCGCTCCGAACGCAGGACCGTCATCCTCGCGGCGCTCGCCATGACCAGCGCGGTGTTCCTGTTCGTCGTCATGGACTCGCTGATGCGGGTGGTGGCGCGCGAGGCCTCGGTGGCGGTCGTCGTGTTTCTGCGCAATGCGGTGCAGTTCGCAGCGCTGGGCGTCTGGGCGCTGGCGAGCGACTGGACGCGCTTCGTCATCACCCGCCATCCGCTGCTGCAGATCGCCCGCGGACTCTGCCTCGCCGGCACGACGCTCTTCGTGGTGCTGTCGCTGACGCATCTTACGCTGTCGCAGACCTATGCCATCGCGCTCTCCGCGCCGCTCCTCGCCACCGCCCTGGCCGGACCGGCGCTCGGCGAACGGACGCGCCCGTTGCAGTGGCTGTTCATTGCCATGGGTTTTGCCGGCGTGCTGATCGCGCTCGATCCCGGCGCGCCCTTTCTCTCGCTGGCGCTGCTGTTTCCCCTGGCGCTCGCCGGTCTCAATGCCGTCTATCAGGTGCTGACGCGCCATACCGGACGGACCGATCCGATGACGGCGCTGCTCTTCCATGCGAGTTTCTGGGCGCTCGTCGTCTCGGCGATCGGTGCCCTGGCCTTTCCCGGAATGCCGGGCCTGACGGGCGTCGGCCTGCTGGTCATTTCAGGTCTTTGCGGGGTCGTCTCGCACATCCTGCTGGTCTGGGCCTTCACCAATGCCCCGGCGGCCGTGGTCTCGCCGATGACCTACAGCCAGATCATCTGGGCCTCAGGCATCGGGTTCCTGGTGTTCGGCGAGGTGCCGACGGTGACGACACTCGTCGGCGGCGCCATCGTCGCGGTTTCCGGTGTCCTCCTGATCGCCTTCTCGGCACGAAGTGTCAGAAAGAGGCAGGACGCATCATCATAGAGCGCTGGCCGAAAGTGGCCGGCCGGGCCCTGTCCGGGGTCCGGCGGCTTCGTCAGAGGCAGTTACCGAAGGCCGTCACGCCGCCCGCACCGTCGCGAGGAACGCGTCGACCTGGGTCTTGAGCCGGCTGCCCTGCTGCGACAGTTCCTGGGACGCGGAGAGCACCTGGGCGGAGGCCGAGCCGGTCTCGACGGCGCCCTGGTTCACCTCCACGATCGAGGACGCGACCTCGACGGTCCCCTTGGCGGCTTCCTGGACATTGCGTGCGATCTCCTGGGTCGCGACGCCCTGTTCTTCCACCGCCGCTGCGATGGCCGTTGCGGTGTCAGCGACCTCGACAATGGTCGTGCCGATGGACCGGATGGAGGCGGCCGCTTCGCGAGTCGCTGTCTGGATGGCGGAGATCTCTGCGCCGATCGCATCGGTGGCTTTTGCGGTTTGTCCGGCCAGGGCCTTCACTTCGGACGCGACGACCGCGAAGCCCTTGCCGGCCTCTCCGGCCCGTGCCGCCTCGATCGTTGCATTGAGCGCGAGCAGGTTGGTCTGCTCGGCCACTGCCGTGATCAGCTTCACCACTTCACCGATGCGCCCGGCTGCGTCCAGCAGTGCCGAGACCTTCGCGTCGGTCGCCTTCGCCTCGGCGACGGCGGCATTCGCCTTTTCCGTCGAATTCAGGACCTGGCGGGCGATCTCGTGGATCGACGAGGTCATCTCGTCGGTGGCGGCGGCAACCGCCTGGACATTGCCGGAGGCCTGTTCCGAAGCCGCGGCCACCATGCCTGACTTCGTCTGAGTCACCTCGGCAGTACCCGTCAGGGTGCCCGCCGCGGCCTCAAGCTCGGCCGAAGCCGAGGTAACGGTTGAAACGATTTCGCTGACCGACTTTTCGAACTCGGACACCGCGGTGGCGACCACGTTGGCACGACGTTCCTTGGCGGCGCGCTCGGTCGCCTGCTCGACTTCCAGGCGACGGCTCTCGATCAGGTTCGCCTTGAAGGTCTCAAGCGCGCCGGCAAGCTTGCCGATTTCGTCTTTTTGGCCGAGCGCCGGAACGTTGATGGTCACATCGCCATCGGCGACCTTGAGCATGGCGCTGGTCATGGCACCGAGCGGTCGTGTGATAAAGCCGATGACGATCCAGGCCGTGAGCGCCAGGCTCAGCGCGCCGCCGATGGCCAAGGTCGCTATCATCATCCATGTCGCCTGAGAATAGGCGGAATCGGCAGCCTTCACGGCCGCCTGCTGACGCGAGGAGGCACGCTGTTCGATGCCGCGGAGGACCTCGCGGATCTGGGCGATGATCGGTGCAGCCGTGAATGCGATCTTGCCCGCCTCGTCATAGGCCCCGTCACGGGACAAGGTTCGAATCTTTGACGCCTCGGCCAGGTGCTGGGCCGCCAGGCGGCGCATTTTTTCCACGTCCTCACGACCCACCGACGTGCGCGACGTCTGCTCGAGTTGGGTAACCCGAACCAGGAACCGCCGATATTCGTCGTTCATGGAGTTCTCGAACGCTTCCCGCTGTGAAACCGGCATCTCGATCGGCAGGAATTCCACCGCGCGCGCATAGGACAGCAGGTTGGCCGTCGCTCGGCCCCCCGCCTCGACCCGCGTGGCAGAAGCCGCGACTTCGCGGGTCGCAGCGTCCATGGTCGCGAAATTCCACAAGGCGAGCATAGCCACGATCACAGATGTCGCGAGGAGAAGCGCGATGGCCGAGAAGATCTTTGGGGCGATAGACAGATTGCGAAGAAGGCTTTGCATGGCCGGTGGCTTCTTTTCTTTCAGAGTAAACGCACCATTTCATGCAGGGAGCACTGCAATATGGAGCTGGACGTCGCATTCTCACGACTGCGCCGCGTAGTTGCAGCGGTGGCTATAAAAGGCATGCATTTGATTAAAAATGACTTTGCGTAATGCACGCAAATCTGGGGTATTGTGATGGCGGCTTAAAAGTCAGTAAGTATCTGAAAAAAAAGAGAATTAGACGCTTGTTGTCGTTTTTGCGCGGCGGCTGCATTTCTGTCATGCGTAAAGGGGGCAGGCCCAGACGAGCGCCCGATCGCGCCCGGTGCGATGACCTCGCGTCGCGAAAGATCGTCATCGGGAAGTGGCTCGGTCCCAGGTGGCAATCGATGCACCAGTCGCCAACCGGAGCACGATACTGCGCGCTTGCCCGCCCTGCGATCCGGAGGCGACCGTTTCGCGACCCCGCCTGCGGTCTTTTCGACATGCCTGATGGCGAGGCAGCCGACGGCCGCAGAACGCCCTCGGAGGGCAACTCTGCTCAATTCTGCGTCAAGCCCAGAGAACAGTCGCCGTTTCCGGACGTTCCGCCTTGGAAACGGGTTGACGCTTGGAGGAAACTTCCCAGTATCCCCGCACGGTCAAACCGATCTGTTTGCGAACGAGGCTTCATGGCACGCATAACCGGAGCAGAGCCGCAGGGCACCGTGCCCCGTCGGGCTTCTCCAGGCCGCCCGCTGGGGATACTGGCGCTCGACGCGATCCTGATCGTCTCGTCGGGCTGCAATGACCAGCCGACGCGCGCCGCCGCCAACCCCGCGGTTCCGGCCCCCGTAGCGGTGACCGTGGTGACGCTGGAGCGCCGGGAGATTCCGGTGACATCGGTGATGCCTGGTCGAACTGCACCCTACCGGGCCGCGGAGGTCCGTCCTCAGGTGGGCGGTCTTCTCCGCGAGCGCCATTTCGCCGAGGGGGAAGCGGTGAAGGCGGGCCAGTCGCTGTTCCAGATTGATCCGGCACCGTTCGAGGCTGCCGTGCGACGTGCCGAGGCGGCGCTCTCCCGCATCGAGGCCGCCGAACAGGCCGCGTCCAGCACCGCCAATCGCCTGCGCACGCTGGCGCGGGCGCAGGTTGTGAGCGAGCAGAACCTTGAGAATGCCGAAGCGACACTGCGCCAGACCCGGGCCGACATCATCTCGGCGCGCGCAGCGCTGGAGACCGCCCGCATCGACCTCAACTACACGCGCGTCGCCTCGCCCATCGACGGCCGGACCGGCCGTGCCAGCGTCACGCCCGGCGCCCTTGTCACAGCCAACCAGACCACCGCGCTGGTGACCGTCACCCAGCTCGATCCGATCTATGTCGACCTCACGCAGCCGAGCGCCGTCCTGCTGCAACAGCGGCGCGACGTGGCCAGCGGCGTGCTGCGCCGCGACTCGGCGGACCGCGCGGCGGCGCGGCTGCTCCTCGAGGACGGCTCTGAATATCCGCATGCCGGCGAAGTCCAGTTCTCCGAGGTGATCGTCGATCAGGGCACCGGCTCGGTCACGGTGCGGGCGGTATTCCCCAATCCCGACCAGCTCCTGCTGCCCGGCATGTTCGTCCGCGCCCGGGTCGAGGAGGGGGTGACCGACCGCGCCATCCTCGTTCCGCAGCGGGCCGTATTGCGTACGCCGCGCGGCGAGCCCATGGCCTTCGTGGTCAATGCCGAAGGGATGGTCGAACAGCGGGTTCTGCGCGCCAGCCGGACCGTCGGCAACGACTGGCTGGTCACCGACGGCGTCACCGCGGGTGAACGCGTGGTCATCGAGGGCCTGCAGCGCATCCGCCAGGGCACCCGCGTCCAGGCGAGCGAGCGCCCCGCCACGCCGAGCGGGACCTAGCCCCCGCCATGGCCCGCTTCTTCATCGACCGACCGGTTTTTGCCTGGGTCATCGCCATCGGCATCATGGTCGCCGGTCTGCTGGCCCTGCGCAACATGGCGGTGGCGCAGTATCCGGCCATCGCGCCGCCCGCCATCTCCATCAATGTGGTGTTTCCCGGCGCCTCCGCGGAGACGGTCCAGACCACGGTGGTACAGGTCATCGAGCAGCAGCTGAGCGGCATCGACAACCTGCTTTATTTCGATTCCCAGACAACCAAGGATGGCGCGGCGCGCATCCAGCTCACCTTCGCGCCGGGCACCAATTCCGACACCGCCCAGGTGCAGGTCCAGAACCGCGTCCAACTCGCAGTTCCGCGCCTACCCCTGACGGTGCAGCAGCAGGGCCTGCGTGTCGTCAAATCCTCCGGCAATTTCCTGCTTGTGGTCGGGTTCATATCCACCGACGGCCGGATGGAACGCACGGACATTTCCGACTTCCTCGTGGCCAATGTGCAGGATCCGATCAGCCGGACCGCTGGCGTCGGCGACTTCCAGGTCTTCGGGGCCCAGTTCGCCATGCGCATCTGGCTGGACCCGGCCAGGCTGATCAATTTCGGGCTGACGCCCTCGGATGTCGCGGCCGCGGTGCGGGCGCAGAACGTGCAGGTCTCCAGCGGCGAGATGGGCGGGCTCCCGGCCATGCCCGGCCAGCAGCTCAACGCCACCATCATCGGCCCGTCCTACCTGCAGACCGTGGAGGAGTTCGGGGCCATCCTGATGCGCGTCCGCCCCGACGGATCGCAGGTGCGCCTGCGCGACGTCGCGCGTGTCGAGATCGGCGGCGAGAACTACTCCATCACCACCCAGCTGGACGGAAAGCCCTCCAGCGGCATCGGCATCCGCCTCGCCAGCGGCGCCAATGCGCTCGATACGGCCGCTGCGGTTCGCGCCACCATCGACAGGCTCCGACCGAGCTTCCCGCAAGGGCTCGAGGTCGCCTATCTCCAGGATACCACCCCCTTCGTGCAGCGCTCGATCCGGAGCGTCATCCTGACCTTGCTCGAGGCGGTGGCCCTGGTCTTCGTCGTGATGTTCATTTTCCTGCAGAACTTCCGCGCGACCCTGATCCCGACCATGGCGATCCCGGTGGTCCTGCTGGGCACCTTCGCGGTGCTGCAGGCGCTGGGTTTCAGCGTCAATACCCTGACGATGTTCGGACTGGTGCTGGCCATCGGCCTGCTGGTCGATGACGCCATCGTCGTGGTCGAGAATGTCGAGCGCGTCATGGCGGAGGAACATCTCTCGCCGCTGGAGGCCACGCGGAAGTCGATGGACCAGATCACCGGTGCCCTGGTGGGCATCGGCCTGGTGCTCTCGGCCGTCTTCCTGCCGATGGCCTTCTTCGGCGGATCGGTCGGCGTCATCTACCGGCAATTCTCGGTGACCATCGCCACGGCCATGACCTTGTCGGTGCTGGTCGCGATCTTCTTCACGCCGGTGCTCTGCGTTTCCCTGCTGCGACCGCACAAGCCGGGCCAGGGCACGCGCGGCGTCTATGGCTGGTTCAACCGTGGCTTCGATCGCATCACCCGCGGCTATGTCGGTGGCGTTCGCGCCAGCATGCGCCGGCCGGCGCGGATGCTGCTGATCTACGTGGCCTTGCTGGGCGCTCTCGGATACAGCTTCCTGCGCCTGCCTGGCGGCTTCCTGCCGAATGAGGATCAGGGCATTGCCTTCGCGCAGGTGACCGCGCCCCCTGGCGCCACCGCAGACCGTACCCAGCGCGCTCTGGACGAACTGGGCCGGTATCTGCGTGAGGAAGAAGGCGCCGTCGTCGACAATTTCTTCGCGATCAACGGATTCAGCTTCGGCGGTCGCGGGCAGAATTCGGGGCTCGGTTTCATCACGCTCCGCGACTGGGACGTGCGGCCCGGCCGGCAGAACAGCGTCCAGGCCCTGACGGAGCGGGTCAACGCGCGCTTCGCGCGCTATCAGGACGCCCTGATCATCTCCTCGGCTCCGCCAGCCGTGCGCGAGCTGGGCAACGCCTCCGGCTTCGCCCTGCAACTCCTCGATCGCGGCGGTCTCGGCCACGGCGCGCTGATGGCGGCACGCGACCAGTTGCTTCGCCTGGCGGCGGCGAGCCCGGTCCTGTCCAGGGTTCGGGCCAACGGCCTGAACGATGAAGCGCAGTTCCGCCTCATCGTGGACTGGGAACGTGCCAGCGCCCTCGGCCTGTCCGTCACCGAGGTGAACGCCACCCTGGCCACGGCATGGGGGGCGACCTACGTCAACGACTTCATGGATCGAGGGCGCATCAAACGGGTCTTCATGCAGGGACAGCCGGATGCCCGGATGGTGCCCGGCGATCTCGACAAATGGTTCGTGCGCAATTCGCAGGGGCAGATGGTGCCCTTCTCCGCCTTCGGCCGCACCGAATGGGAGTTCGGTTCGCCCCGCCTTGAACGGTTCAACGGCATTGCCTCGCGGGAGATCCAGGGCCTGCCGGCTGCCGGATACACGACCGGCCAGGCCATGGACGAGATGGAGCGGCTCGTGGCGCAGCTGCCCGGCGGTTTCGGCTTCGAGTGGAGCGGTATCTCGTTCCAGGAGCGGCAATCCTCCGGCCAGGCCCTGGCGCTCTACCTGCTGTCGTTGCTGGTGGTCTTTCTCTGCCTGGCGGCGCTCTATGAGAGCTGGTCGATTCCGACCGCCGTCTTGCTGGCAGTTCCGCTCGGCGTGCTGGGGGCCGTTCTGGCGTCCCTGTATGGCGGCATGTCAAACGACGTCTATTTCCAGGTGGGCCTGTTGGCCACGATCGGCCTGACCGCCAAGAACGCCATCCTGATCGTGGAGTTTGCGCGCGAGGGCTTCAACCGTGGCCTGTCGCTGGCCGATGCCGCGGAGGAGGCGGCGCGCCAGCGTTTGCGGCCAATCATCATGACCTCGCTCGCCTTCACCCTCGGCGTCGTACCGCTGGCCATCGCCAGCGGGGCGGGCTCTGGCGCACAGAATGCGATCGGCATCGGTGTGATCGGCGGGGTGGTTGCGGGCACCGTCCTCGCCGTCCTGTTCGTGCCCCTGTTCTTCGTCCTCGTCCTGCGCATGTTCCGTACCCGGCGGCCGGGTGAGAGCGCTGCCGCCGTGGCCCAGGTCGCGGCCGCCCCCGCGGGCGAGTAGAGCGCCCGCCTCACCTCTGGTCTCACGCTAGCGAGGTGCGAAACGCCTTACCGGCTGAGAACAGGAAGCCTTGGCCCGCATCGCAGCCGGCTCCCTGCAGGAAGATGCGCTGGTCTTCGGTTTCGATCCCCTCGGCGACCACCTGGATGTCGAGGGCATGGGCGAGATCGATCATGGCCTTGACGATGGTCCCGCTGCGACCGACGAGCGACATGCCGCTGACAAAGGACCGGTCGATCTTGATCCAGTCGATCGGGTAGTCGCGCAGGTGGATGAGCGAGGCGTGGCCGGTGCCGAAATCGTCCAGCGCGATCGAGACGCCGGCCCGCGCGAGCTCGGCGATCGCCACCTCGACGGCCCGCGAGTTCTCGCCCAGGAACACCGTCTCGGTCACCTCTATCCGCAGGGAGGACGGCGGCAGGGCGAGCTGCTCCAACCGGTCAAGCACGGTCCGGGCAAAATCGCCACCGTTGAACGTGTATTCTGAGGCGTTCAGCGCGACGATCCCGGGGTCTATCCCCGCGTCACGCCAACGGACCATCTGTTCCGTGACCAGGATCAGCATGCGCTCGTCGATGATGCGAAGGCTCTCCGGGTCGGACATCGCCGCCCAGAATGCCGAGGGCCCCACCAATTCGCCGCCACCCGAGCGCAGCCGCACCAAGGCCTCGTATCCGAGCTCACGCCCGTCGGCAAGGTCGAGACAGGGTTGGAACGCGGGAACGATGCCGCCGGCAAGGCCGGCCTCGCGGACCATCTCGATGGCCCCGCGCCGCGCAGTGAACTGGGCGCCGATCGTCGGGCTGTAGCTGCTCGTTCGTGCCCTGCCGGAACGCTTGGCGGCGTAGAGGGCGAGGTCGGCGAAGCGGAGAAGGTCCTCGGCCGTCGCTGCATCGAACGGGTAGTAGGCGATGCCGATCGACCCCGAGACATAGACCCAGTCTCCGCAGAACGGCACCCCGCGTCGGACGGCGTTGAGGATGGCCTCGGCCCGCGCCTCGACTGCCGACCGGTCCTCGGCGTTGGCGAGCAGGATCGCGAACTCGTCGCCGCCGAGGCGCGCGCAGTCCAGTTCGGGGAACAGGGATCGCAGCCGTCCCGCCACCGACCGCAACACCTCGTCGCCCGCATCGTGGCCGCGCGTATCGTTCACCTCCTTGAAGCCGTCGAGATCGAGCAGCAGAAGTGCGACGCTGCCTGTTGCTCCGGCGACGTCGATCATTTCACGCAGCCTCTTCTGGAACAGCGTGCGATTGGGGATCCCGGACAGCCCATCCATATGGGCACTGCGCCACAGTTGGAGCTCCGCCTCATGCTGCTCGGTGACGTCCTGGACGACGCCCACAAGCCGCTTGGGCCGTCCGCCCCAGCGCTCGAGCTCACCTGTCGCGCGCACATATCTGAGCCGGCCCGTGGCCGTGACCAGCCCGGCATCGAAGCGAAAGGGCAAGCCCGTCGCGCGCGTCTGCGCGAGATGACGGCGCACGCGGTCCCGGTCCTCCTGCAGGTAGAACATTAACGCCTCGCGAGCGGTCGGCAGGGCGCCGATCGGCAGGTCGTGCAGGATGAAGACCTGGTCCGACCACGTCATCTCGTTCGTGTCCAAGTCGATCGACCAGGCCCCAATGGCGGCGAGTCCCTCGACCTGTCGCAGCCACGAACTGCGGGTCTCTGCCATCTCCCGCAAGGCGGCCAGTTCCCGCTCGTAGACGCGCCGCTGTCTGGCCTCGAACACGACGAACTGGATCGCATCGGCATCGGCATCGACGGTTGCGGTGACCAGAACATCGAGGCGCGTGCGGTCCAGGCCCATCAGTGTCAGGGCAACCTCCCGGAAGCCCCTGTCCAGCCGGAGCATCGGGGCGAGATGGGTCTCGAAGAACGTCCGGCCCGCGACCGAAAGCAAGTCGGAGAAGCGGAACTGCCCGACCACCTCCTCGGCGGTCCGGCCGATCCAGCCGAGCAGTGTCCTGTTTGCCGCGCGGACGACGCCTTCGCCATCGGTCGACAGCAGGCCGGCGGGAGCCTGATCGAAAAAGTTGTCGGCGAACGACCGATCAGACCCGTCCATTGGCATCGCTCAAATAGCGACGCATCTGCGCGACGACCTCTTCTGGGTGGCTGACATGCGGGCAATGTCCGGTGGCCGCGAGCTGGACGAACCGTCCCCGTGGCAGGTGGTCAGCGACATAGCGGCCGACAACCTCCGATGCGATCACGTCCTGCGAACATTGCAGGACGAGCGCCGGCTTGCCCATGCGGGGCAGGTCATCCCGTGTGTCCGAGAAAAAGGTGACGCGCGCGAAATGGGCGGCGATGCCGGGATCGGTACGGCAGAAGCTCTCTTCCAGTTCCGCCGCGAGGTCCGGACGTTCGGGATTGCCCATGATCGCCGGTGCCATGGCGCTGGACCAACCGAGGAAGTTGCTCGACAGCAACTCAAGCATCTCCTCCAGTGCGTCGACCGAGAAGCCGCCGCGGTAGTCGCCATCGTCGAGATAGCAGGGCGACGGCCCGATCAGGACCAGGTCCGAGAATCGCTCGGGCTGGAGGAGCGCCGCGCGGATCCCGATGCTGGCGCTGACCGAGTGGCCGACGAACACGACGTCACGCAGATCCAGAGCCTCGCAAATCGTCAACACGTCTTCGGCATAGCCGTCGAGCGTCGCATAGCGCGCCGGGTCGAATGCCGCGAGATCCGATTGGCCGGCGCCGACATGGTCAAAGAGGATGATGCGAAAGTCATCCTGAAAGGCAGGCACCAAGGCCTTCCACATATTCTGGTCGCAGCCGAAACCATGGGCGAACACCATGGGGCGCGAGCCGGATCCGACGACGCGGATGGCATGGCGCCGCTTCACGGCGTTTGAACTTCCGTCGCTGGCGAGCGGATTGGGCAACCGCGCCGTGGAGAGGGAAACATTCTCGAGAGCCATCGTCGGGCATCCAGGATCGCGATTGCCACCCAAGAAACACAGCCCGTCCGAATCGGGCACGTTTCCACAGCAATATACGTCAGTAAATTGTGCTTAGGGCGCACGGCAAGTGGGTGTTCCGCGGGATTCCAACGGCAGATCCGGCGAGGCGTCTCCTGGAGCAGTCGCTGGACGAGGGCGGCGACGTTGATCGCACCGGCGCCGTGGGACCATCCTGCCGCCAGCCAGAGCCGTGGGGCAGCACATGGGGATAGATGGCGTGCCATCCATCGGGAGGGGCCCCCAACGACCGTCGGTATCATCAGGGGCTTTTGGCAGATGATGCCGCAGCACGGGCACCGCGCGGGCGATTGCACCGCACAGCCCGGCTAGCCTGACAGGCACGCTGCTGCCAGCAAGGATCCGGAGATCGACATGGCCGACACCCCCGCGGTTCTCAGCTTCGACGTTGTGGGAACCCTGATCGACTTCGAGACGGGCATGCTGAACTATCTCAGGCGGGCCTGCCGCGACGAACTCGCCACCATCGATGACGATACTTTTCTGGCCGCTTATCGGACCAGCCGAAAGAACCCCGCCGTCATCAAATATCCCGACGATCTGGTGCGGGTCTATTTCGAGCTGGCGCCACGCTTCGGCCTGCCGCAGGACAGTGCCATCGCCGAGGGCTTGCGCGCGTCGGTCAAGGACTGGCCTGCCTTTTCCGACTCCGTGGTCGCGCTGAAGCGTTTGAAGAGCCGCTGCAAGCTGGTTGCCATGACCAACGCCCAGCGCTGGGCACTCGACCAATTCGCCCAAACCCTGGGCGAGCCTTTCGACGACAGCATCACCGTCGATGAGACGGGTTGCGAGAAGCCGGACCCGAGCTTTTTCACCTTCACGCTGCAACGTTTGGGGCGTGACGGCCATGGCCTGCACGACGTGATGCACGTCGCGCAGAGCCAATATCACGACATCGGCGTGGCCCGGCAACTCGGCTACACGGTCTGCTGGATCGAACGCCGGGCCGGCAAGGCGGATTCGGGCGGGACGATCGATGCCGCCCTCACGCAGCCGGACTACCGCTTCACCAGTTTGGCGGGTCTCGCCGACGCCTTCGATGCCGGTGAGATCCGCATGAAATGACCAGCCGGCCTCAGGCCGATACGGTGTAGAACTTCACCACCGGGATCGTGTTCTTCCAGGCATAGGGAGCTCCCTGCGGCACGAACAGCGTGTCGCCGGCCCGGAAGCTGGCGGTGGTGCCGTCGCGGTGGGTGAGGGTCACTTCGCCTGCGATCAGGTGCATCAGTTCATGGATGCGATGGGGCACGAAGGAGCGCTCGCACGGGGTCATGACGTCCCAGACCCCCGCGCGCATGGCGCCGGGCCCGGTGAACTGATTGAGGGCATGGCAGGAGGGCTTCGGTCCGATGAGAACCTCCGCCGCCGGTCCGTTCGAGGCGGGGCGCGGCAGGTCCGGATTGAGGCGTACGAGCGCTGTGTCGCCCGCTGCGGGCCGTGCGGGTTCTGCCGTAAAAAACCAGACGGCATCGCCCTCACCGGTGACCTCGCCCGAGAAGCCCGCCGGCATGACGAAGGCCGATCCGGCCGCGAAGGTCTCGCCACCCACGCTGATCCGACCGCGGCCGACGACGGCAGCCTCGGAGCGGCCGAGACGATCGACGGTCACCCGGCCCTGCAGCGACACGGATCCGGCGAGAAATCCGGCGCTGTCCGCGAATGCGGTTCGCCGGACCCCGGCAAAGGGATCCCCCGCAGCCGGTTCAACGATCGTGGCGGGGGCAAGCGGCACGCCGTCGCGGCCAAGGTGGAGGACATGCAGGGTCACGGGGAGCCTCGTCTCAAGGGGTGGGGGCGTCGCCGGCCGCCCATCGGGCGAGGCTGGCCATGGTCTCCCGGCCCTCGACCATCGCGACGACACGCTCGCCGATCAGGGGGCCGAACTTGAACATCTGACCGTCGCACTGGGTGATGACCAGGGCGCGGCCACGCTTGTCGAACAGGAACCGGCGGGACGGGTCGAGCGCATAGTAGCCGACCTGCATGCGCAGCGGCCGATAGGCGTCCGGTTCATTGAGATAGGGCCTGAACGCGCCGAGGATCACCGCGCTTTCGCTGGCGAGATCCGCGTCGAAACCGTCGATATCGGGCATGGCCTGCCGCCTGTGGGCGGAGTAGCCGATCTTCAGACCGGCCCCGCGCAGGTCGGGGAGCGTATAGCCGGTATGATCCCCGAGAACCGCGATCGCCGGTGCCTTCCGCCAGCTCTCGGCATAGGCCGGGGGCGGTTCGACATAGACCAGCGCCTGCCGGTAGACGGGAAGGCTGCCGAACCTGTCCGGCATCAGCCGCGGCAGCCAGGCGCCTGCCGCCACAAGGACGAAATCGCCGGTCCGCGTCGACCCATCGGCGAGAGCGACCCGGCCCTCGGCCTCGTCGAGACCGACGACGCGTGTTCCCGCCTCGATCCGCGCGCCCGCTGCCGTCAGCCAGCGGACCAGGTCGGTGATGATGTCGGCGGCAAAGAGCGGGCCGCCGGGGAAGGCCGTGACTCCCCAGGCGCCCTGAGGCAGCGTCAGGTGTGGGCAGAGCGCCTCGACCGCGTCCCGGTCGAGCACGTCATGCGGCAGGCCGATGGCGCGGAAGGTCGCGAGTGTCTTCGCGGCATAGTCGCCTGCCTCGAGCGAGATGGCGATGGCGCCGGTGCTCTCGAAATGCGTCGTCCCGAGGTCGGCCCAGAGCCGATCCCAGGCGCCGAAGGCCTCCGTCACCATGCGCGTATAGCCGGCGGCGGCGCCATAGGGGTAGCGGATCATGCGGTGGCGATCGAACGAGGCCGATTGCGGATTGGGCACGGGACCCTGTTCCAGGATCGTCGCCTGGTGCCCGGCGAGCACGGCGGAACGGGCGACGGACAGGCCGACGATCCCGGCGCCGATGATGAGAAAATGCGCCATGCGGCGGCTCCGGACGGGGTCAGGCGGGCGCGCTGGCGAAGCGCGCGATGGCGAAGGGCTCGATCGGTGTGGTGGTCTGGCCTGTGCTGATCAGTTCGGCCATCACGTCGCCGACACCGGGGCCGAGCTGGAAGCCGTGACCGCAGAAGCCGAAGGCGTAGTACAGACCGGGCACCTTGGCCGAGGGCCCCATGATCGGAATATCGTCCGGCAGGTAGCTTTCGACACCGCTCCACACCCGAATGATGTTGAGCCGGGCGAGGGCCGGCACGACCCGCGTGATCTGCGTGAACTGCAGCAGCGTGTTCTCCGGCTTCACCGAGGCCCGCTGGGTGTCGGCGCTCGCCGGGCCCCGCGCCGCGCCGCCGATGACGATGTTGCCGCGCTTGACCTGGCGAAAATAGACGGTCTCCTCGAGCTTCGTCGTGGAGACGCCGAGCACAGGTTCCAGCGCATAGGGAATGGGCTCGGTCACCGCCATCTGCGGGCCGTGGGTGACGAGCGGAACCGGTTCCCCGAACTGCTCCGATAGCCGGTTGCCCCAGGCGCCTGCGGCGATCATCAACTGCTCCGCCCGGAACACCCGCCCATCGGCGGCTTCGACGCGAAACGTGCCCGCATCGCGTTCGACTGCGACGATCTCCGTCCGCTCGAAAACCGATGCCCCCTCGCGCCGGGCCGCCCGGCCGAAGGCGGGTGCCGCAAGGCGCGGGTTGGCATGGCCGTCGTGAGGGGCGTAGGAGCCGGCACGCACTTCGGGGCCGAGAAAGGGAAAGCGCTCCCTCAGCCGGTTGCCGCCGATGATCTGCAGATCCAGCCCATAGGGCAGGGCGTCGCGCGCATAGGTCTCGATCCGCGCCGTCATCTCGTCATCGTAGGTGACCCGCAGATGGCCTGAGGCGAGGAATTCGGCATCCTCCCCGATCAGCTCGTTGAGGCGGCCCCAGATGTCCCTGGACCGATTGGCCAGCGGCAGCTGCCGCAGGAAGCGACCCTGCCGCCGGACATTGCCGAAATTCGTGCCGCTCGCCTGTTGTCCGATCAGGGCCCGCTCGATCAGCGCCACCGACTTGCCGCGCCGGCGCAGAAAGAAGGCCGCGGCGGCCCCCATGATGCCGCCACCGACGACGATGACGTCCGTGCGGAACGGCTCGCTCATGGCGCCGCCCTCCGGGTGCGGATGGCGAGCGGCTTGACCGGCGCCTGTCCGCGCAGCCGCCCGACGACCGCCGGGGAGAGCTGCGTGGCGGCGGCGACGACCTCGGCCGCCGCATGGCCGCAATAGCGTCCCTGGCAGCGGCCCATGCCGACCCGGCTCAACGCCTTGGCGCGGTTCATCTCGTCAGCCCCCTTGTCGTGAACGACGCTGCGCAGTTCGCCGGCGGTGATTCCTTCGCAGCGACAGACGACGGTGTCGTCTGCGAGGCCCGCCGCCAGATGATGCGGCCACGGGAAGGCTTCGGCGATGCCCGCGCGGAATCGCTCCATGGCGCGGCGCTGCTGCCGCAGCCGCGAAATCTGCTCGGTGGGTGCCGAGCGTCCCCGGTCCGTCAGCACGGCGAGGGCCGCCAGCTTGCCGGCGATTTCGGCCCCGTCGGCCCCCTGGGTGCGAACGCCGTCTCCGGCGAGATAGATCCCGGGCACCGAACTGCGGCCGTCCTCGTCAATGACCGGCCAGAACTGCCGGGTCGCGGCATCAAATGCAAAATCGCAGCGGGCGAGATCCGCCAGCTGTGTTTCCGGGCGCAGGTGATAACCCAGCGCCACGGCATCGCAGGCCAGTCGCAGGTCACGCCCGGAGGCGAGCCGCACGCTGACGCCGCTGACACCGCCATCCGCGTCACCGAAGATCTCGACCGGTGTCACGCCGCGACGAACCATGGTGCCGGCCAGCAGATGGCTGGCGGCAAGGCCCACGCCCTTGGCGAGCACGTCGGGACGGCTGACCAGTTTCGGAAGGGCCCTGATCTGGTTCCACAGGCGCGATGTGTCCAGGAGGGCGACGACTTGGGCTCCAGCCTTGCGGTACTGCGCCGCCACGAGCTGCATCAGCGGCCCCGTGCCGAGGAAGACGACCCGCCGACCGATGGCGCAGCCCTGGGACTTGAGGGCGATCTGCGCCGCGCCGAGGCTGTAGACGCCGGCATGTTGCCAGCCCTTGACCGGCATGAGCCGGTCAGTCGCTCCGGAGGCGACGATCAGGGCATCGAAGGGCAAGGCTTCCGCGCTGCCGTCGTGAACGACATGCAGGTGGCCATCGGCGACGTTCCACGCGAGATGACCCGGTCGGTAGTCGATCTTCGGTCGCAGATCGTCGAAGGTCGCGTGAAGGGCCTCGGCGCGCGCGGCCTCGGTCCCGTAGAGCTCAGCGGATGAACGGGCGAAACCCTCCGGCTGGCGACGGTAGATCTGGCCGCCGTCACGGCGCCCCTCGTCGACGACCGTGGGACGGAGCCCGGCGGCGACGAGCGTTTCGGCCGCCCGGACACCGGCCGGGCCGGCGCCTACGATGATCACGCGCGGTTCGGCCATGGCATGTCCGGAGGTTGGGTCAGAACGGAGAGGCCGGCCCGGACGGGCGTGTCACAGGCCCGCAGACGATCGCCGTCATGGGTCCACATCCAGCAATCCTGGCAGGCCGCCATGAGACAGAAGCCGGCGCGCGCCTCCGGGCCGAATTCCGAGTGCCGAAGGTGCCCTGCCCGGGTGAGGACGGCGACAAGCAGGCTGTCCCCCTCCAGGGCCTCGACTGTGGCTCCGTCGACGACAATCGGCACGGTCGGCCTGTCGGTCTCGGCCAGTCGCACGAAACGCGGCTGCAACGGGCTCATGGGGGGCTGTTCCTCTCATGGGCGGCTCATGAAGGCGCCACCTGACGACGGTAGGACGAACCTGGTGAGCGATGGTTTCGGCGCACGGCGATGCGGCGGATGACTTTGCCGAATTGGACCGGCTGGCGGCATGTTCTGCGGTTCGTCTCGGACCTATCCTGCATGCGGAAAGAGGCGGTCGATGGGGTAGTGCGCTTTGACGAAGGGCGATTTTATGACGATGTAACTAAAGTATTTTTCGATTCCGACCCCGCGCTCAAGGAGATTCTCCATGATGTCCTGGTAGTTGTTGACACCTTTTGTAACAAATTTGAGAAGATAGTCGTAGCCTCCGCTGACGAGATGGCATTCCAGTATCTCCGGAATGTTGCGGATGGCGCCCTCGAAGCGGGCGAAATCGTCATAACGGTGGTCCGACAATGTCACTTCGGTAAAGACGAAGAGGACGTCCCCCAGCTTGCGCAGCTGAATCTGCGCGCCGTAGCCCACGATGTAGCCCGACGTCTCCAGCCGCTTCACTCGCGTCAGGCAGGGACTCGGCGACAGGCCGACCGCATCGGCCAGTTCCACATTGGTGATACGTCCATTTTTCTGGAGCTCTGCCAGTATCTTGAGATCAATCCGGTCCAGCTTCGACGATGTCGACATCGTCACCTACCCTTCGAATGCAGGGTGTTGATTTTGGGTGCAGCATAAAATGCTGCGATCATCCTGCGCCCGGTCGTCGGCCGCGGCAAGAGCAGAGTACCTTTCATCCCCGCATCACAGCGCGGATGTCCGGCTCGGCCAGGGTGTCGTCGAGAGTCTTGCGCAGGCGCCCCAGCAGCAGGTCCATTTCCTCCGGCGTGCAGGACAGGGCCGGGGCGAGACCGATGGTGCCATCCGGGAAGGCACGGAAGATGATCCCGTTGCGGTAGCCGTGGGCCGCCAGCTTTTCGGCAAGCTTCGCATCGGCGGCGAAGGCGGTCTTGCGCCGCTTGTCGCTGACCAGTTCAAGCCCCCCAAGCATCCCGCGGGCGCGCGCCTCGCCGACAAGTGGGTGTGCGGCAAGCCGGCTCAATCCGGCCTCGAACTGACGTCCGACGATCTGGCCGTTGGCGAGGATGCCGCTCTCATAGAGGCGAATGACCTCCAGTCCGACGGCCGCGCTCACCGGGTGGCCGGAATAGGTATAGCCGTGGCCGATCGTCGTCTCGGGGGGAGCGCCGTCGGCAATGCCCGCATAAACGTCTTCGGAGAGCAGCACTGCGCCCATCGGCACATAGCCGGCCGTCAGGCCCTTGGCGATGGTCATCACATCTGGCGTCACGCCTTCCGCGTCGCAGGCGAACATCGGCCCGGTGCGGCCGAAGCCGGTGATCACCTCGTCAGCCAGGAACAGGATGTCGAGTTCACGCGCCGTTTCGCGCATCGCCCTCAGCCAGCCGACCGGCGGGACGATGACGCCGCCCGAACCCTGGATGGGCTCGCAGAAGAAGGCGGCGACATTGTCCACCCCCAGCTCCTCGACCTTCGCCCTCAGCGCCGCGACACTCGATGCGATGACGGAGGCGTCATCGGCGCCGGCGGGATTGCGATAGGGGTAAGGGGAGGGGATGTGGTGCTGGTTGGCCCGCGGCAGGTCGAAATTGCGGTGGAAGACCGCAAGGGCCGTCATGCCGGCGCCGGTCGACGAGGATCCGTGGTAGCCCTTCTCCAGAGCGATGAACTGCTTCTTGGACGGGCGACCGGTGGCGTTGTGATAGTGGGTGATCAGACGGATGGCGCTGTCGACCGCGTCAGATCCACCCTGGCTGAAGAACACCCGAGACAGTCCCGGCGGCGATATTTCGGCGAGCTTGGCCGCCAGGCGGATCGCCGGTTCTGAGGCGAAGCCGAAATAGCCGGTCGCATAGGGGAGCTTGCGCATCTGGGCGGCCGCAGCCTCGACGACGCTCTCGTGGCCGTAGCCGATATTGACACACCAGAGCCCGGCGAAGGCGTCGATCAGTTCGTGTCCGGTCGAATCGCGCAGGAACATGCCCCGTGCGCTTTCGAGAACGGTGGCGCCCTTCGCCTCATGCGCCCGATAGGCACTGACGGGATGGACATAGTGCTCGCGGTCGAGCGCGATGAGAGAATTGGCGAGCATCGGCATCCTCCTCGGAAACTGTTCCGATGATGGTCGCGGGTCGGCGGTCATTTGCTGTCGAACCGAAGGGCGCGCCCGGCGGCGCATATCGTTGTTCGGTATGGCGCGGCAGAAAGTACCGTCGCCGCTCAGCCAAGCGCCTGACTGACCAGTCCGAAGGTCCGGTAGGGTCCGGGCGTCGGCAGCGCCGCGCCGCGCACCATTGTCAGCACCGGACTGACGCGCGCCAGTCCCAGGCCGTCGAGCCAGTCGGACAGACCGGATTCGCCGGGGACGTCGACCCTCAGGAACATCCCCGCATTCAGGCCGACCCAATGGGCGATGAGCGCCCGCGCCGCTGCCGTGTCACGGGCGACGACCGGCCCGATGACGTGGCCGCGGCCGAAACGGCGGAAGAAGGCGAAGCCGACGGTCTCGCCGCCGTCGTCCAGAACGACGGCGTCACCCTGGCTCATCATTTCGGCGATCACCTTCTCGCGCCGCGCGCCGAGAGCCATCGCGTCGAGCGTGATGAGGCGCTCGGCATCGTTGCGACCGAGCGGCCGGATGCGCTCTCCCGCGCGCAACGCGACCAGCGGCGCGCCGAACGCGGCGCCCTGATGCTGGATGATGGTGCTGGCGCCACTGAAGCCCAGTTGCCGGTAGAGCGTCTCGCCCGCATCGGTCGCGTTCAGGATGATGCAGGGCTCGTCCAGCCGGTCGATGACCGCCTTCATCATCCGTCGCCCGATTCCCGCCCGCTGGATGGTCGGGTCGACGATCACCAGCCCGATGCGGGCCTGCCGGCCCTCATAGCGCCACCACATGGCGGTGCCCACCATCCGGTCGCCGGAATAGGCGACGAGACCCTCGCCGACAGTCAGCGCGAATTGCCAGTCCTCCAGCCGATGCGGCCAGCCGACGGTGCGGGACAGCGCATGGGCGGCCGCCAGATCGCTCTCGCTCATTGGGCACAGGTCGAACTGTATGGCGGGCTGGCTGACGCTCAACGGCTTCGCTCCCTCGTGTGACATCCCGTCGGCCGCAGCGTGCATCCGGGTCCGGGCGGTGGTGCCCCTGTCGGTGTCGGGGCGTTCAGTCTAGGCGCAGCGGAGAAGAATTTTGTCGCGTTTGCCAGCCCGCAAACGGTGCATTCCACGGCGCGGCCGCCCCGCCTCCGTCTGATCCGGCAGGGAGAAGTCTTCTAGCATGGGCGCATCGGCTTCGGGCCGGTCGCCATGTGGAGGGTTGCCATGCCAGGATTCGACCCCGATGCGGTGAATGTGCCCCCGGGCCATTTCATCGATGCCGTGCATCGCGGCGGGAGCACCGGGCTGCCCGTCGTCCGGCCGTCCGACGGCAGGATCTACGCCACGCTGCCGGATGGCGATGCCGCGCTGGTGGACGAGGTGGTGACCAGCGCCCGGCGGGCCTTCACCACCTCGGGGTGGCCGCAACTGGCCCCGCGCGCCCGCGCGCGAATCCTGAACCTTTGGGCCGACGCCATCGCAGCGGACGCCTCCGCCCTTGCCCGGCTGGAGGCCGTCGGCTCGACCCGCCCGATCCGCGATGTTCTGGCCTGGGACATTCCCTACACCGTCGACGTCATCCGCTTCTTCGCCGAACTCTGCGACAAGGACGGTGGTGCGGTCGCGGCGACGGCATCCGACCATCTCGGCCTGATGATCCACGAGCCCTACGGCGTCGTCGGTGCCATCGCCCCGTGGAACTTCCCGCTTGTCATGGCGATATGGAAACTGGCGCCGGCTCTCGCCGCGGGCAATGCCGTCGTGCTGAAGCCCTCGGAGATGACGCCCTTCAGCGTGGTCCGGCTCGCCGAACTTGCCGTGGGGGCGGGCCTGCCGCCTGGCCTGTTCAACGTGGTCCAGGGGCGCGGTGCGACAGTCGGCGAGGCCATCTGCCAGCATCCCCTCGTCGGCAAGGTCAGCTTTACCGGCTCCACGCGCACGGGCGCGCGCATCATGGCCAATTGCGCCCTCCATGGCACCAAGCCTGTCACCCTGGAGCTGGGCGGCAAGAGCCCGCAGGTCGTCTTCGCCGATGTCGCTGATCCCGCAGTGACGGCCGTCACGGTGGCGCGGGCGATCGCCGGCAATGCCGGGCAGGTCTGCGTCGCCGGATCCCGGCTCATCGTCGAGGAGCGTTTGGCGGCCGAGATGACGGAACGGATCGCCGCCCATTTCGCGACCCTCGTCGCGGGCCCGACCTGGGACGCGGACACGACCCTGCCGCCGATCATCTCCGAAGGCCAGTGTGGCCGAATCGAGTCCCTGGTCGGCGCGGCCTTGGCCGCCGGAGGCCACCTGCTGGCGGGCGGTCATCGTCTGCGCCAGCCACAGGACGGTGCCTTCTTCGCGCCGACGATGATCGATCGTTTGCCTCCCGACGCCGCCGTCCTCCACGAGGAGGTTTTCGGGCCGGTCCTCACCGTCCAGACCTTCCGCGACGAGGCCGAGGCTTTCGCGCTCGCCGGGCACCCGACCTATGGCCTCGCGGCAGGCATTCATACGGCCAATCTGGACCGCGCCATGCGGGCGATCCGCGCCATCGAGGCCGGCACCGTCTGGGTCAACCGCTATGGGCGCTCGTCCGACCACATCATTCCCACCGGCGGCTTCGGGCAGTCGGGAATCGGCAAGGATCTCGGTCGTCAGGCTTTCGAAGCCAGCCGCCGGACCAAGTCCGTGCTCATGGCCTTCTCGGCCTGAGCACCTGCAGAAAACTGCCGGGCGGCGCCCGTACAACAGCAGAATCTGCCATGTGGCCCATGCAAAGCTTCCGTGAAATCCAGCCGGGTCATGCCAGCCTTGATGAGACGGCACGAGCTCGGAATGCAGGGGATCAAGACGCGCCATGACCGCCTTCCGGCCCAAATTCATCACCTTCGACTGCTACGGGACGCTGACCCGGTTTCGCATGAGCGAGATGGCCCGCGAAATGTTCGCCGACCGGGTTCCTGCCGATCGGATCGACGATTTCATTCGCGATTTTTCGACCTATCGCCTCGACGAAATCCTCGGCCCCTGGAAGCCCTACCGGGATGTCCTGGTGAATGCCATCCAGCGCACGGGCAAGCTTTGGGGGTTCCCCGTGTCGGAGGCGGAGGGCGAGAAATTCTATCTCGCGGTGCCGACCTGGGGACCGCATGCCGATGTCCCCGCCGGGCTCTCCAAGGTTGCCGCCAAGATTCCCCTGGTCATTCTGTCCAACGCCTCGAATGACCAGATCCAGCACAATGTCGACAAGCTCGGCGCGCCCTTTCATGCCGTCTACACGGCGCAGATGGCGCAGGCCTACAAGCCGCGCATGCAGGCCTTCGAGTTCATGCTCGACCAGCTCGGCTGCTCGCCGGAGCACATTCTCCATGTCTCCTCGTCCTATCGCTACGACCTGATGACGGCCCATGACATGCGCTTCGGCATGCGGGCCTTCGTCAACCGCCAGCATGAGCCACTGACGCCCTACTATGGTGCTCACGAGATCGCCGATATCGGCGGGCTCGCCGGCCTCGTCGGGCTGTGAGGCGCGCGATGACCGGACGCTTCTCGACACGGGCCAGGTCATCATGAACCCCGCCTCCTACTGGCTCGACACGGCTCCGCCCTTCATCGGCTCATCGCCCGAGCCCGTCTCCGGTCGCTACGACGTGGTCGTCATCGGCGGGGGCTTCACCGGTCTTTCCGCCGCCAGGACCCTGGCGAGGCTCGGCGTCTCGGTCGCGCTGCTCGAGGCCGGAAAGGTCGCCTCTGAGGCTTCGGGTCGCAATGGCGGGCACTGCAACAACGGGCTTGCCCACGATTTCTCGGCGACGGCCGCGGCGCATGGCATCGATCGGGCGCGGGAAATGTACCGCGCCTTCGATGCCGGTGTGGACCTCGTGGAGGAGATCGTCCGCAGCGAGGCGATCGACTGCCATTTCGTCCGCTCGGGCAAGCTCAAGCTGGCGGCGAAACCGGCGCATTTCGATTCCATGCGCCGGGCGCGCGACGTCCTGGCCCGCGAGGTCGACGACGACACTGCGATCATCGAGCGTGGCGACCTGAGAGCCGAGATCGGCAATGACGGTTATCATGGCGGGCTTCTCTACCGCCGGTCGGCCATGCTGCATGTCGGCAAGTTCGGCCAGGGGCTGGCAGGTGTGGCGGCGCGCGCCGGTGCGACCATCTTCGAGGATGCGGCCGTGACCGCGATCGAGGAACTGGCCGGGCAGTACCGTATCGGCACGATCCGCGGCACCGTTGTCGCCGACAAGGTGATCCTCGCCACCGGCGCAAGCCAGCACGGTCCTTTCAGCTGGTTCCGCCGCCGCCTCGTCCCCATCGGCAGCTTCATCATCGTCACCGAGCCCCTCGGCGAGAACCTTGCGCGCGACATCATGCCGGGCGGGCGCACCTGCACCACCACGCAGAACATCGGCAACTACTTCCGTCTCACACCCGACCATCGCCTCGTCTGGGGTGGTCGGGCACGGTTCGCCATGTCCAGCCCGAGGTCCGACCTGAAGAGCGGCGAGATCCTGCAACGGCAGTTGCGGGCTGTTTTCCCGCAGATTGCAGATTGCCGCATCGACTATTGCTGGGGCGGTCTCGTCGACATGACCCAGGATCGACTGCCGCGCTCCGGCACCCATCGCGGCATGCATTTCGCCATGGGTTTCTCGGGGCACGGTGTGCAGATGTCGACCTATATGGGCGACCTCATGGCCCGCGAAGCCGTCGGGCAGGATGTTGCCAATCCGTGGCGCGACCTCGACTGGTCCGCCGTTCCCTTCCACTTCGGCAAGCCGTGGTTCCTGCCCTTCGTGGGGCTGTACTACCGCGCCAAGGATCGCTGGTCCTGAGCCAGTGAGGGAGGTGGCAACGACGGCCTGAGACGGCAACACGGCAAGATCCCCATCGGCGAGAGAGGGCAAAGGCTCCGCGCCGCAGGGGGACGATCCAGAGATCTGCAGAGTGACGACCACCAAGACCAGGGGAACTCAACAATGACCGGACAGTCCTTCGATCCGCTTTCGCTCCTGTCGCTGACGGAGCGCCAACGCCTCATGCAGGCCGTGCGTACAGGCGCCTCTCGCCGCGACGTCCTCGCGCTCCTCGGTGCGATCGGCATCGGTGCTGGCTTCGGCGGGAGCCTGATTGGCGCCGCCACGACGGCCCATGCCCAGACCCCGAAAAAGGGCGGCAAGATCCGTGTTGCAGGTTTCGGCACGTCGACCGCCGATACGCTTGATCCCGCCAAGCAGTCCTACTCGACGGACTACTGCCGCTGTTCGATGTTCTACAACGGCCTTGTCGATCTCGACGCCACGCTGACCCCGCAGATGTCGCTGGCGGAATCCATGACCAGCGACAAGGCGACAGTCTGGACCATCAAGCTGCGCAAGGGCGTGCAGTTCCACGACGGCAAGGAGTTCAAGGCCGAGGACGTCGTCTTCTCCCTGCAGCGCCATCTCGATCCGGCGACCGGGTCGCGGGCCCGCGCCCTCGCCGCCCAGATGAAGGAGATCGTCGCGACCGGCACCCATGAGGTGACCGTCACGCTCACCGGTCCCAATGCCGATTTCCCCGTCGTTCTCGGCACGCATCACTTCCTGATCGCCCCGGCCGGCACTACCGATTTCTCCAAGGGCATCGGCACCGGCCCCTACAAGTGCAAGGAATTCACGCCCGGCGTCCGGTCCATCGCCGTCCGCAATGAGAACTATTGGAAGCAGGGCGGCGGGCCCTATGTCGACGAGATCGAGTTCTTCGGCATTCCCGACGTCGGCGCCCGCGTCAACGCATTGATGGCCGGTGACGTGCAGCTTGTCGGTAACGTCAACCCGGCCTCGGCGCGTCTGATCCTCGCGCGCAATGATCTGGCGATCATGGAGACCAAGTCGGGTAATTACACCGATCTGGTCATGCGCCTCGACCAGCCGCCCGGCAACAACGCCGACTTCGTCCTCGGCATGAAGTTGCTGATGAACCGCAACGTCATCCGGCGCAATGTCTTCCAGAACTATGCGGAGGTGGCCAACGACCAGCCGATCCCGCCGATGAACCGTTACCACGCCAAGGACATTCCGCAGCGGCCCTTCGATCCGGAAAAGGCCAAGTTCCACATGAACAAGGCCGGCGCGATCGGCTCGACCATTCCCGTGGTCACCTCCGTTGCCGCGACCGGTTCGGTCGAGATGGGCTTGCTGCTGCAGCAGGCGGCCCAGGCCATCGGTGTCAAGATCGAGCTGCGACAGGTGCCGGCCGATGGCTACTGGTCGAACTACTGGATGAAGGTTCCGGTCGGCTACGGCAACATCAACCCGCGCCCCTCGGCCGATGTGCTGTTCAGCCTGTTCTTCGCCTCCACGGCGGCCTGGAACGAGAGCGGCTGGAAGAACGAGAAGTTCGACCAATTGCTGCTGGCCGCGCGTGCCGAGACGGACGGGGCCAAGCGCAAGCAGATGTATACCGACATGCAGGTGATGGTGCATGAGAGCTCGGGCATCGGCATTCCGGTCTTCATCAGCGGTCTCGACGCCCATTCAGCCAAGCTGAAAGGCCTGACGCCAATGGGAACGGGCTCGCTCATGGGCTACGCCTTCGCCGAGCATGTCTGGCTCGACGCCTGACCCGGTCACGGCGCCTCCGCTTCGCGGGGGCGCCTTTCGAGACGATGAAAGGAGGAGGCGATGAGGGCGACGATCGGCTGGCTTCTGCTGAGCCGCTTCCTGCTGTCGCTGGCAACGCTCCTCTTCGTCGCCACGGCGGTCTTCGTCATCACCAACCTTCTGCCAGGTGATGTCGCCCAGGAATTGCTCGGCCAGGCCGCGACGCCCGAGGCCGTCGCCGGCCTGCGCACCGCGCTCGGCCTCGATGTGCCGCCCTTCCAGCGCTATCTTGCCTGGCTCGGCAAACTGCTGACCGGCGATGCCGGACTGTCCCTCGTCAACGGCCAGCCGGTTGCTGCGCTCATCGGGTCACGGCTCGGCAACTCCCTCATTCTCGCCGGTGTGACGGCGCTCGTCGCCGTCCCGCTCGCCTTGACGCTCGGGATCACTTCCGCCGTCTGGCGGGGGTCTCTCTACGATCGGGTGGTGGGCGCGTCGACGGTGCTGGTCGTTTCGGTGCCGGAGTTCCTTGTGGCATCGGCGGCGGTTCTGATCTTCGCGGTTCACCTGCAATGGGTGCCGGCGCTGTCCCAGCTCGGCCGGATCAATGGCCTCTTCGATGCCATCCGCGTTTTCGCGCTGCCGGTCATGACGCTGACCTTTGTCGTCGTCGCCCAGATGGCGCGCATGACCCGCGCCGCTCTCGTCGACGTCCTGTCGTCGTCCTATGTCGAGATGGCGCGGCTGAAGGGCGCCAGCCAGATGCGCATCGTCTTGTGGCATGCCTTGCCCAATGCCATCGGGCCCATCGCCAATGCGATCGCCTTCTCGCTGTCCTTCCTGCTCGGCGGGGTCATCATCGTCGAGACCATCTTCAACTATCCGGGCATCGCCAAGCTGATGGTCGACGGCGTGTCGACGCGCGACCTGCCGCTGGTCCAGGCCTGCGCCATGCTGTTCTGTGCCGCCTATCTCGTCCTCGTCACCGCAGCCGACGTGGCCGCCATCCTCGCCAATCCACGTCTGAGGCAGGGCTGAGCATGGCCGCCATCGCCGACACTCGCCCCCGCCGGACCCGCAACCTCACCCGGATCATCGCTCCGGTGATCGTCATCGCCTGGCTGCTCGTCGCGGTGTTCGGCCCGGCGATTGCTCCCTATGATCCCGCCGCCATCCAGGATGCCGATCTGTTCGAGGGTTTCAGCGCCAAGTTCCTCCTCGGAACGGACTATTTTGGCCGCGACATGCTCTCCCGTATCATCGCCGGCACCCGCCAGACCCTCGGCATCGCCCTCGTCGCTACGAGCCTGGCGGTCACCACCGGCCTGATGCTGGGCCTAGCCGCTTCGGCGATCGGCGGTTTCTTCGATGCCGCCCTCAGCCGCTTTCTCGATGCGCTGATTTCCATTCCCTCGAAGATGTTCGGCCTTGTTGTCGTTGCGGCCTTCGGCTCGTCGGTGCCGGTGCTGATCCTGACGCTCGCCATCATCTACGTGCCCGGCTGCTACCGCATTGTCCGGTCCGTGGCGGTGAATGTCGCGGCGCTCGATTTCGTCGTGGCGGCACGCGCGCGGGGGGAGGGCACGTTCTACATCATGACCCGGGAGATCCTGCCGAACATGGTGAGCCCGGTCCTCGCCGATTTCGGCCTTCGGTTCATCTATGTCGTTCTGCTGCTGTCGAGCCTCAGTTTCCTCGGTCTCGGGGTGCAGCCCCCGCAGGCCGACTGGGGGTCACTGGTGCGCGAGAACATCAGTGGTCTCGCCTATGGCGCGCCCGCCGTCGTCCTGCCAGCACTCGCCATTGCCTCCCTCACCATCGCGGTGAACCTGTCGATCGACGCCTTCTTCAGCGGCCGCGTGCGCGAGGGAGTGCATTGAGGTGACAGCCCTCGTCAGCATCCAGGACCTGCGTGTGACGGCACGCGGCGCCGACGGCACCGAGACCGAGATCGTCAAGGGCGTCAGCCTCGAGGTCGCGCGTGGCGAGGTGCTCGGGCTCATCGGCGAGTCGGGCTCAGGCAAGACGACGATCGCGCTCGCGACCATGGGATATGCGCGCTACGGCTGCCGGATATCGGGTGGCACGATCCGGGTTGGCGAGGCCGAGATCACGTCGCTCGGCGAGAAGGCCCTGCGGGCCATCCGCGGCCGGCGCATCGCCTATATCGCCCAGAGCGCGGCGGCCTCCTTCAATCCCTCCCGCACGATCATGGCGCAGGTCATCGAAAGCGCGCTGATCCACGGCACCGCCAGCGAAGCCGAGGCGCGTGCCAAGGCCGTCGACCTGTTCCGCGCCCTTGCCATTCCCGCGCCGGACACCATCGGCAACCGCTATCCGCATCAGGTCTCCGGTGGCCAGCTGCAGCGCCTCATGGCGGCCATGGCACTGATCACGGACCCCGATGTCGTCATCTTCGACGAGCCGACGACGGCGCTGGACGTGACGACGCAGATCGAGGTGCTCAAGGCCTTCAAGGCGGCGATCCGCGACCGGGCGACCACCGGCATCTATGTCACCCACGATCTCGCGGTCATCGCCCAGATTGCCGATCGCATCGTCGTGCTTCGCAACGGCGAGGTCCGCGAGACCGGGCCGATCGATGCCCTGCTGACGCAGCCGAAGAACGACTACACCCGAAGCCTTCTCGCCGCCGCCGAGCCGGCGCCGCGGCTGCGGGACGAGGATGCCAAGGCCAAGGAGCCGCCGCTTCTCGCCGTGACGGGTCTGACGGCCGGATACGGCGGCCTGACCGAGACCGGCGAGCCGCGCATTCCGATCCTCCGGGACGTCGCTCTGACGATCGCGCGCGGTGCCTCGCTCGGCATCATCGGCGAGTCCGGTTGCGGCAAGTCGACCCTTGCCCGTGTCATCGCCGGCCTCGCCCCGCAGACCCGCGGCACCGTGGCGCTGGCGGGCGAAAACCTGCCGCCGGCCCTCGCCCAGCGCAGCAAGGATCAGCTCCGGCGCATTCAGCTGGTCTTCCAGTCGGCCGACACAGCCCTCAATCCGACCATGTCGATCGAGGAGATCATCGGACGTCCGCTGACCTTCTATTTCGGGCTGCGCGGTGAGGAGCGCCGCGCTCAGGTCCGCCGGATGCTGGATCTTACCCACCTGCCGGCCGATGTTCTGGGCCGACTTCCAGGTGACCTGTCCGGCGGCCAGAAGCAACGCGTGAACCTCGCCCGGGCGCTGGCGGCCAGGCCCGACGTGCTGCTCTGCGATGAGGTTACCTCTGCGCTCGACACGGTGGTCGCGGCCGCCATCCTCGACCTCATCGTGGAACTGCGACGCGAACTCGGCCTGACGACCATGTTCATCAGCCATGACCTGAAGACCGTCCGGGCCATCTGCGACGACGTCCTGGTTCTCTATGCCGGCCGGCAGGTCGAGACGATGGCCGCGTCGGGCATCGCCGGGACGGATCATCACCCCTATACCCGGCTGCTGCTGGCGTCGGTTCCAGCCCTGCGGCGGGGGTGGCTGGAGGAGGAGGCCCTGGCCGCGCGCGAAGGCAAGGTCGACCTCTCTCTGGCCGAGGGCTGCGTCTTCCATCCCCGCTGCCCCGACCGGATCGCGGGCACCTGCGAGATCGGCCAGCCGCCGATCCGCACAACGGCGGCGGGCGGGGCGATCGCTTGCCACCTTCCGGCGGGCTGAGCGTCAGGCCGGCAGGCCGTAGCGTTGCGTCAGGTCGGCGAAGATCGCCCGCATCTGGTCCGACACGGGTGAAGCCTGTGATGACGCCGCCACCGCCGCGAAGACGCGGTGTTTCAGGAAGAAGCGCCAGGTCACGGGTTGCCGGGCCAGGAAGTCGGTCAGCAGATCGTAGCGTTCGCGTGTCCAGATCGTTTCGAAGGCGATGCGCTCGGGGCTGAACACGACGGCCTCTTCCGGTTGCGCGGCCCGGGAACTGCGGATCGCTGTCGTGGCTGCGACATCGACCGCCCGGTCCGCGATCACCACGCCATAGTCGGCGCGGGCACTCGCCACAGAGACAGCGCCGCGGACGACGTCGGTCAGCACCTCTTCAGGGGAGCGTCGGAAGGGGTCCCCCCATCCTCCGGCCCCCGGTCCGACGACCCGGATGACGTCGCCTGGTGCGCAGGCGACGAGATCAGTGTTGCCCAGCGAAACCGCGTCCGCGCGGCCCGGATTACGCAGGAACAGCGAGATCCGGCCCGGCGATCCGCCGTGCAGGCCCCAGCTCCCCATCACCGAGCGGTTGCGGTTTCGGGCCGTGACGACCGTCTCGGGGGCGGCCACCTCGAATTCCATGACCGCGGAGAGGCCACCGCGATAGCGCCCCGGGGCACCGGTATCGGGCTCGAGGCCGTAGCGCAGGAAGCGGATCGGCACCTCCGCCTCGCTGATCTCGATCGGCGTGTTGCGGAGAAAGCCGGTCGCTCCGCCAGCGCCGTCCGAGCCATCGGCGAAGGGCGTGGCCCCGCCGCCGCCGCCGACCGGACCGATCGAGGCCATGACCGGGCGTCCGGCACGTCCCTGCGTCTTGATGTTCATGATGGCATTGCCGCCCGGAGAGGCGGTCGGGATGAGATCGGGCATCGCCTGGGCGAAGGCGCCGACGGTGACGATCTGCGTCATGGCGCATGTCAGGGAGCGCATGCCGACAGCCGCGGGCATCTGGCAATTCACGACGCTGCCCTCGGGGAGGACCGCGCGTGTCGGCCGCAGCGTCCCGGCGTTCAGCAGGAGGCTGTTGTCCAGCGTCCACAGCACATAGGTCAGCCCCACCATCACGAGCGGGTGTCGCTCGCGGCCGCCGGTCGGCATGTTCAGCGAGGAGCCAAGTTGCGGGTCGGAGCCGGTATAGTCGAGCACGACCTCGTCGCCGCGCACCGACAGCGTCAGCGCCACCCGGCACGGTTGGCCGCCGACCGAATCCTCGTCCGCATAATCGGCGAAGAAATAGTCGCCATCCGGGATCCGCCGGATGATGGCGCGGGCCTGACGATCGGCATAGTCCAGGATGGCGTCGACACCCGCCATGAACCCGTCGAAGCCGAAGCGGTGGACGATTTCGGCCATCTTCCGTTCGCCGACATTGACCGAGGCGATCTGGGCCTGGATGTCACCGATGTTCTGGTCGGGTGCGCGCACGTTGGAGCGGATCGCAGCGAGGACGAAGGTGTTCAGCCGACCGTTCTCGACCAGCTTGACCGGGGGGATGCGCAGCCCCTCCTGCTCGATCTCGGTCAGCGAGCGAGACAGCGAGGCCGGGACGGCACCGCCGACATCCGTGTTGTGGATA
The DNA here is from genome assembly GCA_019749835.1 of Phreatobacter sp. Classification (GTDB taxonomy): domain Bacteria; phylum Pseudomonadota; class Alphaproteobacteria; order Rhizobiales; family Phreatobacteraceae; genus Phreatobacter. The sequence goes on along the minus strand of JAIEPJ010000020.1, from coordinate 46,456 downwards.
TGGCCTACGACGAAACAGGCGATGCGTCCCGCATGGAAGACCGGCTTCCAGATGTGGATATCGGGCGTATGGGTGGCGACATGGCCCTCGTAGACATCATTGGTGATGCAGATGTCACCGTCGCGATAGGTCTCGAAACGGGCGAGAAGCGGGCCATAGTCGATCCCTGAATACCAGGGGGCGCCGAAGCTGCGGGGGTTGGCAAAGGCGAGACCCTCGCGGCTGACGACCTGGCAGGAGAAATCCTCGGTCTCCTTCACGAAGGCGGAATGGGCGGTGCGCATCAGCGTGAAGGCCATGGCATCGGCGGCCGCGGCGCAGAAATTGGCGAAGACCTTCAGGTGACGAGGATCGAAGGCCATCAGCGCCGGTCCCTGGTGATGACGAGATTGCCGAAGCGGTCGACCTCTGTGGCGAAACCGGGAGGTATCACGGTCGTCGTGTCGTCCTGCGCGATGATGGCCGGGCTCGGCACGCGATGTCCGGGCCGGATGTCGTCCCGGACGAAGACCGGAACCTGGTGGGGTCGTCCGTAGAAATGCGCGGCGACCGTCAGGGTCGGCTGGAGCGGACCGGTCGCGCCATCCGGCTTGACCAGGGAAGGCTTGGGAGTCGCTGCCATGATGACGACCCGCAGATTGACGATCTGCACGGCGCCTTCTGTGTCGGCATGCCCATAGACCCGCGCATGTTCGCCATGGAAGGCAGAGCGCAACGAATCGAGGTCAGGCGAATCCACCCAAGTGGATTCGATGGGCGTTTCGATCTCGAAGCTTTGACCGGCGTAGCGCATGTCAGCCGACAGGCGAAGTGCACCTGGTCCCTCGTGGCCCTGCTGTTCCAGCCAGGCCCTGGCCCGCCCGACCAGAGTGCCGAAGACCCCGGCAACCTCCTCCATCGCCTCCGACGTCGCCTCGCGATAGAGCGTGGCGATGAAGTCGTTCTTCAGGTCGGCGATGAGCCCGCCAAAGGCCGAGACCACGCCGGGCGCCGGTGGCACGACAATGCCCTTGAGGTCCAGTTCTCTGGCCAGGAAACAGGCAAGCATGGGACCGGCGCCGCCGAAGGCGAAGAGATGAAACTCCCGCGGATCGATGGCAAAGCGCGAGATCAACCCCGAGACCTCGGCGAACATACCGGACACGGCTATGGCAAGGACATCCGCAGCGACCAATTCGACCGGAGAGTCCAGCCGCTCCGCCAGTGGCGCGAAGGCGGCGCGGGCTGCTGCATGGTCGACGCTGACCGCCCCATAGCCAAGCGGGAGATGACCGATCAGGTTCTGCACGGCCATGGCATCCGTGATCGTGGGGGCCACCCCGCCGCGGCCATAACAGGCCGGGCCCGGTGTCGAGCCGGCGCTCTTCGGCCCGACCTGGAGCACGCCGAGGTCGTCGACCCAGGCGATGGAGCCGCCGCCCTGGCCGACCGACGACACCGATACCGAGGGGATGTGAATATGAAAGTCGCCGATGGTCTCGCCGACTCCGTACTGGGGCTCGCCGTCGACGATGACGGCGACATCGGCCGATGTCCCGCCGATGTCGAGGCTGAGCACCCGGTCGAATCCGGAGGCGCGCGCGAGATGGCCAGCACCGATGACGCCGGAGGCCGTGCCGGAAAGGATCATCTGCACGCATTCGGCGCGCGCCTGGTCCAGGCCCATCACCCCGCCGTTCGACTTGGTGATCAGGAGCGGGCAGACGACACCCCGCTGGCGAAGCCGGTCCTCGAAGCGATCGAGATAGTGGCTGACGCGCGGCCGCACATAGCCGGAGATCACCGCCGTGATGGTTCGCTCGTACTCGCGGATGATCGGCCATGTCTCGGCGGAGGCGACGACCGCCATGTCCGGCGCGATCTCCGCGATCATCGCCTTCACCGCCTGCTCGTTGGCGGGGTTGCGATAGGCGTGCAGGAAGGCGATCACCATTCCCCGGCATCCCAGCGCCCGTGCCGCCTCGACCGCCGCTGTCACGTCGTCTCGGCGCGGGGCGGCGAGGATGTCACCACTCGCCAGAGTCCGCTCGTCGATCCCGAAGACGCATTCGCGGCGGATCAGGGGCGCGGGACGACGCGAGTAGAGATTGTGGATCTGGGGTATCTTCAGGCGCGCCACTTCCAGCACGTCCTCGAAATTGCGGGTCGTGAACAAGGCGAGCGCCTCGCCGTTGCGCTGGATCACCGTGTTGATCCCGACGGTCGTGCCGTGGGCGAACCCGGTCACGGCATCGGCATGGAGGCCGTCGCGGTCGCGCAGGATGTCGAGCGCCAGCATGATCTCGGCGCCGGGGTCGTCGGGCCGCGAGAAGACCTTGAGGGTCGTGACCTTGCCGCTCGTGGTGTCGAGGACAGCAAAGTCGGTGAACGAGCCGCCGACATCCACACCGATCCGGATGGTCACAGCGGCGCGTCCTTCGTGTCAGCCGCGGCAGGCTCGCCCGGGGCCCGCCGCAGGCTCATGTAGAATTCGGGATGGGGCACCGGCCGAAAGCCCGCCTTCGCATAGACTGCATGGGCATCACGGGTCGCGAGCATCCAGTTTCCGACCATCGACAGGTCCGGATGGTTGCGAATCTCGCGCGCCATCCAGGTCGCGAGACCCCGGCCGCGGTGTTCGGGAAGCGTGAAGACATCCCTCAGATAGGCGAACATGGCACAGTCGGTCACCAGCCGGCCAAAGGCCGCCATTTTCTGGTCGGCCGCATAGATGCCGATGGGCAGGGAGCCTGCCAGGGCGCGCTCCAGCCGGCCGCGCTCCAGCCCCGCCGCCCAGTAGGATTGCTCGGCGAGGAAACGGTGGATCGTATCGACGTCCAGTCGGGCACGGTCGGTGGAGAGCAGGAAGCCGTCGCGGCGCACCTCGAAAAGGGCGGGTTCGATCATCGTCGCGCCTATCCTCCCGAATTCCGCTGCCGTGGCCAAGGCGATGGGCAAAGGGGATCGCCGCAGCTTGTCAGCCAACCCACCTTTGGTGCGGCTTAGCGCGATGATGCAACCCAGGCTCTCACCTCGGTGCGACCGCACCCAAGAGTGTTGTAGCCGGCGCGGCGAAAGGTGCCGAATCGCGCCAGCCAACTATCGGATGATGCCGGTCGGCATGGACGAGAGCCAGCAAGCATGCTGTCGGGCAGGCCGAGGCTCCGGTGGTTGGCGGTCGCGTCGTCGACGGATGGAGTGGAGACCGGAACAGGCCGAGCTCACAGACAACCGACTGACACTCTGGCGTCCATGGTGCGGTCCTGTTGGACAGACGGGCGCAGCGATGGCGTCATCACGCATCGGACAAGGCCGCGGTCTTCCGAATGGTGGGGATCACCTCGCGGGCGAACAACCGCATCGCCTGCAGCGCGCGTTCAGGGCCGAGGACGCCGTTTCCGTTGAAGACGCAGCGAATCTGGTCGATCCCCCGGCGCTGTGACAACGCGGCCAATTGCCGGTGGCACTGTTCTGGATCGCCCCAGATGAAACGTTCAGCCAAGAGCTGCGGGCGATCAACCGGAGCCATGGTGCGTCCCTGCAGCGTCGCGAAATGGCGACGGCGCGCTTCCAATCCTGCGAGCAGCGGATCGAGCTGGTCTGCCGCCTCGGTCGCCGTCCGGCCGATGACGACATAGCGTGACAGCGAGGATGAGGCGAGCCGGGGTGCGATCGCGCGGGCCTCGGCCAGGGCAAGATAGATGTCGAGCTGGCGGTTTTCCGGGGGTTCGAGGCTTAGCAGCAGCGGCAGGCCCTCGGCGAGCGCGAAGCCCAGGGTTTCCGGCGTCGATCCCGCGACATAGATCGGCGGGTGAGGCACCTGCACGGGCCGCGGGCCGATCATCGCCTCCCGATAGTGCCAAGGTCCCGTTGCCACGGGCACGCCGCCTGTGGTGAGTGCCTGGCGCAACAGGAGAAAGCCCTGCTCGAACCGGGCGCGGGCCTCCTCATGGGCAATGCCCAGCGTCGCGAAAGTGGCAGGATCGGTGCCGCGTCCGATCCCGATGTCGAGGCGCCCGCCGCTCTGCAGATCGAGCTGGCCGATCTCCTCGGCGAGGGTCAGCGGATTGTGCAGCGGCAGCACCAGCACCGAGGTGCCAACCCGCAGCCGCTCGGTACGGGCAAAGATCGCGGCGGCGAGCAGGTGGGGCGAGGGATAGGCAATGCGCGGCTGGTGAAACCGGAACTCGTTGAACCAGACGCCGTCGAATCCAAGTCTGTCCGCCTCCTCGAAAATGGCGAGAAAATCGCGGTGGTCCATGGCGGTCGCCTCACGCGTCCAGCCGGCCAGATCGATGCGCATCAATCCCTCCCGCAAAGGGGGCGGGCGACAGTGATCCCGCCGGCCTCGACCGTCTCGAAAGCCACGCCGAAGACCTGCGCTATCGTGTCGGAACGGGCCACGGCGTCGGCAGTGTCGTCGGCGACCACGCGGCCCGCATCCAGGATCACGAGGCGGTCGCACCAGGTGGTCGCGAGCTCGATATCGTGCAGCACGGCGACGACCAGCCGCGTCCGTCCGCGCTCCGCCAGCCGGCGCATCAGCTGAATGCGATGACGGATGTCGAGGCTGGCGCCGGGCTCGTCGACGACAAGGATGGCCGGATCGGCGACAGTGACCGCGGCAAACAGCGCGCGGGCCTTCTCGCCGCCGGACAGGGTCGACCAGAGGCGGTCGGCATGGCCGCCAAGGCCGGCCTCCGATATTGCTGATCGAACCGTTCCCCCGGGCAGGTCGGGCCGGCGCGCTGCGCCCATCTCGACCAGCATGCGGGGGCTGATGTCCCAGTGCGGTGTGAAGGCCTGCGGCATGTAGCCGATCATCGCCGCGCGGCGCGCTGCTGGCAGGGCGGCCACGTCCTCACCGCCGAGGCGGACCGCGCCTGCATGGGCTCCCGGCTGGCCGGCCAGGAGGCGGGCCAGGGTCGATTTGCCGGCCCCGTTCGGACCGAGAAGGCCCACGAGCCCTTGGCTGGGGCAGGCGAAGCTGACGTCGTCGAGGATCGGGCGGCCTCCCCGTATCACCGTCAGCTTGTGGACCATGAGACCGGTCATGGCCGCAGCCGCCGGGCGAGCAGAAACAGGAAGAACGGCCCGCCGGCGATGGCCGTGATGAGACCAAGCGGGATTTCGGCGGGCGGCAGGGCCGCACGTGCAATGGCGTCCGCAAGCACGACCGTGATGGCTCCGATCAGCGCCGAGGCGAGGATGAGGGGGCGATGGCGCGGCCCGACGAGGTTCCGGCCAAGATGGGGCGCCGCGAGACCGACGAAGGCGACGAGTCCGCCGAAAGCGACAGCGACGGCAACCACGGCGGATCCGATGAGGATCGTCATCGCGATGAAGCGCTTCACGTCCAGGCCGAAGCTGCGCGCCATGTCCTCGCCGAGGCCGAGAAGATCCAGCCCGCGCCCGGTGGTCAGCGCCAGAAGGAGGCATGCGCCGGTGAGAATGACAAGAACGGAGAGCCCGGCTGGGCCAGGCGTCTGGATGCCGCCGAGCACCCAGCTCAGCACGACCTGGAGGCTGATGCTCTCGTCGGAGAGGGCGAGCATCAGGAAGGAGCGCAGCGCCCCGAGGATCGCGGCGACGGCGACACCGGCCAGGAGCAGGCCGGCGGCATCGACGACCCCGGAGACGCGGCCGATGAACAGAACCATGACGGTGGCGCTCCAGGCGCCGCAAAAGGCGAGTATGGGCAGGGCCAGGGCCTGCGGCACGCCCAGCGGCACGAGCAGTGCGACCGTGGCCCCGACCGCGGCGCCGCCCGCTGATCCCAGGAGATAGGGCTCGGCCAGGGGGTTGCGAAACAGACCCTGGAACAGGCAGCCACCGAAGCCGAGCAATGCGCCGACAAGGGCAGCAGCCAGCACGCGCGGCAAGCGCCAGTCGGTGATGAGGCGGCTGTCGAGGGAACGATCCCCGGTCAGTGCCGCGAGGAGCCGGGCCGGCGATGCCCAGTCATGGCCGGCGGCAAGCCCCACGCAGACGGAGATTGCCAGGCCGAGGCCCAGCAGCACGGCGAGCTGGATGGTGAATCCGTCCCGTGGGGGTGTGATCGCCGCGGTCACGTCGGCCGCTCCCAGGCGACGTCTCCGAGCCGTGCCGCCAGACTTTCGATGCCGTCGACGACCCGAGGGCCCGGAATGAGGAACTCGGCGCGGTTGACGGCGAAAAGCCGTCCGTTGCGGCGCGCCCCAAGGCCGGCCCAGGCCGCGGCATCGAAGACGTCTCGCATTGCCGCTTCCGTGCCGGCGAAGAGGATGCAGTCTGGATCAGCGCGCAGGATGGCTTCGGGGGACACCTGTGAAAGGAGCCGCGAGCCTTCCAGAGCGTCCCGCGTCCCGGCAGCGCGCGCCGCATCTGCGGTATAGCTGTCCGGGCGGGCGACGAGCAGCAGGCCGTTGGAGACCCGGCCGGTGATCATCAGGGCCCTCGGGCGGGGTCGCGAGGCGGTCCGCGCGGTGACCGCTGCCAGACGCGCCTCGAGGCGGCGCGCCACGGCCTCGCCTTCGGCCGCGACCCCTCCGGCGCGGGCCACGAGGCGCAGATTGGCGAGAACCGCAGCGAGGGAAGGGTGGTTGAGCACCATGACCGGGATGCCCAGCCGTTCCAGCGGGTCGACGAGTTGGTGGACAGCCTGCCGCGCCGGCGTGACGATGACGAGGTCAGGCCGCAGGCGGGCAACGCGGTCCACGGAAAAGCCAAGCCGCCCGCCGACCTGCGGCAGGCCCGCGATGGCCGGTGGAAACCGGGTATAGGCCTCGACGCCGACGATCCGGTCGGTGAGACCGGCCGCGACGACCAGTTCGGTGTTCGAGGCGAAGATGGGAACGATCCGCCGCGGCGGGGTGGAGAGCACCACCCGTCGCCCGAGCGCGTCGACGATCAGCTCAGATGCGGCCGCAGGCGCGGCGAGGGTCACCCCCGCCGCGCCGAGACCCACGACGAATCCGCGGCGGCTCGTCATGCTGCTCAGAACGCTGCCTTGAGGCCGAAGATAATCTCCCTGCCGGGCATGGAATTACCCATATTGCCGATACCGTTGGTGTTGGCGACCGCCGCGTTGCCGAGGAAGGGCTGCTGGTCGAGCGCGATGAACAGGGCGTGCTGGTTGACGTTGAAGATGTTGTTCATGGCGACATAGGCGGTGAGGCCCTTGCGCAATTCGCCCTCCAGCCGGGCGTTCCAGACCCAATAGCTGGTCTTCTGATGGATGAAGGTGCTGGACGGCTCGCCTGCCGGGATCAGCAGGGTCTCTTCGGTGTCGTACCAGATCGGCCCGCGCAGGATGCCGGTCACCGAGAAGGTCCAGGGAATGGCGACTCCGGTCCGCTGGCCGAAGCGGGTGCCGATCGCCGCCTGGAACTTGTAGGCGCGTTGGACCTGACGGGAATTGGCAGTGGGGGCCGCGCCGAAGTCCCGCATGTCGAAATTGTAGCCGCCATTGGCGAAGATCGACCAATGCCAGCCGCCGGACTGGGCCTGGAAGGCGCGCATCACGTCGAGGTTCGCCTGAAGCTCGAGGCCGCGGATGACGATGTCGCCGGGATTGTTGACGAAGTCGGAGACGTTGAGCGCCCCGGCGCGCCGCTGCGATATAATGCGCTGCGAGATCGTGTTCTGGAACAGGGCGGCATCGATGCTGAGGCCGTTCCAGGCGAAGCTCGTTCCGATCTCGTACTGGCGGCTCGTTTCTGGACGCAGATTGGGATTGCCGAAGATCAGGCCGCCGGCGAGGACTGTGTAGTCGCCAGCGAGCTCCGTCGCGGTCGGGGCGCGGAAGCCGGTCGACAGGCCGGTGCGGAAGCTCAGATGCTCGGTGGCCCTGACAGTCCCACCCACGGTGTAGGTGGTGGATGTGTAGGGTCGCGATCCCGTCTGCTGGTTGGCCAGGTTTGGTGTCGGATCGAAGCTGGTGGAGCCCCGGGTATGGCGAAGGCCGGCCCGCAGCACCAGCCGGTCGTCGAAGAGCCGCTGGCTGTTCTCGGCATAGAAGGCCATCAGCGATTCGGTCTGGTTCGCATCCTGCGGTGCGACCTGAGCCATCGTATGGGGCGGATTGATCGCTTCCCGATGGCGGGCGGACCGCAGCCAGCTGCGCTCCAGATTGAGGCCGAGCAGCAGCTCATTGCCCGGGAAGAGGGCAAAGATGGGCTCGAACTTCGTCCCCATGATGGTCAGGTGGCGGCGGTTGATGTCGAGCCGTGTGCCGCCACTGCGCGAGGCCCAGCGGAAGACGTCCTGGTCCTCGACGAGGTAGCTGTGCGAGGTCCAGCGGGCGAAATCGGTCGCCGTCCGCCCCGTATAGACAAAGTCGAACGACGCATTGCTGCGCTGGTCGCGGTTGAACGTGCTCCAGGACGACCCGCGAAAGCCGGCATTGTAGATGCCGTCAGAACGGACCGTGACGTCGATGCGGTTGAGGTCGTTCAACTGGTGGCCGAAAGCGCCAGTGACGCCGAGACGCTGCCATTGGGTATTGCCCATCAGGCCGCCGCCGCCGCCCGACGAATAGCTGTCGCGCCGCCCGCCCGAGAGACCGATGTAGTAGTCGATCGGGCCATGCTGGCCGGACGTGTGGGCGCGCCCCTGCACGAGTCCCCAGGAGCCGCCCTGGATCTCGGCAGCGCTTCCGGTCGTGTTGCGGCCGTTGCGCAGGATGATGTTGACGACGCCGCCCATGGCGCCCGACCCGTAGATCACCGAAGCCGGCCCGCGGATCACCTCGATCCGCTCGACATCGGCGGGTGAGAGTTTCGAGATATTGGCGGTGCCGGCGCGCCGACCGTTGATCAGGACGAGCACCTGACTACGGAAATCCTTGCCCTGACCATCCGATGCCCCGCCGCGGATGTTGATGGAGGTCTGTCCGGGGGTCCATTCGGAGAAGAAGCCGACGGCATTGTCCGAAAGGAGTTCGGTCACCGAACGGGCGCTTGACCGGCTGATGGCTTCGCTGTCGATCACCTGAACGGTGCCGGTGGTGCGGCTGCGCGGCTCGGGCCGGCCTGTCGAGGTGACGACGATCTCATCGAGGATGGTCGGTGGCGTCGATCGGTCTTGCGCGACGGCGGGAGGCGAAAAGGCAAAAAGAAAAGCAATAAGCGGGGCAGCCGGCCGGCGCCCGCGGACGAGTATAGACATCGATGTCTCCTTCCGGCCCACCGCCGGAACAAGGTTGCACACGTCCTCGGCCGGTCTCCTGGCTCGCGGGTCGACGCGCTCGATCACCCTTCCCGGCCCGAAGGCCAGTGGACATGCGAGGAGCACTCGCCGCTTACAGTTGCGGGGGCAGCCGTGGCTTTGGACACGAAGGTCCGCACCACATTCCCGTTTCACTCCCTTCAGGGGGGAGCACCGAAAGACGCACACACATGAGCAGACCGTCTTGCGCGGAGCAAGGCTGCCTTAAAAGTTATGTTATACAATAACTTCCAATTCGCAAGCCCGGGTGTTCCCCGAAGGTGTGCACTGTGTCGTGTGGTGATCGATGCGAATGACGCCGTTACGGGCCGGGAATGCGGGGCTTTACCGGCAGGGACAGGCCCGCGCTCGTCTCATTCACCCACGTGTCCGGTCCGGCGAAAGGCAGAGCTCTGCGGCCATGTTGACGCTGAAGGTGCCCGGGAGCCTTCGTTGCCCACTCCATCCCTCGTGGATAACTTTTGCCACCGAGGGGCCAGACTCACACCTGCAGCATGATCCCGGCCGGGCAGGGGCCGCGGCGACCAGGCCCGTCTGGTCGTGTTTTTCCGGCAGCGTGCGTGCAACTGCCAGTCAGCGGCCCAGTCTACCGCGGCCCCCAGCCCGGCCGGCACAGATGACGGGCGCCGGGCTCGTCTTCGCACGCGCGGCATAAACCGGCGGGGAGCGGCTTGTCAGGGCGTGTGCGATCAGCGCGCGGAAGCAGCCGACATCACGTCACCACTGGCAGGCGCTTCGCAAAGCCTCGAAGGCCGCGCGCAGGCGTGGCACATCGTCGGGTTGGATTGTGTCGTCGATCGTGTCGAGACAACTTTCATTGTAGGTCAGCTTGGGGGTCTGCTCGAGAATGATGCTGCGCGAGCAAAACATCTCATTTGCCGCCAGGACAAGCTGCGCGCCTCCCGCAGGTTGCGGTGTCGCGGTGAATGTCGCCTGCGCAAGTCTGCGAAGGTCGATCGTCGCATGATAGGCCGTTGTCACGGCGATTTTTGGGTCCATCACCGGCGTCGGGGCCTCGATGAAGAAAGCATCGAACAGGCAAGGGGCCGCCCTGCTCGCCGAGATGCTGAGGATCGTTCGCTCCGGTTCCCCGGAGATCGTGTTGCCGCGATAGGTGACACGACCCGGGCTCACGGTTCTGGGCATTGCCGTGGTGACGCTGGAAAACAGCAGATGTGCGACGGCCTCGGGCGGGGTGAGCGGCTCGGCGCTCGCGGTCTGTGCGGGCGGCAATCCCATCAGGATCGCGATGCCGAGGGCGGCCGCTGTCGTGACATGGCTCATGATGGTCATTCCTCGCGGATGGCCTGCCGGAGATCGTCGCAGGCCGAGGCCGGCATGGAACTGAGCCGGAACGTCCGATCCGATGGCCCGAGCCTGAATTCGCTGCCCTTGTCGACGCTGACCCTGTCGCCGGTGCGCAGCCGCAGCCGCGACGAGATACGCGCGAGAACTCCGCCTTCGGCGGCCCTGATGTCGACGCTGCCGCCATCATTGCCCTCCTCGGCGTTCATATAGTTCTCGCCTGTCACGCGACAGCGCGCACCCGGCTGGCCGCGATTGGTAACCTCCCCGCGCGAATTCAGCCTCTCACCGCCGAACGGATGCTCGCACCACGCAATGGCGCGTCTGGTCTGCGCGTCGCCCCGGCGGGTCAATTCCACACGCAAGACATCTGCCGGAGGCGAGCCGAAGCTGCCGGGGATGGTCTCCCGGCTCACCGAAATCCGAATGCGACTGACGGTCTGGGACGGGTTACGAGCCAGATGCGCGGCGTCATAGATTCGCTCGAAGCAGGCCCTGGCATTGGATGCGCGACCGAGCACGCCGGAAACGGCCGAAGCGGGAGACGCGCCGATGATGGTCGCTATGGCGGCAAGGACTGCAGCACGCACGAGCTACGTCTCCAAGCGTATGGCATAACTTTGTGTCACATGCGGAATGATGTCAATTTACGGTCGCAGAACGGTCCGGCCTGGGGGGCGCTTCGGTCGTTTTCCATGGGATGATGGAGCCAGGAATGGCCCTCGATCTGCCTGCGAATGGCGAAGAAGGTGCTGGCTGCGATGATCAGGAGTGACGTCTGGCGGGAGCATCGGCCGACATTGCTGCAATCCGGGACCTGAATGGCGCCGCACAAAGGCCCCTCCAGCGCGCAATGAAACTGTGTCAGATGGGTGGGAACCCGCATGACAGTCGATTTAGAGGCCTAAACCATCCCCTGGCGCTTCGCCGCGGCACCGATGACGAAGCGGGCGGTCCGGTCGAAAAAACATAAATATCAATTATTTAAGGTGGAGTCAGCCGCTTGCTTCTCAGGAATGCTGTAGATGTCGCCGCGCGACCTCCCGCGCTCCGGCATCTTGAGACTACCGCGCCCGCTCGGTGAGTCTGCCGCCTGCTCAAGCCCACCACAATGTCCTGGACGCGGCAGCCGGAGAGTTTGCTTTGCGTCGCGGGCCGAGCCGACGATTGGGCTATCGATCTCGCCACCCTGCGTCCAGGCAACCCAAGGTGGTTTACTTGCATGGACGAGTAGCTGAAGGCGATTCTGTTGGGCGACGCTCATCAGCTTCCGACAAGGACGCGATTTGCGCCACGGTCACCGGCTTGACCGGCGCGCGAAGGCGCATGTGTCCGATGTCGCCCGGCGACAGTCCCGTTTCCTCGGCGATGATCGCGACCGTGGTCAGTCCGCACATCCGCGACTGGCATGGCCCCATGCCAGCCCGCGTGAAGGCCTTGACCTGGTTCGGCCCCATTGCCCCGCGGCGAACAGCCTTGCGGATGTCCCCCGCCGTCACCTCCTCGCAACGACAGACGATCACCTCGTCGGGCGGGCAGAGATGCGACTGTCGCGGTGCATAGAGCGCGTCGAGGAAGGCGCGGCCGCGCAAGCTGACGGCGAGACGGCGTCGCCATTGCCGTTCTATCCGATCGTCATCTCCCGCTGTTCCCCGCAGCATGCGCAAGACGCCGAACGCCGCGAGCGCCCCTTCGGCCTCGGCGGCCTGTGCGCCACCGATCCCGCCGGAATCGCCGGCAATGAACAGACCGGGCACATCGGTCTGGCCGCTCGCGTCACGGACGGGCTCGAAAGCCAGCCGCGCCGCGTTCCAGCGGTGCTGGGCGCCGGCGGACCATGTCAGATTGATCTGCGGGACCACGCCATGGTGCAGAAGCAGAACATGCGCGGGAATCGTTCTTTCCGTGGCGCCCTTGCGGTAGGTGACAGCCGACAGGCGCGTGTCCCCGATCGCGGAGACTGCCTCCACGCCGCGAATGATGCGCGTCGCCGCAAGCGCCTTGCCGAGGAGGCCGAGCCCCTTGAAGGCGTAGCGGCTGGTCAGGAAGCCGGCGACATGCGGCAAAGCCCGTCGCCAGTTCCCGGGGCCTGCAGTATCCAGGAGCGTGTCGATGGCAACGCCCAGTGCGCCATATTGCGCTGCCAGCAGGTAGAGCAGGGGACCGGTGCCGGCGAGCACCACCGGCCCGTCCGGCACAACCCCGTCGGCCTTCAGCATGGTCTGGGCGGCTCCTGCGGTCATGACTCCCGGCAGTGTCCAGCCGTCGATGGGGAACGGTCGCTCCTGGGCTCCCGTTGCCGCGATGACCGCCCTCGCCCTGACGACGACCGCCTTGTCATGGCCGGTTGCGACACTGACGGAGAACGAGCCATCCGCCTCCCGCTCGATCTGGATGACGGTCGCGCCGAAGAGCGCCTCCACCCCGGAAGCGCGGAACGCTGCCGCGAGGACTGCACCCGCGGCATAGTCTGAGCCGAGCTTTGCCGTTCCGGCGAAGGCACCGCTCTCGGATCCGCGATAGATCTGGCCGCCCGGTTCCCGGCCCTCGTCCACCAGCATCACCGACAGCCCGCCGGTCGCCGCCTCCACGGCTGCGCGCAGTCCGGCAGGGCCGGCGCCGACGATCACCAGGTCAAGACGCGTCATGCTCATTCCGGGACCGTGTCCGCGAGAGCCGGCAGGCGTGTGCCGGTCTGGACCGCCATGCCGTCCCTGACACGGACCAGGCAGGCCTGGCGGTTCGCTGCGCCATCGATGGTGACCAGACAATCGAAGCAGACGCCCATGCCGCAGAACGGGCCGCGCTCCCGACCGAGGCGCGCCGAGCGACGCAATCCCGCAAAGCCGGCGAGAAGCAGTGCTGTCGACAGCGTCTCGCCGGCCGCGACGCTGAATGGTCGCCCGTCGATCGTCACCGTGACATGGCCAGCAGGCTCAACCAGGCGACGGAACATCGGCGAACCTCCCCGCAGCGAAGGGTGTGAGGTCAGGCAACCAGTCACCCGAGGCGATCATGCCGGCGACATGCGAGGCATGGACGGCTGCCAGCGTCACGCCGCTGTGGCAGGTGACGAGATAGGCGCCAGGATGGGTGACCGAGCGCTCATAGATGGGATAGCCGTCCGGGGTCATGACCCGCAGCGCCCCCCAGCTCCGCACCACCTGGGCCTGAGCCAGAAGCGGAAAAATGCGGATCGCTTTGGCGGCAATGCCGGCCAGAACGTCGTGCCGGGTGCCGTTGTCGAAGCCGACCTCCTCCTTGCTGTCGCCGATCATGACACCCCCCTCATCCGTCTGCCGGATGGTGCCGAGCGGGTAGTCCAGAAAGTGCGCGAGCTTTTCGGTGACGAGGATTTGCCCCCGCTGCGGCCGGACGGGGGCGTGGATCCCCACCATCGGGCCGAGGCGGGCATTGCCGAGCCCGGCGGCCAGCACGACCTTTCCGGCCCGTATCTCGCCGGCTGCGCCGGTGATGCTGAACCCGTCCGGGAGACGATCGATCGCCTCGACGGTCGCGTTCGGGCGGTAGATCGCGCCAAGGCTCGCAGCGGCGGCATGGAGCGCGTTGAAGAGCCGGAGGGCATTGACGTGGCCGTCATGCGGACAAAAGGTGCCTCCGACGACATCAGGGCCGATGGCCGGCAAGAGGCGCTTCATCCCGCCTGCATCAAGGCGCTCGAAATCCGCGCAATCCCGCCCGCGATTGTGCAGGCGCCGCAGGTCATTGCAGCGCGTGTCGAGATCGTCCTCGGTCAGCGAGGCCATGAGCCCGCCCCGTTGCTCGTACGACAGCGCCGTATCGGTGACGGCCTCGATCTCGGCAGCGAAGAATGGCCATGCTCGTGCGGAAGCAAGGCTCCAGCGGGCGTAGTCCGGGTTGTCGAGGCCCTTTCCCTGGACCCAGACGAGACCGAAATTGCCACGGGAGGCCCGGTGCGCGATGTCGCCCTCGTCGAGGATCGTGACGGCCAGGCCGGTTTTCGCCAGCCCATAGGCGAGCGACAGGCCGACGACGCCCCCACCGATCACCGCGACGTCGCAATCGTTGCCCGATCGCTCAGGCGCCGGGCTCATGACTTGTCCTCGCCGATGAACAGCCGCTGGAGTCCGTAAAACCGGTCGATCACAAGCATGGCCAGCACTGTGAAGAGGATCAGCAGAGCCGACACGGCGCAAATCAGCGGGTCGATGGAGTCCTGGATATAGGTGAACATGCGGACGGGTAGCGTGGTGGTGGTGGCGGAGGCGATGAAGACGGTCATCGTGACCTCGTCGAAACTCTGGATGAAGGCGAGGGCAAAGCCACTGGCCATACCCGGAATGATCAGCGGGATGACGATCCGCCGGTAGGTGGTGATCCTGTCCGCGCCAAGGGCGGTTGCTGCGTCCTCGATGCGCTTGTCCATACCCGTCGCGGCAGCGAGCACCATGCGCATCGCGAAGGGAAACACCACCACCACATGGCCGATGATCAGTCCCGCCATCGTGCCGGAAATCCCCAGCAGCGAATAGAACCTGAGGAAGGCGATGCCGAGCACCAGGTGCGGGATCATCAGCGGCGCCATGAAGAAGGCGTTCAGCGCCTCGCGCCCGGTGAACCGGTAACGGGCGATCGCCAGCGCGGCCGGCACGGCGAACAGGACAGCGATCAGGGAGGCGGCTGTTGCCACGAACAGGCTGGTGCGGAAGGCTGCGATGAAGTCCGGATATTGTGCGACGCGTTCGAACCAGCGCAGGGAAAAGCGGGTGGTCGGGATCGATAGAAAGCCCTCCGGCGTGAAAGCCACCAGGCAGACCAGAACCATCGGCGCCAGCAGAAAGACCACGAAGACGGCGTGGAAAACGACGGCGAGGGGACCGTTCCTCATGACGCGAAGACCTGGGAATAACGCCGTTCGATAAACCGGTTCCAGCCCACGACGATGGCGACGATACCCACCAGAAGGAGAACGGCGATGGCCGCGCCGAGGGGCCAGTTCAGCGTATTGAGAAATTCGTCGTAGGCGAGGGTCGATGCCACCTTGAGCCGCCTTCCCCCGATGATCGCCGGGGTCGCGAAGGCGCTTGCCGCGAGCGAGAAGACGATGATGCCGCCTGACAGGATGCCAGGCATGGCCTGCGGCAGCACGATGCGCAGGAAAATCGTGATCTGCGAGGCACCCAGCGACTGCGCGGCACGTTCGGTTGCCGGATCCATCCGAGCGAGGGAGGCCCAGACGGAGAGAACCATGAAGGGCACGAGAACATGGACCAGCGCGATGACGACACCGGTCTCGGTGAACATCAGCGAGACTGGACTGGACGTCAGGCCCAGCCGGTGAAGCGCCAGCGGAATGAGACCGTTGCCGCCCAGGAGCAGCGCCCAGCCGAGCGTCCTGGCGACCACCGACACCAGCAGGGGGCCGATGACGACGAGGATGAAGGACGAGCGCCACGGCTCCCGCATCCGGCGCAGGATGTAGGCCTCGGGCGCACCGATGAGCACGCAGATGAGCGTCACCCAGAGGGCGATACGCAGCGTCCTGAGAAAGATCTCCGCGAAGAAACTGTCGGACAGGATCTCGGCATAGTTCTGGACCGTCAGGGTCGGGACGATGCCTTGGGTGCTGCTCCAGCCGTTGAAGGACAGCAGCAGCGTCATGGCGAGAGGCGTCGCCACGATGCCGACGAAGAGCAGGGTCGCGGGGGCGACCAGGAGCCAGCCTTGGTGTTCTTGGGCGTTCATGGGGTGGATCCAGCCAAGGACAGCGAGGCGTCGCGGGCGCGGAACGCGAGGACGACCGTCTCGCCTTCGCCCGGTACAGGACGTCCGTCGTTCGGCCGGATGACCAGGCACAGGCCATCCGGCGTCTCCACGTGGAGCAGCCAATGGTTGCCCTGGAAGACCCGGGTCAGCACCCGCCCAGGCAAACCGTCGCCATCCGTCGTGAAATCGACCTTTTCCGGCCGGATGGAGATGGTCGCCGGCCGCTCACCCGGCATCATGACATGGCCTGCGACCGCAAGCCCCCGTGAGGTCGGCTCGGCGCTGAACGTGTTGGTCCTGCCGAGGAAGGTCGCGACGAAGGCCGAGCCTGGGCGTTCGTAGACGTCGAATGGCGAGCCGATCTGCTCGACCCTGCCCTGATTCATCACCACGATCCGGTCGGACAGGGCGAGGGCCTCCTGCTGATCGTGAGTAACGAGAACCGTCGTGGTGCCGGACTGCCGCTGGATCTGCCGCAGCTCCAGCTGCATTTCCTCTCGCAGCTTGGCATCGAGGTTGGAGAGCGGCTCGTCGAGCAAGAGGATCGCGGGCCGGATGACCAGTGCCCGTGCCAGTGCGACACGCTGCTGCTGGCCGCCCGACATCTGGCGGGGATAGCGGCCCCCCTTGTCGGCCAGGCCGACCATCGCCAGGGCCTGTTCCACCCGCTGCCGGATCTCGGCTTTGCCGACCCTGCGCATTTCCAAGCCGAAAGCGACATTGGCAGCCACCGTCATGTGCGGGAACAGCGCATAGCTCTGGAAGACGATGCCGAGGCCTCGCTTCTCAGGCGCAAGCCGCGACAGATCGATCCCGTCGAGGGCGATCGCGCCTTGGGTCGGCTCGACGAAGCCCGCGATCATCTGCAGCGTCGTGGTCTTGCCGCAGCCCGAAGGACCGAGCAGCGAAATGAACTCGCCCTTCTCGACACCGAGGTCGAGACGATCGACCGCGACGGCGGGACCATAGGCTTTCCGGATGTTTTCGAGCGCGAGATAGGGCATCACGCCCTCCAGGTCAGTGGGGCGCGCCGATGCGCGCCCTGCCTTTGCGGGTGGGGCTCCCGGCCAAGGCCGGGCCCCGGGTGAAGCTCAGCGTTCGATCTCGCGAACCCAGCGGCGATTCCAGTCATCACGCACCGGGTTGATGATGTTCCAGTCTGCCGCAACGAGGCGGGACGCCAGTTCTCCCACCGGCATGATTCCCGGGCGTGCGACAGTCGCTTCCTTGTTGACCGGCGCAAGGCCTGCCTCATTGGCGAGGAGCGATTGCGTTTCCGCCGACAGGATCGTCTGCACGAAGGCATGGGCCTTGGCGGATATCTGCCGCTTGGCCACCGGACAGATCGCCATCATGACCACCGGCGAGCCCTCCTTCGGATAGACGAATTCGACGGGAACGCCGGCATCGATCAAGGGCTGGACCCGTGCCGTGCCCCAGACGCCGAAGATCGCCTGGCCCGTCTGGAACAGTTCGGCATGTTTGGCCGGTGAGGGCTCATAGGCGAGGATGTTGGGGCCGACATGCCGGCGCATGACATCGAAGCCGGGGTTGATGTTGCTCTCGCCACCGCCATGCAGCCGCGCGAGCATGACCACCGTCAGCAGGCCGTAGCCGTTGTTCAGCGGCGGCATGACGACCCGGCCCCGATACTTGGGATCCATCAGGTCGTTCCAGGAGGTGGGCGCCGCCCAGCCGTTCTCCCTGAAGACCCTCGTATTGTACATCAGGCCTGTCGCGATCAGGCCCATGCCCGAGGCACGGCCGCCCGGCAGCCTGGCGACATCGTGGAGCCTCGACTGGTCGACGCCCTCGAGGGGCGCACAGAATCCGAGAGACACGGCCCGCATCATCGGACCATCGTCGATGATCGCGACATCGATCTCCTGATTGTCCCGCTGGGCCTGGAGCTTGGCCAGGTTGTCGGTGGAGTTCCCGGCGACATAGACGATGCGGACATTGTGGGCCCGCTCGAAAGGCGCAATGACCCGCTCGCGCAGAACCTTCTCGATCGACCCCCCCGATCCGGCCACGACCAGTGTTTCCTGGGCATGTCCGACGCCTGCTGAAAGAAGCATCGTCGCCGTCGCGCCGAGCGCCAGCAGAAACCTCGATTGCATGGATCCCTCCTCAACCCCTGAAGGCGGGTTTGCCTTCGTGATTGCGAGGGTGGTTGCATTCCTTCAATAATATCAAATTCAAAATTCCGGACCTAGCATGTTTGAATGTGATGGAGATTGATTGTGCTCGATCGTCAGTTGGAAGCTTTCCGCGCTGTCATGATGACCGGTGGCATGACGGCCGGGGCTGAAGTGCTCCGTGTCACCCAGCCGGCCGTCAGCCGCCTGATCCGCGATCTCGAATACAATCTGAAGATCCGTCTGTTTGAGCGCAGGGGGAACCAGTTGAGCCCGACCCCGGAGGCGGTCGCCCTTCTCGCCGAGGTCGAACGGTCCTATCTCGGCCTCGAACATGTGAAGGCCTTCGCCGCGGATCTGAGGTCGGCAAGAGCAGGATCGCTGCGGGTTGCTGCCCTGCCGGCGCTGGCCCTCGGATTTCTGCCGTTCCTGATGGCCCGCTTCCGTGCGACACGCCCGGGCCTCGCGGTGCAGATCGACGGTATTCCCTCGCATCTGGTCCTCGACCGTGTCGCAGGAGGCCAGTTCGACTTCGGCTTCGTGGCCGTGCCGGCCGAACGCTCCTCTTTGACCATGGCGCCGATGATGGCCCCGATCGTCGCCGTCGTCCCCGCGGACCGCCGCCTCGCCCAACTGGCTGAGATCCGCGCTCCCGATCTGGCGGGGGAAGATGTCATCCTGTTGGGGCGGGGCAGCTACCAGCGGCACATCATCGAGGTGGCCCTGGCCGGCATATCCATTCGCTCCACGGTGGAGACACCGCTCTCCGCCATCGCCTGCGCACTCGCCAGCGAAGGGGTCGGCATTGCCCTCGTCGAAGCCTATACGGCGCGGGCCTTCGTTGACCGCGGTGTCGTGGTCCTGCCTTTCCGTCCCGCCATTGACGCAGGTTTTTCGATCGTCACCGCACGGCAGCGGGCATTGTCCCAGGCCGCCAGAGACTTTCTGGACGTTGTCGAGGCTGGATCGGTTGACTACCTGCGCCCACTCCTGGGAGCCATTCGGGGGTGATGTCCCGGCAGATGGTGGACATCGACCAGTCTTCAAACGTCGGCGGCGCTCACCACGGATAACACCAGGCCCAATGCCTGGTGGGACTTCGGCCGGTATTCATCTAGTCCGGGGTTTGGATAGCGCCGAAGACTGCCGCTCCAGTACAGAACGAACCTGGGCCAGAGGGACGGGCACCCGCATAACGGCCGATGGCGAGGGCCAAACCAGCCCGTGGTGCTTTGCCGTGGTGCCGATGGTTGATTCCGCGAGCGAACGCAATAAATCAAGCATAGGCAAAGACTTGAAGCGAGCATGCTCTTCATTGTTGGAGAGTTATTTGAGCCGGCCGTCGCCTGCGTCGCTCGCTTTGGCTTGGAGTAATGTGCTCTCAGCTGCCGAAACGGGCGTTTGCATTCGCTTCTGGCCATGGAAGCGGCCCGGCAGCTTCCGCTTTGCGCTGCCGATAACGACAGGCAGATGCGGCCTGGCCGATCTCACGCCGCCAACTGCAGGATCGCCACCACATCCGCCGGCGAGGTAATCGGACGTGGATTCGCCTTCACGAACGGATTGCTCATGGCCAGCTCGGCAATGCGTTCGAACTGGTCCTCCCGCACGCCGACATCCGCCAGCCGCCGGGGTTGGCCAAGATCTCCAATCAGTTGCGCCACCGCTGTCGCCGCGTCTGGAGCGTCTGCGTTCACCGCTTCGTGGACAAGCCGGTCGCGGCCGCCGACATGGCCGGCGTTCCATGCGATCACGGATGGCAGCATGACGCAGGATGTGTGGCCATGGGCGACACCCCCGACGGCGCCCAGTTGATGGCCAATCCCATGGCTCGCGCCATAGCGCACGCGCCCGACGCTCTGCGACGCGAGCCAGACACCGAACTGGCTTTCCTGGCGGGCCAGCAGATCGCCGGGGTCAGCCTTTGTCGCCCGGAGGCTGCTGCCCAGGAGCCGTAGCGCGTGCAACGCGCAGCCGTCGATGAACGGATTGGCGTCCGGCGACAGGATGGCCTCGACCGCATGATCGACCGCCCGCACGCCGCTGGACAGCCATAGCCCTTCCGGCGTCGCCTGGCCGAGAGCCGGATCGAAAATCACGGTCTCGGCTGGGAACCAGGATGCGGCGAAGCCGAACTTGATCTGCGTGTCCGGATCGACCGAGCCGCCGATGGCGCCGAACTCCGCGCCCGAAAGCGTCGTCGGGGCAGCGATATAGCGGGGCGGGTTCACCACCGCCAACGGCTGGCCGCCCTTCTGCATGGAGCGGGCGATGAGCGCCTCACGGCTGTCGATGCCCTCGGCCTGGACGAGGCCGGCGATCTTTACGGCATCGATCACGCTCCCACCGCCCAGCGCCAGGATGAGGTCCGGACGGAACGTCGCCAAACGCTGCGCTAGCGCGAAGACCGAGGGCATGGGTGTGTGAGCGGGGATGGTGTCTTCAACCCCCACCGCATCAAGGTCGTCATGCGCCTTGGCCAGCGCCGCCGCGCGCTGGGCGAGTGAACGCGTGGTCACGATGAAAAGGCGGCGAGCGCCGCGCTTGCTCACTTCCTCGGCCAACGCCGCGTCGAGCGACTGGCCCCATGCGACGGCCTTCTGGTCCAGGAGGGCGAAGCGGCCGGCCGGAGGAGTGGCGATGGTGGGCATGAGAGGCTCCATGGTAGACGAGCCTTAGCGAGAGCGCCCCCGTCCACGAAGCGACAGCTGTGAGCTCGAGGACTTGGATAAAACTCTGGCTCGTTTCTCCGACTGAACAGTATCGGGATCAGCGGCAGCGACAATCCCTGGAACCGGCCTGGTTTTGTCGGAGACAGGCTGCCTTCAGCGACGCAGCCATGGCTGGCTCCGCCAACGAACGTATGAGGCGAGCAGCAGTCTGGACGGCCTATGTTGAAATGCCGGTCCGATGGTGGTCCGGGCGTGCGCGCCCTCGACATGGACCCTATGGCAGAAAACGGGACTGTTAGGTCCGCGCCCTTGTGAGAATCTTAGGCCACGAGATGCCACAAATTATCGCATGATGGGGCCGGCATGAAGCGCGATATCTCCCGATAGCCTTCGAAATGGCAGGTTTAGTCCTATGTTTACGGCTCGATGCTATGAATCGCTCATGGGCGACTTAGCGATTTCCGGCGACGTTGAGCCGACGCTAGACTTGGAAGACTATCGGCTTTTGAGGCTGGTAGCCAAGGCGCGCGGCACGTTCATAAAGCTGCCACTCCGATACAAGTTCGACCATTCGGTCCCTGATCGGCTCGTTGAACGTCGGTACATCCAGCGAGGAGATAGCGGGTGGCCGGGCGTTCCGGGTTATCGAATTCTGGATACCGGGGTAGCGGCCTTGGAGGGGTGGCTGATGCAAAGGCGGATGCCGCCAGCGTAACCACACCCCTCCGCACGGTCCCATGGTCAGCATCAAGGGCGACCGGGGCTTTGCCAACACCTCCGACGTGGCTGGGTTCTTCTGTGAACAGCAGGATGACATGCCGCGGGCCATCTCCACCCTGATCGATGAACCCGTTCTTGCGTAGCGGCTTTTCATAACAGGAGTACAAGGCTTCCACCGGCTTGCGAACCCGCTGCCACGTGTCGTTCCACAGGCGCCAGAATGGCTGTCGACCGCCCGACAGCCCAGAATTCAAGCCGAACATAAGGGTCTCTGCCGCGCTCAACGTCATGCTGCGTCGGGCCGCCGAGCGGACAGTCAGTCGCCTCTGGACTGCGGTCGGACGGTTGAGAGATCTCGTCACGCGCGAAGAATGGCGAAACGACTTTACCGCCGCAAGCTGGGGTCCCGCGCGACAGAGAAACGCCCTAGTCGAAGGTCACCATCTGCGCGGCCACAGCCCGGTCGTAGCCTTTGCTGGCAACCAACAGCTGGCGGGTATACGCCTCGCGCGGTTCAGACCGCCGCAGGGTCGCCACGTCCATTTCCTCAACGATCAAGCCCCGGTTCATGACGGCAAGCCGGTCGCACATGTGGGCAACGACCGCGAGATTATGGCTGACGAGGATCATAGTCAGTTGTCGCTCTGCGCGCAGGCGACGCAGCAGGTTGAGGATCTCGGCCTGCACACTGACGTCGAGGGCGCTCGTCGGCTCGTCCAGGAGCAGAACCCGTGGCTCCAGCATGAGCGCGCGGGCGATGGCCACGCGCTGTCGCTGTCCTCCTGACAATTGATTGGGATAGCGAAACCGAAAGGCTGCACCGAGGCCGACATCCGCAAGGGCGCGCTCCACGCGACTGTTCACATCACCTATCCCGTGGATCTCAAGCGGCTCCGACAGGGTGCGATCGACCGTGTGGCGCGGATGTAGCGACGCATAGGGATCCTGAAAGACCATCTGCACGTCTCGCGGCTGATGCACTTTCGCAGATACGTCCCCAATGGTCGCCGTTCCTTGCCAGTCCTTGTTGAGGCCAGCGAGCGCCCTCAGAACCGTCGATTTGCCGCTGCCGCTCTCACCCACGATCCCAAAGCTTTCGCCGTCCCCGACGCTGAAGGACACGCCACGAACAGCGTGCACGCTGCGGGAGCCGGCGCCGAATGAGATCGTGAGATCGCCGACGGAAATCATGGTTCCACCAGCCAGGCCGGATCGCGGGTCAGGGTGGCAAGTTCGGCCCGCTGGTCGCCGAGGCGAGGCAGACTGTTGAGGAGACCGCGGGTGTAGGGGTGACGCGCCGCCGGAAGGTCGTGCGCAGGGAGTTCCTCCATCATGCGGCCGGCATACATGACGATCACGCGGTCGCAGAAACTTGCGACCAACTCCAGATCATGGCTGATGAAGATGAGCCCCATCCCACGCTGGCGCACCAGATCGTCGAGGATGGAGAGAACCTGAAGTTGCACCGTGACATCAAGCGCGCTGGTCGGCTCATCGGCAATGAGAAGATCAGGTTCGGGCACAAGCATCATGGCGATCATGATGCGCTGCCCCATGCCCCCGGAAACCTCGTGCGGATAGAGTTGATAGACACGCTCCGGTTCGCGGATGCGGACTGCCTCCAGCATCGCAAGGGCCTTCAGCCGGGCTTCTGACTTGCTCACACCGCCATGAATGCGCGCGGCCTCTGCGATTTGCGCGCCGACAGTCATGACCGGGTTCAGCGAGTATTTCGGATCCTGCATCACGAGAGATATGCGCGCGCCGCGCAGGCTCCGGAGGGTCTTCGCAGAGGCGGTCAGGAGGTCGATTCCATCAAACGCGAGACGCTTGGCGGACAAATGGGCATTTCCCGGCAGGAGCTGCATGATGGCGCGCCCGGTCAGTGATTTGCCAGAGCCTGACTCACCGACGATCCCGAGCCGTTCTCGGCCCACGGAAAAAGACACGCCGCGCACGGCATGGAAAAGCCCGGTCGGCGTCGGGAAGCTGATCTTGAGGTCCTCGATCTCCAGGAGCGGGCGCGTGGCGGCGTTCATTTCTTTTGCCTCGGGTCGAGGACGTCACGCAGCCCGTCGCCCAACAGATTGAACGCAAGGCTGACCACGAAGATCGCCACGCCGGGAATGGTTGCCACCCACCATTGGTCGAGGATGTAACGCCTGCCGGAGGATACCATGGCGCCCCACTCGGCAAGAGGCGGCTGCGCACCCAGCCCCAGAAATCCAAGGCCGGCTGCAGTCAGGATGATGCCCGCCATATCAAGGGTCACCCGCACGGTCAGGGACGACATGCAGAGGGGCATGATGTGGCGGGTCAGGATTCGCGCCGTACCAGCTCCCTGCAGGCGTGCTGCGGCAATATAGTCGGAATTGCGGATGGTCAGCGTCTCCGCGCGCGCGATGCGGGCATAGGGTGGCCATGCCGTCAGCGCGATGGCGATGACGGCATTTTCAATGCCGGGCCCGAGTGCCGCGACGAATGCAAGCGCCAGAATGAGGCTCGGGAACGCCAGGAAAACATCGGTTACGCGCATCAGCACGGCATCCACCCACCCGCCGAGGTAGCCTGCGGCCGTGCCGACGAGCAATCCGATCGGGGCGGCGATGACCGCTACGAGGGCCACGATGTACAGCGTGATGCGGGCCCCGAAGACAATGCGCGAAAAGACATCGCGACCGAACTCGTCCGTACCGAGCCAGTGGGCACTGCTGGGCGGCAGCAGGCGCTGGGCAAGGTTCTGCTCGTTGGGATGGTGGGTGGCGATCCAGGGGGCGAAGGCGGCGACCAGGATCAACAGGATGACGATGGCCAGGCCCAGGAGGGCGAGGCGGTTGCGTCGAAACTGCAGCCAGCCGCGATAGATGGCGCCGAGCCTGGCGTCCCCGCGTGAGCGGGGCGTGTCGCTGAGAAGACGGGCCTGCCACGCGCTCATGTCGCCCTCGGGTCGAGCAGGCGATACAGCAAGTCGGACAGCAGGTTGACCCCGATGAATACGGCGCCAATGACGATGGTCGCGCCGAGGACGGCATTCATGTCAGCTGCGAGCAAGGCGGTTGTCAGGTAACGGCCAATGCCGGGCCAGGCGAACACGGTCTCGGTCAGAACGGCTCCTTCCAGAAGCCGCGCATAGGAAAGTCCGATCACGGTCACAAGTGGCACGGCGACATTGCGCAATGCATGGACCCAGATCACGCGCGCCTCGGACATGCCTTTGGCGCGTGCGGCGACGATGTATTCCTGGTTGAGCTGCTCCAGCATGAAGCTGCGCGTCATTCGGGCGATATAGGCGACGGAAAAGTAGCCGAGCACGGCCGAGGGCAGCACGACATGTCCGAAGGCGTTGCGAAAAACCTCCCATTCTCCGGCGAGGGCCGCATCGACCAGCAGCACGCCGGTCACAGGTCGTACGATGTCCTCGAAGAAGACGCCGAGGCGCCCGGGACCCTGGACCCAGCCGAGCATGCCGTAGAACACCAGAAGGCTGACAATACCGAGCCAGAAGATCGGCACCGAGTAACCGACCAGGCCAATGACGCGGACAATCTGATCAGGCCAGCGATCCTGCCAGACGGCCCCCGCTATGCCCATTGGCACGCCGAGCGCCACCCCGATGATCGTCGCGAAGGTGGCAAGCTCCAATGTGGCAGGAAAGACCCGTGCGATGTCATCGACCACCGGCCGGTTGGTGACCAGTGATTGGCCAAAATCGCCGACCAGGACCTTCTGGACGTAGATGGCGAACTGCGTCCACAGCGGCTGGTCGAGCCCCAGTTCGCGCCGCGCCTGTTCATAGACGTCGCGGGGCGCCTGATCGCCGACGACCGCGAGCACCGGGTCGATGGGAACGACCCGGCCAATGAAGAAGGTGACGGCAAGCAACCCCAGGAACGTCAGGGCAACCTGGAGCAGAAAGCCCGATGACTGGCGCAGGATTGACAAGCCGGTCGCTCAGGACTTGCCGGCGCGCCAGTAGATGGCGGAGAGACCCGGTGAGCTCGCCAGATACCCTGTCACATTGTTGCGCACGCCGACCTGGACCTGCTGCTGGGCAAAGACCACGAACGGCGAGGTGCCGATAAACCCCTCCTGGATCTGGCGATACAGGGCTGCACGGGCATTGGCGTCGCGTTCCTGCATGGCCGTCTCGGTCCGCGCCGAGAGTTCCGGGATATCCCAATTGTTGCGCCAGGTGAGCTTGCCGGGATTCTCCCGCCCGGGCGGGTTGTGACTGAAGCTGTCGGCATTGTAGTGCGGGTCGGGATAGCCGAGGCCCCAGATCCCGATGAAGAGCTGGTGATTGCGTGCGCGGTACTTGGCGAGCACCTGGGCCCCCGTCGCCGGCAGCACTTCCAGCGTCACGCCACCGCGGGCAAAGCTTGCCTGCAGCGCCTGGGCGACATCAAGGGACGGGAACGTGTTGGCTGTGTCCATGGTCAGTCGGATGCCGCCCGCATGGCCAGCCTCGGCCAGAAGGACCTTGGCGCGCTCCGGATCAAAGCGCCAGGGGCGGCTATCCAGTTCGCCGAGGGTTCCGCGGGGAATGAAGGACTGGTGGGGGAAGACCTGTCCGGGCAGGAGATTGGTGGCGATTGCGTCATAGTCGATGAGGTGCTTGAGCGCCTCGATGACCTTCGGCTTGGAGAGGATGGGATCGCCCTTGTTCGCGCTGAAATACTGGATCGTACCACGCGGAAATTCGGCGATGGTGATGCCGGGCCGTCCGCGAAGCCCGCTGATGTCGGTCGGCGTGAGGTTGCGTGCAATGTCGACATCGCCGCGTTCCAGCAAGAGGCGCTGCGTCGCCGCCTCGGGTACATGCCGCACGATCACACGCTGCATGATCGCGCGCCCGCGCCACCAGTTGTCATTGCGCTCGATCGTGTAGCTCTCGTTCGGCTGGTGGCGGACGAGGCGGAAAGCACCTGAACCTGCGGAGTTGCGGTTCAGCCAGGTATTGCCATGGTCGGTACCGGCGTTCTGCTCGACCAGCTTGCTGTCGAGGACCGAGCCGATCGTGGCGGTGAACAGGTTCTGGATCAGGCTTGGCGCATAAGCCTTGTCGAAAGTGACCTGGACCTCGAATTCTCCGGTCTGGCGAACGTTCTGCTCGACGTTTTCGCGGTTAAGTCCGACCGAGCGATACATGAAGGCCGGCGTTCGGTTGATGATCAGCGGTCGGCGGATCGAATAGGCAACATCGGCAGCCGTCAGCGGATTGCCTGAATGAAATTTGACGTTCCGGCGGATCGTGAACGTGAAGGTGCGACCGTCTGACGAAACGCTGAAGCTCTCGGCGATTCCCGGCATGAGCTCCGCAGTCGCCTTGGTCTCGTCAATAACGAACAGCTGGTCATAAACGTTTTTCAGAAGGTCCGAGCCGGTGACCTCGAACGAATGGTGCGGGTCAAGTGCCAGGAGATCGTCGATCTGGGCTGCGATGACCAGCGTGCTGCGGGGTGTCTGAGCCCGGAGCTCGCCGGCGCCTGGTAGGGCCGCAAACGCTGCAGCAGCACTCCCGCCAACGATCAGATGGCGCTTGGAAACGCGGATCGACATATAAGGCCCCCGGCTTTTGTACATGCAGAGGGTGATGGCAAGCTTGAATGATCGTCAATCCCTCGGGGGCAATCCAAGGGCGACCAGTGGGGGGCGCAATCGGTTGGATGTGGACAACGTCTGTCTCTGGCGACACCACAAACAGGCGTTTCCAAGGTCGGTTTCGAAGCCGCTCTCAGACGGCCAGCCCCATCTCCACCAGATGCCTTGCGCCCTTCTGCAGGTTGGTCTGGTCGCGGACTTCGAGCACCAGGCGGGGATTGGACGAGAGCTTGCCGAGCGCGCGGAAGACGGCGATCCAGTTGATGGTGCCTTCGCCGGGGAGCCAGTGGCGGTCGGCGAAACCGTCGGCATCCTGGATGTGGACGTGTTCCAGCAGGTTGCCAGCTGCGATCACATGGACATCGACCGGCGGCCCCCCGGTTGAGACATGGGCATAATGGGCGTGACCGGTATCGAGTGACACCTTGACGTTGGGCGAGGAAAAGCTCTCGGCGAGCCGGACACGGTCCATGGGGTTCTTGTCTTCGATGTTTTCGATGACCAGCGTGACGCCCAGGTCTTCGGCCCGCTTCACCACGGACCTGAGCGTCAGGTGGGTGCGTTCGATCAGCTTGGCGGCCTCGTCCGGGAAGACCT
Organism: Phreatobacter sp.; assembly: GCA_019749835.1. Taxonomy (GTDB): domain Bacteria; phylum Pseudomonadota; class Alphaproteobacteria; order Rhizobiales; family Phreatobacteraceae; genus Phreatobacter. The sequence continues at coordinate 18,489 of JAIEPJ010000020.1, read as the reverse complement.
GAAGGTTGTTGTATCCCCAGGTCGTCGCCGGCGAATGGATGACCATCTGGGTCGCACGGAGCCTTTCACAGACGGCGAGAGCCGTGAGGAAACGGTCGGTGACGACGCGGCGGATCGCCGGATCATGGCTCGCGATCGAGAAGCCCCAGAACGGTCCGTGGATACCGAGCCGGCCGGTATGGCCGTCGAGCGTCTTTTTCGTCGCGGCGATGACGTCGGAAAAGTCGCCGTCCAATGCCTCCGGCTTGAAGAAGGCCTGCAGCTCGAGGTCACGCTGGCCCTCGATCAGCCAGTCACGATGAAGGCCGAGATTCTCGTGGGCGATGGCGGCGCCGAGCGTCGGCAGGTTCGATAGGGTCATGATGTTGGGAATCCGGATCAGCGAAGGGTCGGGTCGAGACGGTCGCGCAGCCAGTCACCGACCACGGAGACTGCGAGCGTGGTGAGGATGATGACGACGGCCGGCGAAAGAAGGATCCAGGGGGCTGTCTGGATGTACTCACGACCATAACCGACCATGTTGCCGAGCGATGTGAGGGGCGGTTGAACCCCAAGGCCGAGGAACGATAGGCCCGACTCGAGCAGGATAACTTCGGGAATGTTGAGCGTCATGGCGACGATGAGGGTCGAGGCGATATTGGGAAGGATATGGGCACCATAGACGCGAAAGGGCGACGCGCCGATTTCGCTCGCCGCGGCAGCATAGCCCTGTTCCTTGGCCGCTATGGCAAGGCCACGCGTGATGCGGGCGATCCGCTCCCAGCCGTGCATTCCCATCAGGAGGATGAAGAGCGTCAATGTGTTGCCAAAAAAGGCAAGGACCGCCAGCGCGATGATGAGAAACGGGATCGCGGCCATGAAATCGATGGCCCCGAGGATGACCTGTTCGACCCAGCCACGGAAATGGGCGGCCAGAAAGCCGAGACTGACCCCGATGGCAGCCGCGATCAACGTCGAGAGAAAGGCTATGACGAGGCTCATGCGGACCGACTCGATCAGCCGCGAAAGGACATCGCGGCCGAGTTCGTCGGAGCCGAGAAGATGGCGAAACGTGCCGCCCATGAAGACCGGTTCGGCGAGGCGGTCTCGCAGGTCGAGCGCCATGAAATCATAGGGCTTGAGCCAGTCGGCGAAGATCGAAACGAGAGCGATGAAGGCGATCCAGGCGAGCGCCAGAAGGACAGCCGGAGGCCAGGCGCGGAAGAACCGTCGCCGCCTGCTGGTCTCGACCTCCGTTGAGGGCAGCGAGGCGTCGGTCATGTGCCACCTCGCGCCTGGCCGCCCCGGGCGGTGCGCAGACGTGGATCGACGAAGCCGTAGACGATGTCGACGATCAGATTGGCCGAGACCATCGTGACCGTCACCAGCAGCAGGATCGCCTGCACCACCATCAGGTCGCGGTTGCCGACCGCCGAGACCAGCAGGCGGCCGACGCCTGGCCAGGCGAAAACGCTTTCGACCACCACGGCACCGGCGACCAGCGAGCCGATCATGAAGCCGGCGATCGTCAGCGTCGGAATGGCCGCGTTCGGGAACGCATGTCCGATCACGACCGCGCGCCAAACCAGCCCCTTGGCCAGCCCGGTGCGGATGAACGGCTGGCCGAGCACTTCGAGCATGGCCGAACGGGTGAACCGCGCGAGGACCGCCGCACCGGCGACGCCGAGCGTGATGATCGGCAGGATCGCGTGGCGCCAGCTGTCCGCCCCGGCCGCCGGCAACCAGCCCAGCTGGACGGCGAAGACGAGCATCAGTGCCAGACCCAGCACGAAGCTCGGCACCGTATAGCCGGTCACGGAGAAGGCCATTACCAGACGGTCGACCCAGGTATCGCGCCAAAGGGCGGCGACGATGCCGGCGGAAATTCCGATCACCAGCTTGATGATCAGGGCCGGAATCGTGATGGCGAGCGTGACCGGTATGCGCTCCGAGACCACCGCCCAGGCATCGCGCCCGTCGCGCATGGACCGGCCGAGTTCGCCATGGGCGAGGTTCCACAGGTATCCGATATACTGCTTCCAGAGGGGTGCATTGAGCCCCCATTCCTCGCGAAACGCCTCGATGGCTTCCGGCGGCGCATCGGCGGAAAGGATCAGGATCGCCGGATCGCCGGTGGCATTGAGGATGAAGAACGCGAAGGTGAGCACGAGGAGAATGGTCACCAGGGCGCGAAAGGCGCGCGACGCGACATAGCCGAGCATGATCAGGCGGCCTCGCGGGCGGGCGTTGAAAGGACCGGGAAATGGCACGCGGCGAAGCGGCCGTCCGCGAGCGGGCGCAGCAGCGGTGCCTCGCTGCGGCAGCGGGCCTCGGCGCGCGGGCAGCGCGGGTGGAAGGAGCAGCCCGGGGGCGTATTGATCGGGCTCGGCGGATCGCCCTGGAGCGCGGCGCGCGCGCGACCGCGTGTCCTCGGGGTCGGGATCGCACCGACCAGGGCCTGCGTATAGGGGTGGGCCGGCGCGTGAAACAGGGCCTCCGGGTCGCCGCGCTCGACAATACGGCCGAGATACATGACCGCCACTTCGTGGGCGACCTGGCGGACCACTTTCAGGTCGTGGGATATGAACAGATAGGTCAGCGAGAATTTTTCCTGCAGATCGACCAGGAGGTTGATCACCTGGGCCTGGATCGACACGTCGAGCGCGGATATCGGCTCGTCGCAGACGAGAAGCTTCGGGGACAGGATGAGGGCGCGGGCGAGCACGACCCTCTGGCGCTGACCGCCGGATAGCTCGTGCGGATAGCGGTCGAAGAAGCGCGACGAGAGGCCGACCGCATCCATGATGGTCAGCGCTTTTTCATGCCGCTCCGCCGATGCACCGAGGCCATGAACGAGCGCCGGCTCCACGACCTGCTTGCCGACGGTCAGGCGGCGATCAAGCGCCGAAAGCGGATCCTGATAGACCATTTGCATGGCGCGACGCTGCGCGCGCCACCGGGTATCGCGAACCGAGCCGACCGGCTCGCCGTCGAACATCACCTGCCCGCCGTCGCGCGCCAGCGTCCCGAGCACCAACCGGGCGGTCGTCGACTTGCCACACCCCGATTCGCCGACAAGGCCGAGCGTGCGGCCGGCAGGAATGGCAAAGGAGACGCCGTCGACCGCCTTGAGGACGACTGGGGCACCGAAGAGCCCGCCACCCCCCCGGACGTGGTAATGCTTCACGAGGCCCTCGACCTCCAGCAGGGCGCTCATGCTGCGATCTCCCAGGGAGTTCCATCGCCAGCGCGAAAGCAGGCGGTTCGCCGATCGGCAGCGACAGCATCGAGCGAGGGGATCGCCGTCACGCAGCCGGCAATGGCGGCCGGGCAACGTGGCGCGAAAGCACAGCCGGGCGGGAGCGCGGCGGGATTGGGCACCTGGCCAGGAATGGCGGTGAGGCGGCGGCGCGGGCCGGCTACATCCGGAAGTGCGGCCAGCAGTCCCTGGGTGTAGGGATGGCGAGGATCGTCGAACAAGGCGTCGACAGGTGCTTCCTCGACGATCCGACCGGCATACATGACAGCGACCCGGTCGGTGATGTCGGCGACGATGCCGAGATCATGGGAGATCAGCACGAGCGCCATGCCGGTCTCCCGGCGCATTTCGGCGAGCAGATCGAGGATCTGCGCCTGAATGGTCACATCGAGCGCAGTGGTCGGTTCATCGGCGACCAGCAGGTCGGGCTCGCCGGCCAGCGCCATGGCAATCATCACGCGCTGATTGGTACCGCCCGACAGTTCGTGCGGATAATCGTCGAGCCGGCGGGCTGCCGACGGGATATGCACGCGGTCCAGCAGACGCTTGGCCTCTGCGCGGGCGGCAGCGGCGTCGAAGCCGCGATGGAGACGGACCGCTTCGCCGATCTGGGTGCCGACACGGTGCACCGGGTTCAAGGAGGACGTCGGGTCCTGGAAGATCAGCGCGACCCTTTTGCCGCGCACACTGGCCATCTGATCGCGGGTCAGGCCCTGGATCGGCTTGCCGTCCAGGAGGACCTTTCCATCGATCCTGGCTTTGGCCGGCAGAAGCTTGGTGGCGGCAAGCCAGGTCACGCTCTTGCCGGAACCGGATTCTCCGACAAGGCCCAAGGCCTCGCCGCGGCGGATCGTGAGCGAGACACCATGCAGCGCCCGGACCCAGTTTCCACCAACGGGAAAGTCGACCGTCAGGTCCTTCAGTTCGATGAGGGGGGCGGTCATGCACGCTACTCCGGATGGTCGGCCGCGCCAGACCCAGCGCGGCCGCTTGCAGGCGGTGCCGTGTCAGCGGGTGGCTGGAACGATGCGGAAGTTCGACGCCCGGAAGTCCATCGCCTGGGTCGGCGAGGGCTTCCACTCGATGTCCTTGCGCTTGCCGAAATAGAGAACCGAGCGGTGCAGGACCGTATAGCCCGGATCCTCACGCTCGATGATCTCCATCATCCGGCGGAAGGTCGACCGGCGCTCGTCGGGATTGGTCGAGGTTTCCAGGACCGTGCACAGCCGATTGAAATCGGCGTTGGTCCATTCGCCGGCCTGCTGCTGCTGGCCACGCTCGCAATGCTGGTTGACGATCGAGGACACGGGATCATTGAACGGGGCCGAGTTCGACCAGTCGCGGATGGCGCGCGGGTTCTGCGGATTCGACCGGTCGAAAATCTGCTGCCAGTTCTCGACCATCTGGAGCTGCACATTGAGCCCGACGGCCTGCCACATCTGCTGCAGTGCCTGCGCGGTCGGGACCTGGTTGGTGTAGTAGCCCGACGCGACCCGATAGGGGATGACCTCGCCGCGATAGCCCGCTTCCTGCAGCAGGCGGCGGGCCAGCGCCGGGTCGAAGGCCGGCACGGTCCAGTCGGAATGGAACATTGGGCCGTAATATTCCCATTGAAGACCGGCGGGGACCGAGGTCTTCCCCTGGAAGAGGGCCTCGACGATCAGGTTCCGGTCGATGGCATGGGTCAGCGCGCGACGGATGCGGGGATCCTGAAGGCGCGGATGGTTCTTGTCGAACACCAGAAGGCGGTGGTTGAGGATGGCGCCGCCGATCACATCGTGACGCGCCGAACGCTCGATGGCACGGAACTGGTCGGGCGGAACGTCGGTGATGAAATCGAACTGACCGGACAGAAGCCCGTTCACCCGGGTGGCGATTTCCGGAACGACAACGAAGCGCAACTCGCGGATCGGTGGGCGTCCGCCCCAGTACTCGTCATGGGCTTCGAGGACGAGAATGTTGTCCGGGCGAAATTCCTTGACGCGGTAAGGACCGGTGCCCACCGGGCGACGAGCCCAGGCACCCCAGTTCTCCGCGGCCTGGAAACCGGCCCGGGAAATGATCTCGGTGCCGTTGCGGGTCAGGCGGCCCTCCAGCGTCAGGTCCGCCACGCGGTTGGTGTAGCGCACCGTATGGGGGCCGACGGCCTCCATCGAACCGAAGGCAGGCAGCAGCCGGCCAGCGATGGCGACCGCCTCGCGCGGCACCGAGGTCGCGCCCTGCGCGCCCTGTGCGAACAGCGTCGCGGTGGGCTGGCCGCTGGTCTGGGGATTGGCCTCACCCGTTCCCCACATGCGTTCGCGGCCGAAGGTGAAGACCACGTCCTCGGCCGTCATTTCGCGGCCGTCGTGGAACTTGACGCCGCGGCGCAGCGTGAACTCGATGGTCTGGGCGTCGATGCGGCGGTAGCTCTCGGCAAGGCCGGGCTTGAGGCTGAGATCGCCGGTCTTGTCCACCTCGATCAGGTTCTCGAAGATCGAATCGAAGATGCGCGCGCCGACGTTGGACTGCTCGCGCAACGGCTCCAGGGCACCGGAAGTCACGATCTGCTGCACGGCAATGGTGATGACCGGCCGCGTGTCGGCGGGCTGGGCCGACAGCGGTGCCGCGAAGGCGGCTATCAGCGGCAGCGCGGCCAATAGGCGGCGGGCGAGTTTGGGTATGCAGAACGGCATGGCGGACCTCCCAACGGCTTATGAGCCTCACGAGTGCCACGGCGATGTGAAGGTATGGTCGCGGTGCGATGACTGTTCAAAGACATCGCGGGAATGAGCCGGCCCCGTCTCCCGTGGGCACCGATGTCGAGGTAGAAGAAGCTGCGCGCCGAAGTTGCAGAAGCCGCCGGATAACTCCGATTGGCGATCTGAAGCACCGCGTCACGCTTGAGAAGCCTCGGCGGTTTTCGCTGGGCCCATGGGTGCCTCTCTGCCTCAAGGATAGGAAAGAAGGCGCCCAGGAATCCAGGGCGGCTCACTACGGCGTTCGATACCCTCCGCAATGCCTCTGCTCGAGAGGCCAGGCGGCACAAGGCAAGCCGCCGGTGCAACCTGATGTCGGCGGATTGCTCAGCCGGTTTGTCTCCGCAAAGCCGGGCCCGTTCAGCTCGATTCGCGGCTGACATGCCGGTCAGGTGCACTGTGAACGGATGTCCCGACGTGCGCGAATGCTCGAAAGCCTGATAGCGGCTCTCAGCACAAATGGCGTTCAATTCAGTAATTGGATTGATACGGGTCAGACAGTGCGTCAATCTGGATGGAACGCTCGGACTGGCGAACCAGCCACCACGGACAAGAGCGACATCAAACCAAGGGAGATATGACGATGCTCACGAGGCGTTCTGCTGTCGCCGGCTTGTCCGCTACCGGACTTCCTCTCTTTGCCCCCGCTCTGCGGGCGCAGACCTTCACACGCCAGATAAACCTGATTGTGCCCTTCGCCCCCGGTGGCACCTCCGACATCCTCGCCCGCCTGATCGGCCCGAGGCTGTCGCAGGCGCTGGGCCAGCCGGTCGTCGTCGACAATCGTCCGAGCGCATCGGGCAATGTCGGCGCCGACTTTGTGGCGCGGCAGGCCGGGGACGGCCACACGCTGCTCATCGCCGATGCGGGGACGCTCGCCAGTGTGCCGGCGCTGTTCAAGCGGCTGTCCTTCAACGTCAAGACCGACCTCGTGCCCGTCGGCATGGTGTCGTTCTCGCCTTACCTGGTGGCCATCAATCCGCAGGTGCCGGCGACCTCCTTCGCCGAGCTCGCGGCCTATGACAAAGCCAATCCCGGCAAGCTGAACGTCGCCACAAGCGGTGTCGGCGCTGTCAATCACCTCACGGCGATGGTGGTGGGGAAGCACTTCGGCCTCAACTGGAGCGCCGTGCCCTACCGCGGTGGCGCCGCGGCGGTGCGCGGCGTGGTGTCGGGCGAGAGCAACGTCATCTTCAACGGCGCCATCGCGACGCTCCCCTTCGTCACCCAAGGCCAGCTGAAAGGCATCGCCGTGTCCGGCGACAAGCGGCTGGAGGCGCTACCGAACCTTCCCTCCTTCAAGGAGCTGAACACCCCGGTCCAGGACGCCGGATCGTGGCAGGGCGTCTATGCGAGCAAGGGCACGCCAGCCCCCGTCGTCGCACGCCTCAACCAGGAGCTCAACAAAGTCCTGGCGGAGGCCGACGTGGCGGCCAAGATCAGGGAACTGGGCAGCGACGTCCGCCCCGGCACGCCGGCGTCCTTCGCCTCGTGGATGGACAAGGCGATGGTCGAGTGGGGCGAGGTCGTGAAGGCCGAGAACATCTCGCTGGACGGCTGACCCGCGGATCCCGTGCGCCGGGCGAGCCGGGGCAAACCTCTTTCATCCAGCAGGGATCGCGCCATGACCCGCGTGAACACCGCCGATCTCGCCTTCGGGCTGTTCCTCATGTCCGTCGCGGCGGTCGCACTCTACCTCATCGCCGATCTGCCCATGGGTTCGACGTCGCGCATGGGGCCGGGCTATGTGCCGAGGGCCCTCGCTGTGATGATCGCGCTGATCGGCGCCTTCATCGCCGGCAGGGCGCTCGTGACCACGGGTGAGGCCTTTCCGGAGATCGCCTGGCGACCGATCTTGCTCGTGGGGGCGGCTGTCGGGCTTTTCGGCCTGCTGCTGCCCCGGCTCGGCCTCGCCGCGACCGCCTTCATCGTCGTCCTGGTCGCGGGCTCCGCGTCGAAAGACATGCGGTGGCGGGAACTCCTGCTGATCGCCGCATTGCTCTCGACATTCGCGGTGTTGCTGTTCGTCAAGGCGCTCGGCCTTCCCATGCCGATCTGGCCGGTGGTCTGACGATGGACCTCATCGCTAACCTAGCGACGGGCTTTGGGGTCGCCCTTACGCCGGCAAACCTCGCCTTCTGCTTCCTCGGCGTGCTGATCGGGACGCTTGTAGGCGTGCTTCCGGGCATCGCGCCGATCACCACGATCGCCATCCTGCTCCCCTTCACCTTCACCCTGCCGCCGGCGTCGGCCATGATCATGCTCTCCGGCATCTTCTACGGCGCGCAGTACGGGGGCTCGACCACAGCCATCCTGGTGAACCTGCCGGGCGAGTCGTCCTCGATCGTCACCTGCCTGGACGGCCATCAGATGGCGAAGCAGGGCCGGGCCGGTCCCGCGCTGGCCATCGCGGCCATCGCCTCGTTTTTCGCCGGCACGATCGCCACGATCATCATCGCGGTCGCGAGCGTGCCCCTCTCGGCCCTGGCGCTGAAATTCACGGCGGCGGAATATTTCAGCCTCATGGTCCTCGGCCTGACCGGCTCCATCGCTCTCGCACACGGCTCGGCGGTCAAGGCGGTGGCCATGGTGCTGCTCGGTCTTCTGCTCGGCCTCGTCGGCATCGACGTCAACACGGGCCTTCCCCGCATGACGCTCGGCATCGGCGAGCTCGGCGACGGCATAGGATTCGTCGCCATCGCCATCGGCCTCTTCGGCATCTCGGAACTGATGATCGCCCTGTCCCGCCCGCAGGACCGCACGCTGCTGTCCGTGGCGCTGAGCCAGCTCTGGCCGAGCCGCAAGGAGCTGAAGGACTGCCTGCCCGCCATGCTCCGCGGCACCGCCATCGGGTCCGTCCTCGGCGTGCTCCCGGGGGGCGGCGCCGCGCTCTCCTCCTTCGCCTCCTATGCGGTGGAAAAGAAGACCTCGGCCACGCCCGAGCGGTTCGGCCGCGGCGCGATCGAAGGGGTGGCGGGACCGGAGGCGGCCAACAATGCCGGTGCGCAGACCTCCTTCATTCCCCTGCTGACCCTCGGCATTCCCGGCAACGCCATCATGGCGCTCATGGTGGGTGCGCTGATGATCCAGGGCATTCAGCCTGGGCCGCAGGTGATGACCGCTCAGCCGCAGCTTTTCTGGGGCGTCATTGCCTCCATGTGGCTCGGCAACCTCATGCTGGTCATCCTCAACCTGCCACTGGTGGGCCTGTGGGTGTCGCTTCTTCGCGTTCCCTATCGCATACTCTTCCCAGCCATCGCGCTGTTCTGCTGCATCGGAACCTATTCGATCAGCAACAGCCAGATGGACATCGGCCTGATGCTGCTCTTCGCCCTGGTGGGCGTGTTCTTCGTGAAAGTGGGGGCGGAGCCCGCGCCCTTCATCCTGGGCTTCATTCTCGGCCCCCTCATGGAGGAGAACTTCCGCCGCGCCATGAACCTGTCGCGGGGCGACCCCATGGTGTTCGTGGAGCGCCCGATCAGCGCCGCGCTGCTCGTGCTCACCGCGCTGCTTCTCGTCGTGCTGATCCTTCCCGCGGTCCGTGCCAAGCGCGAGGAAGTGTTCCAGGAATAGGCGGCCATGTTTGACCTTGGACAGCTGCGCTGCTTCGTCGCCGTGGCCGACGAGTTGCATTTCGGCCGGGCGGCGATCCGGCTGAACATGACCCAGCCGCCGCTGAGCCGGCAGATTCAGATTCTCGAACGCATTCTCGACGTCAAGCTTCTGGAGCGTTCGAGCCGATCGGTGAAGCTGACCCCGGCGGGGCAGAGCTTCCTGCCCGAAGCTCGCCATATCCTCGGTCTCGCCGAGAGTTCGGCTCTGCTGGTCAAGCGGGTGGCGCGTGGCCGGGCGGGATCCCTGAAGGTCGGGTTCACCGCGGCCTCGGCCTACAGCTACCTTCCCAGCCTGGTCGCTTCGTGCCGGAGCGAACTGCCGGACGTCGCCCTGTCGCTCAAGGAAATGGTCAGCGGTGACCAGCTGAAACGGCTGCTCTCGGGGGAAATCGACATCGGACTGATGCGCCCGCCCATGCCGCCCGTGGGGCTCGGCTCCTTCCGGGTCATGGCGGAGCCGATGCTGGCCGCGCTACCGCGGAACCATCCGCGTGCCAGGCAGACCAGCGTCAAGCTCGAGCAGCTCGCCGCGGACCCGTTCATCATGTACGCGCCCTACGAGGCGCGCTACTTCCACGATCTCGTCGTCGAGATTCTCGCCCGCGGCGGGCTTTCCCCGAACCATGTTCAGTACCTGGCGCAGATCCATTCGATCCTCGCGCTGGTCCATGCCGGCGTCGGCGTCGCGATCGTGCCCGAGGCCGCGGACAACCTGCAGTTCCGCGACGTGGTGCTGCGGCCGATCGCGCTGCAGAAGCCGGTTCTCGCCGAACTGTTCATGGTCTGGCGCGAGCAGAGCACCAACCCCGCCATCCCGATCCTGCTCGACGTTGCGCGCAAGATGACCGCCTGAGGCCGATCGTTCCACATTCGGCATCGATTCATCCAGCCTTTGGTCGGGCATCACCCCCGTGCCTGCGCCATCCTTCCCGCAGCAACGAGCGCCCCCGCGCGGGGCTCCATGAGGAGTGGCAGCAATGGCCGGAATGACCCCGAAGGAAATGGCCCTGACGATCGGCAGCGGGCTCCTGTCCTTCCCCGTCACGCCCTTCGACGCTGACTTCGCCTTCGACGAGGAGCGCTATCGCTCGAACCTCGACTGGCTCTGTGGCTACGAGGTGGCGGGGCTCTTTTCGTGTGGCGGCACAGGCGAGTTCTTCTCCCTGACGCCGGAGGAGGTCGCACGCATCGTCGCGGTCGCGGTGGCCGAGACAGCCGGGCGAGTCCCGGTCCTGGCCGGGGTGGGTTACGGCACCGCCATCGCCTGCGACCTCGCCCAGAGTGTCGAAAAGGCCGGTGCCGACGGAATCCTGCTGCTGCCGCCCTATCTCGTCAACTCGGAGCAGGAAGGTCTTGCTGCGCATGTCGAGGCTGTCTGCCGTTCCACCAGCCTCGGCGTCATCGTCTACAACCGCGACAACGCCATTCTGACCGAGGATACGCTGGCGCGGCTCTGCGAGCGCTGTCCCAACCTCGTGGGCTTCAAGGACGGCGTCGGGGACCTCGAACTGATGCAGCGGATCGGCTCGAGGATGGGCGACCGCCTGACATATGTCGGCGGCCTGCCGACCGCCGAGACCTTCGCCATGCCCTATCTGGAGATGGGCGTGACGACCTACTCCTCGGCCGTTTTCAATTTCGTGCCGGAGTTCTCGACACGCTTCTACGCGGCCGTGCGGCAACGCGACCACCGGACGGTGGAAGCCGGACTCAAGGACTTCATCCTGCCGCTGCTCGCCATTCGCAACCGGCGCAAGGGCTATGCGGTCTCGATCATCAAGGCCGGGATGAAGGTCATCGGGCGGAATTCCGGGCCGGTCCGAGCGCCGCTGACGGATCTCGGTGAAGCCGAGACCGAAGAACTCGCCGCCCTCGTCCGCAGGCTGGACAGCGGCATCTTCGCCGCCCGTCCTAAGGCGGCATGACGCTCCGCCGGGGATGGCGGCCGTCCATCCATGTCGTCCCCGCACGGATCCATATCGACATTGATTTGGCCGGGCGTGAGCCGCCCGCCTAGCCTGTCCGGAGACGTCCGCAGCAAGCGGAGCCGGGCCACGAGCCGGAACCGGAGGGACCCATGAAGCGCCACATCCTCGCCTCGGTCGTGATGGCGACCGCCATCGGCCTGTCGCCGACGCCAGCCGCGGCGCCTACCTACGTCTACGTCTCCAACGCCGAAAGCCGGGAGATCAGTGTCCTGCGGATCGACCGGGAGGCCCGTGTGCTCCGGCCAGTCCAGACCGTCCCGGTAACTGGCACGGCGATGCCGATCGCCGTGACTCCGGACAAGCGCTTTCTCCTTGTCGCGCTGCGATCGCAGCCCTTCTCCGTGGCCTCGTTCAGCATCAACCCAGCGACGGGTGAACTCAGCCCCGTCGCTACCACCCCGCTTCCCGACAGCATGGCCTACATCGCGACCGACCGGACCGGGCGGTTCCTGCTCAGCGCCTCCTACGGCGGCGACAAGGTGGCGGTGAACGCCATCGGTCCGAACGGGGCCGTGGCGGCCGAACCGACGCAGATCGTCGCGACACGCCGGCATGCCCACGCCGTGATGACCGACCGGAGCAACCGCCACGCCTTCGCCACCAATCTGGGCGGGGACGTCGTTCTCCAGTTCACCTTCGATGCGACGATGGGCCAACTGCGGCCTGCCAGTGCGCCCCTCATCGAGACGGATACGGGTCAGGGCCCGCGGCATTTCGTGTTTCATCCAGGCGACCGGTTCGTCTATCTGCTCAACGAACTCGATGCGACCATCAACGTGTACCCCTACGATCCTGGCGCCGGCCTTCTCGGCAACCGCATCGAGCGCGTCACGACCTTGCCGGACGGGTTCCAGGGTGGCGCGCCCTGGGCTGCCGAGGTGCGGATCAGCACCGATGGGCGGCGCCTCTACGCCTCGGAGCGGCGATCGAGCACGTTGTCCGTCTTCGACGTCGATGCGGCGACGGGCAGGTTGACCCGCACGGCCGTCGTGCCGACCGAAGAACAGCCGCGCGGTTTCGCGCTCGATTCTGCCGGCCAATTCCTCGTCGCCGTCGGGCAGAAGTCGCATGCGGCAACGCTCTACGCGATCGACCCGCAGTCGGGACGCCTCGGCGCGACCCACCGCCTGCCCCTCGGCAAGGATCCGAACTGGGTGGAGATCATCGAACTGCCCTAGGCGCGAAACACATCGTGCTGCTCGACCGTGGGCGAAGGTCCGGCGGCCAGGGAGAATGCGGACATTCCCAGCGTCGGCTTCGGGCCCAAAAGCCAACGGTCATTCAGCCGTAGTAGCCCGCAGGCACCTGGTCTCAGTCGAAGGCTCCAGCTGCCAACGGCCGCGGTGCGGTTCGGCTAAAGGGCTGACAACCCGCGGCAAAAGGCGAGATCGACCGCGTCTTGACCTTTGTCATGTCCCATAGCGTTGTGTAGCTGAGGGTGATCATCGGCGATTGCCGGTCAGGTTTGCGGTGCGAATGATGCCGAATGGTGTAGTTCCAGCGCCGAATGATGCTGGGCGATATGACGAGATGCCGCATGAAGGCTGGTTTTGAGGCCAAAACGAGCCCCTGGCGCTTTGCTGTGGCACCGATGATGGATGGGACGAATTTTCCCGAAAACGATCGAAGAATCAGATGGTTGAACGGCGCTCATTCTTTCATGTTGTAGGAATGTTGTAGTTGCCGCTGCGCGCTCTTATGCACGCCGGCATCTCGAGCCTGCCGCGCGCTCGGTGAATCTGCCGCCACCTCGAGCCCATCACAAAGTCCTGCCGGCGGCAGCCGACGAGTTTGCTAGGCGTCGCTGGCCAAGCCGAAGATAGGGGTAGTTCTCTCGCCACCTGCCTCGGCAAACCCAGGGCGGTTCATGGCGTCAGCTGGGCGTTGCCTGAGCCGTGCTGGGGTAGGGGCAGCTTCCGAGGCTATTTTGGTTGGTCTGACAGCACTGGCTGGAGCCGTTCTGGACTGCAGACGTCGGTCGGGCGGCATCTGCGCGCAGGCCGGCGTAGATGAAGTGCGGATGGTCTGCTCCGACGAAAACATCCGGCATCACGTGCCAATGTGTCACGCCCGAGCGAAGCGCCTGATCGTACTTGCCATGAGGGGCCGCAGCAGTGGGGGGGCCGGCGAAACCCACGAGGTCGGCGTAGCCGCCGGCAACCTCGCCGCCCTGCAAGCCTGGCAGCGTCTCAACCCCGAAATGAACGAAACTGGCGATGCCGTGCACCGAGCGGCAGGCGTCAGGATCGCGGAGCCAGGCAAGGGCCGTGATCACCGTGTCCTCTGCGATGGACAGATCGGAGAAGTGCGGCAGCGCCAGCACGTCATCGAGCACGGCGCGGCTCACCCAGATCATCTTCTCCTTGAAGGGCGCGATCGGGTTTTCCGTATCGAGGAAGGGGCCTATCACGAAGTCACGTTCCTGGCCGAGTTTGATTGAGAAGCAGTGCTGGCCTCCATCGACGAAGGCCGCGACCGCGCGGCGGAGATTGTCCTCGACCAGGGTATCGGGCGTATAAAGGCTGTCGTCGTCGATCAGCATGGCGAGCCGGTAAGAAAGCCGTTCATGCATGGCCGTGATCGCGGTATGCACGACGTCGCCGATGCGCGTATGGGGGCGCTCGGAGGGTACGACCAAGAGCCGGCCATCGGCAAAGGCTTCGGCGTGCCGGACGGCGAGGAAGTCGAGATAGTCCTCGCCGTAGAGCTGTGCGTAAACGAAAACCGAGGCGGTCCACCCGCCTTCAGCCAGCGCTGGTAGGAAGCCGTCGAGCAGATCATCGAGGAGCCGGGCGAGCATGGCTTCGCGCCCGCGGCTGCAGATCATGACGACGATTTCACGTTTGAGCATAAGCGTCCATTTTTTGCGTCTTCTTTCGTGAAATACTCTTCGACTGACACATTCCAGAACACAATGGAGCACTGTCAGAGAAAATTGGCTTGGTCAATGGCGGTGCAATGGTCGTGTCCTGACGCGTGGTGTAGGTGAGGGTGTGAACCGCAATGGGTTTGCCGGAGGGCTCAACTCCTGAGAAGGACGAGCCATCATGAGCAAGACGACGAACAATTTCTCGGGAACCGCGAGGGCCGCTTTGCTCGTCTCTATGGTTGAGCGGCTATACCCAAACCAGGACCCTGCCTAGTGTCCCAGGTCAATGCCGTTCTCGGGCAAGTCGACCATCGAGCAAGCGGATTTCCCGGCGGCACTGACCAGCGATCGTCTCATCATGGGTTGAGATCAGGAAGGTGGTACCGTCGGTCCCGTTGAGATCGATAAGGAGATCCATCACCCGCCTTGCACTCTCCCGATCGAGATTGCCCGTGGGTTCGTCGGCGAGTACCAGATCAGGGCTGTTCATCAAGGCACGCGCCACCGCCACGCGCTGCTTCTGGCCTCCTGATAGTTTGCTTGCCGGAAAGTCGCGGCGATCGGCAAGCCCAACCTTGTCCAGTAGCTCGGTTGCCCGCCTTCGATCGACTGATGTTTCGCGACCCTTTCGGGTAGCTGCCGGGAACATGACGTTTTCGAGCGCGGTAAAGTCGGGCAGCAGATTGTGCGCTTGGAAAACGAAGCCGATGTGCTGGTTACGAAACTCGGTTAGATCGACGTCGCGGGCGCCGATCAGGTTGAAGCCCAGCATCTCGAACCGACCACTTGTCGGCCGCATCAAGGTGCCGAGTATGCTGAGCAGCGTCGATTTGCCAGAGCCTGAAGGGCCCAGGAGTGCCACAAGTTCCCCCCGATACAGACTGAGAGACAGGCCGTTGAGAACTGTTGTTGAAGTTTCGCCATCGTTGAACTCCTTGACCAGATCGGTAACGATCAGGAGTGGCGTGTCTACAATCATGGGCCAATGACCTTGACCGGGTCGACGCGTGAGGCGGCGCTCGCTGGCCAGATCGCGGCGAAGATTGCACCAATGAAGGTCAGCAGAATTGCGGTTCCGTAGGCGCCTTCGCCAATGGCGATTGGCAGGCCTGTGCTACTGGTGGCCTCGGGCAGCGGGAAGGGCAATAGGCTCAGATAGCCGAGGCCGGCCCCAAGCAGGCCGCCCGCAAGTCCGATCAAGCCGCCCTGGATCATGAACACGCCGACCACGAACCGCCGTGTCGCTCCCATGGCCCGCATGATGCCGATCTCAGATTGTCGCCGATAGGTCGACAGCAACAGGGCGCTGGCAACGCCAATCACGATCGTAACCAGCGCAAACCCCTTGATCACGTCGCCAGAGCGGGCCTGAGCTACCAAACCATTCAGCAACTGCTCGTTCTTCTCGGTCCAGGGGATCGACTTAAGCCCGGTCGTGTTTGCGATGCGGCGCGCAACATCAGGGGCGAGTCTCAGGTCGTCGAGTTTGACCTCCAGCCGGGACACTCCATCCGGCAGTTCGAACAAGACACGAGCCGTTCGGAGGTGAACATAAATCGCGCCATCGTCAACGCTGGAAACGCCTAGAGAAAAGACGCCACCGATGAGCAGTGTCGCATCGATATTCCGTTCCGATCGAATGGAAACTCTCTGACCCACCCGCAGCCCCATCGTCTTTGCAAGGCCCGATCCGATGAGGGCTTTGCCGATCGTGAGGTCACCAGAGCCGGCGACGAGATTGCCGGCGACATTGGCAATCGCCGAGACCTGATCGGGCTCGACGCCTGTCACAATCACCGGAGCGATTGCCTCTCCCTTGGTCAGAAAGCCGTTTCCGGCGACGACGCCAGCAACGCTCGTGACATTGGGAATAGCCTCGATTGTGGGGAGAAATGCCGCTGCAGACTGCAGCGTCGTTCGCTGCTGGACCGATTTAAGGATCGCGACAAGGGTCCCGCTGTCACGGCCATAGAGCGAAACAGGATCCCGGTCGGGCGCTTGGATGGTGACATGGGCAATGTTGCCCACTGTGCGATTGAGCAGCAGCACCGCGAGCCCGCCAATCAGCGCGCTCATGAAAACGAAGATGTAGACCCCGACGGCGACCCCAGCGATCAAAAGGGCTGTCTGCGCGCGATTGGAGGCTAGATACCGAAGAGCGACCTTGAAGCTGTAGGTCACCGCTCAGCTCCCCTTGACCGAGACCGCCAATCCATCGACCAGCGTCTTCGGATCGATGATGACCGCGTCACCGTCTGTGAGGCCGCTGCGAACAATTAGCCGGGAGGAAGGCCAGTCAACGAAGTCGATGGGGCGGCGGATTGCTCTGCCCCTTGCAATGACAAATACGGCCGGCGCGGTCATCAGATCCACGATTGCGCTTCGGGGGACGGTGATAGCTGCAGGCTCTTGTGAGACCAGGATATTGAGGTTGACCGACAGTCCAATAGGCAAAGCCAAGCCTTGCATATCCGCTATTGCGACGCGCACGAGACGTCCGCCGGTGGTGGTCTCAACGTTCGGCGAAACGAAGCTTACTTCACCTTCAAGCGTGCGATTGTAGCCGGTGGGTTGCAGCCGTGCCTTGAGACCGCGCCTGAGCTCTGAGGAGTACAACTCGTCGACGACGGCTTCGGCACGCAACTGAGTGAAGTCGGCCATCGAGATGAGCACGCTGGAGGTACTGACGACCTGTCCAGGGTCGCCAGCGCGCACCAGCACGGTGCCGTCAAACGGTGCCCTGATGCTGTATTGAGCAAGAAGACTGACAGCTTGGTCCCGCGCCGCGGACAAGCGTTCCACATCGTTCCGTGCTGTCTGCACCGCGAGTTGCGCGGTTTCGAGGTTCCTGCGCGAAATGGTATCGCCGAGCGCCTTGGCCCGCTCAAACTCGACCTTGGCCTGCTGCAAGGTTGCCCTTGCGCTGTCGACCGCTGCATCCGCCTGGGCAACCGCCGCCTTCTGCTGCTCGTCGTCAAGGACCGCAACCAGATCGCCGGTTTTCAGGACATCGCCCTCACGAACCAGGACCGATCGCAAGCGCCCGCCGATGGTCGAGCTAACATCAACCTTCATAACAGGCGCGATCCGCCCGTTGACTGCCAGAACGCGCTGGGTCGGGCGAGCATGCACCGTCTCCACCTCTACAGCGACCTGCTTTGTTTCCCAGGGCCGGGTGAAACCGAACCAGATGGCAATGCCAGCGACGAGCGCCAGAAGTGCCCACAATGTGGGGGAGCGTCGCCGAGGCCGGGCGTCTGCTGCCGTAGGCTGGGGCGTACTCATGATGCAGCGTGCCGCAACACCCGCTCACGCTCATCAGCAGTTCCCTGGAAGGTTGCGCAAATGCCTATGCAATGCCTCCGCCTATGGGTCGATGATAGGTCACCCATCTCCACAGCTCTCCTATCGTCCTGACCGCGACCTGCCGAAGCCATACGTCTCAATTTTGCACCCGTCGCTCGCACCACCAGCGAGGTTCCTCGACATCGTCGCTGCCTCAGCGGGCGCGCTTTGGGGGCTGCACGTTCGCGATCCGGACAGCCCGCACGTGAACAGGAGCCATCTCCAGCCGTGTTCCGCACCTCGCGCGATCATTCCCTGGGCCCAGCGTTGCTCACGATCATTACGAACCGACAGGCCGCTTGTATCCTTGGCCCGCATCACGGCAGGACCCACCTTGGAACTCGCTGCGGCGACCCTCGGCGACAGCAGGACAGACTGAGGCGCGTGCCCGATGAAACGGAATCCCAGAGACCGTAGTTCGGATGCATAATACACAAAATCGCCAGACCGGGGTCTGAACCGCCGCCGGCCTTACCTCGGCAAAGAGCTGGTCACTGATCGCCGAAGGCCAAAGGATGGTCGCTGCGTGGTTTCCGCTGCATTCCTTCGACGCTTGAATTGTTGTTCGGGTGAGTTCTGACGAGGCTGTTCATACTCGCACCTTGCAGTCCCTCGTGTCGCAAAGTGAGCTACTCCCCGATCCTTGGACAGATTCCCGGCTGGTTTAAGCTACTCTGCTGGCCTGCTGATCGTTTTC